>NZ_JAMGZK010000052.1 GCF_025564065.1 Silvania hatchlandensis | reverse complement strand
GACGCTGAGAAGTAAAAAGCCGGAGCTTGTGGAGCAGGAGCTGTGGGGCGTATTACTGGCGTATAATCTGGTGAGATATCAGATGATTAAAATGGCGGGGCATCTGAAAGGCTACTGGCCGAATCAGTTGAGCTTCTCAGAGTCTTGCGGAATGGTGATGCGAATGCTGATGACCCTGCAGGGCGCATCACCGGGGCGTATCCCGGAGCTGATGCGTGATCTTGAAAGTATGGGTCAGATGGTCAGGCTGCCGACAAGAAGGGAAAGGGCCTTCCCGAGGGTGGTAAAGGAGAGGCCCTGGAGGTACACCACAGCCCCGAAAAAGGGCCAGTCAGTTGCTTAACTGACTGGCATTACAACCTGAAGGTTGCCGTTTCTGGATGCCGTAGGCCGGGCAAACGCCGTGCCGCCCGGCGCACAAGCCACACTTATGCGTTCTTCAATACTTCACTGACAATTTCAACTGCTTCTTTCTCAATCATCTGACGGTGTTCGTCGCCGAGGAAGCTTTCACAGTAGATTTTGTACGCATCTTCCGTACCGGATGGACGCGCCGCGAACCAGCCGTTGTCGGTCATCACTTTCAGCCCACCAATCGACGCACCATTACCTGGTGCGGCCGTCAGACGTGCGGTGATCGGGTCACCCGCCAGGGTGCTGGCGCTGACCATTTCTGGCGAAAGCTTAGACAGCGCGGCTTTCTGCGCAGACGTGGCCGATGCCTGCAGACGGTTGTAGCTTGGGGCACCGAAACGGGCTGCCAGCTCGTTGTAGTGCTCCTGCGGATTCTTCCCGGTTACTGCCGTAATTTCTGCCGCCAGCAGGCACATGATGATGCCGTCTTTGTCGGTGGACCACGGCGTGCCGTTGAAGCGCAGGAAGGAAGCGCCCGCGCTCTCTTCACCGCCAAAACCGAAGCTGCCGTCGTGCAGACCGTCAACAAACCACTTGAAGCCAACCGGTACTTCGACCAGTTTGCGACCCAAATCGTTAACCACGCGGTCGATCATCGCCGAGGAGACCAGGGTTTTACCGACGGCCACATCTTTGCCCCACTGTGGACGATGCTGGAACAGGTAGTTGATCGCCACCGCCAGATAGTGGTTCGGGTTCATCAGGCCCGCAGGGGTGACGATCCCGTGGCGGTCATAGTCCGGGTCGTTGGCAAACGCGAGGTCGAACTTATCGCGAAGCGCCAGCAGACCGGCCATCGCACACTCGGAAGAGCAGTCCATACGGATCGCGCCGTCTTTATCAAGGTGCATAAAGCGGAAGGTCTGATCGACCTGATCGTTAACAATGGTCAGATCCAGCTTGTAGTGCGCCGCAATACGCTGCCAGTATTCGATACCGGAGCCGCCAAGCGGGTCAACGCCAAGCTTCAGACCGGCTTTCTGGATTGCAGCCATATCGACGATATCCGCCAGCCCTTCAATAAACGGCTGCACCAGATCCTGCTCTTTCACGTGACCGGAGGCCATCGCCTCGCCCAGCGTGATCCGCTTCACGCCTTTCAGGCCGTCGGCCAGCAGAGCGTTGGCGCGGTCTTCCACCACTTTGGTGACGTTGGTGTCAGCCGGGCCACCGTTAGGCGGGTTATATTTGATGCCGCCATCTTCCGGCGGGTTGTGCGACGGGGTGATCACAATCCCGTCTGCCTGCGCCCCGCCCTGCTGGTTATGCACCAGAATAGCGTTCGACACTGCAGGGGTCGGCGTATAGCCGTTGTTTTCCTGAATCACCACGTCCACGCCGTTGGCCGCCAGCACTTCCAGTACGGAAATGAAAGCAGGCTCTGACAGCGCGTGCGTGTCTTTACCGACGTAGCACGGACCGGTGACGCCATTTTTGGCGCGCTCTTCCGCGATGGCCTGGGCAATGGCCAGAATGTGCGGTTCGTTAAAGCTTTGGCGAACCGCGCTGCCACGGTGACCTGACGTACCAAACTTCACTGCGTGTTCTGCATTACCCACTTCCGGCTTCAGCACGTAGTACTGGGCGGTAAGCTGGGCGACGTTAATCAAATCGCTCTGTTGTGCAGGCTGACCCGCACGATTGTGATTTGCCATTGCCTGGTCCTTCTGATGCAAGGGTTAAATTGTACCGCAAACCTTATCAGTCAATTCCACCGGGAACTGCATCGACTGCATGATGTGTTCGATCATGCCGCGCTTGCGTCCGGTATTGGTATTGGTGATCACCCAGTACGGGGTACCAGGGAGCTGTTTGGGTTTAGTTTGATTACCATTCTGTAAAAGCGTCTGCTCATCGACAGCGAAGTAAACGCGAGTTCGACCGTGCAGGGACTCGGTGGCGTCGGCAAACGCTTTGTTGTCCAGTGAATAGAGTGTAGACAGCACCAGCATAAAGCGGTTAACGGCTTTTTTCTGTTCCGCGTATTCATCAGACAGCAGCAGCTCGCGCATCGCACGCACATTGTCTTTTGCCGGGTTCAGCGGCTTTTGCTGCGCGACAACGGCTGGCTGGCGCACTTCTTTGACGACAGGCGCGGTGGACTGTGAGGCGGCGGCAATTTTCAGCATGCGCCGTAAAATGTCGGACGCGCTTTCACCGATATGCCGTGTCTGGCTGGCAATAAACTGATAAAGCTCGTCATCAACTTCGATTGTTTTCATCTTAATCCAGTGCGATATCTTATCTGAATACAAGTTGTTGGGAGTATAAGGTCAAAACCCAACAGCGGATAGCGTCAAGCCAGGGTGGCGGCAAAAGTCAGATTTAACTGTTTCCTTGCAGCCGGGCGGCAGAATGGTCAACATGATACCCTAACCTGACATACGTAAAAAAAGAACTTTGCCATGAAATTGAATACCCGAGCGCAATCTGCACAATCGCCGCACAATAATTCTCCCATCGTGCTGGTTCATGGCCTGTTTGGCAGCCTGGACAACCTCGGCGTGCTGGCACGGGATCTGGTGACGGACCACGCTCTCCTGCAGGTGGATATGCGTAACCATGGTCAGTCCCCGCGCTCGGTACAGATGACCTATGCCGATATGGCCCAGGATCTGCTCGATACGCTGGACGCCCACAATATTGAAAAGGCGACGCTTGTCGGCCACTCCATGGGCGGTAAAGCGGTGATGGCGCTAACCGCGCTTGCACCTGAACGTATTGACGGTCTGGTGGTGATCGACGTGGCCCCGGTGGATTATGCCGTGCGCCGCCACGATGAGATTTTCGCCGCGATTAATGCCGTTACAGAGGCCGGGGTCAGCACCCGCCAGCAGGCCGCCACGGTGATGCGTGAGCACCTTGATGAAGAAGGTGTGGTGCAGTTTCTGCTGAAATCCTTCGTGGACGGTGAGTGGCGCTTTAACGTGCCGGCGCTGTGGGATCAGTACAGCAACATCGTTGGCTGGCAGCCGGTGCCGGCCTGGTCGCACCCGGCGCTGTTTATTCCCGGCGGCAATTCGCCCTACGTCACCGAAGCGTATCGGGACGCGCTGCTGGCGCAATTCCCACAGGCGCGGGCGCATGTGATTGCCGGTGCCGGGCACTGGGTGCATGCCGAAAAGCCCGATGCCGTGCTGCGTGCCATCCGCCGTTACCTCGCCGACATCGAAAATTGATTAAAAAGAGAGCGACTGGTCGCCTGCGGGCCACCAGTCGTTGGCGTGCCGATTTCGCTGATGTATGATGGCGCGCTTATCGCCCGGGCTTTAGCAGGGCGTCTTGTTTCCCCCGAAGTCTCAGAATCATGGCCAAAGAAAACACGGACCGCACAACAATAGATCTGTTCGCGAATGAGCGGCGCCCGGGACGACCGAAAACCAATCCGCATTCGCGTGATGAACAGCTGCGCATTAATAAGCGCAATCAGCTCAAACGCGATAAAAGTCGTGGGCTTAAACGCGTCGAGCTGAAACTCAATGCGGACGCCGTCGATGCGCTGAACGAGCTGGCAAATGCCCGCGACATCAGCCGCAGTGAGCTTATTGAAGAGATGCTGATCCTGCAGCTCGAGAAATGGCACGACAAAGCGTAAGTCAGAAAACACCCCTCCTTGTTGCTTTCATGTAGCACAGAGTGCAGTCCTGCGCGATAGCAGTTTCCGCAGGCTTCTCTGTTCTGCTATGATTGCCCTTATCCGTGGCTAAATTGCGCCACCATACTATTAAGTTTCAAGAGGTTATTTTACTCATGGCAATCATCGGCATTTTTTTCGGCAGCGACACCGGTAACACCGAAAACATCGCGAAAAACATTCAAAAACAGCTTGGTAAAGACGTTGCCGATGTGCATGACATTGCGAAAAGCAGCAAAGAAGACATCGCAGGTTACGATATCTTGCTGCTGGGCATCCCAACCTGGTACTACGGTGAAGCGCAGTGCGACTGGGACGACTTCTTCCCGTCTCTGGAAGAGATCGACTTCAATGGCAAACTGGTAGCCCTGTTCGGCTGTGGCGACCAGGAAGACTACGCAGAGTACTTCTGCGATGCGCTGGGCACCATTCGCGACATCATTGAGCCGCGTGGCGCAGTGATCGTGGGCCACTGGCCAACTGCAGGCTATCACTTCGAAGCCTCTAAAGGTCTGGCTGATGATGACAACTTCGTGGGCCTGGCTATCGACGAAGACCGCCAGCCGGAGCTGACCGCAGAGCGCGTGGACAAATGGGTTAAGCAGATCCGCGAAGAGCTGCACCTCGACGACATCCTCAACGCCTGATGTTGTGGCGGCGTAACCTGTAGTTACGCCGCATTGATAGGTATTATCAATCAAAATAATTGCTACAAATTTTTAACTTTTGCTGTCATACCTGTACAATCAACCAGGATTAAACGGGTCACCCTGTAACAAGTTTGTTGGCGGTACCACGTTTTTATAAGCATACTTTGCTTGAGACTTGCAGTTTTCATTCAGCCATGGCAGTTCTATAATGAGACGCATTCTCTCAGGTGCACTTTCTGTCACTTCTTCTATAGAAGTGAATCGTTTAGCAACAGGACAGATTCCGCATGACTGACAACAATACCGCATTAAAGAAGGCCGGACTGAAAGTCACGCTTCCACGGTTAAAAATTCTGGAAGTGCTTCAGGGTCCGGATAACCATCATGTCAGTGCGGAAGACTTATACAAGCGTCTGATCGACATGGGCGAAGAGATTGGTCTGGCCACGGTGTACCGTGTACTGAACCAGTTTGACGACGCTGGCATCGTTACACGCCATAACTTCGAAGGCGGTAAATCCGTTTTCGAACTGACGCAGCAGCATCATCACGATCACCTGATTTGCCTGGATTGCGGCAAAGTGATCGAATTCAGCGACGACTCTATTGAATCCCGTCAGCGTGAAATTGCTGCACGTCACGGCATTCGTCTGACCAACCACAGTCTTTACCTGTACGGCCACTGCGCTGAAGGCGACTGCACTGCAGATGACCACGCGCACGACGCGAAATAATTCATCCGCACGCGCTAAGCCAACCTGACGGTTGGCTTTTTTTATGCAAAAAAACCCGGTAGCGCTGACGCATACCGGGCTTAAGAACAGCTGATTACTTGCTGTTATTACTGCGAATTTCCTTCCAGATTTGGTCGCAACGCTTCGTCACGTCCTGATCGTGTCCGGTTTTGCGCGCCTGAATACAGGCCTGATAATCAGCCACTCTGATCGTTTCCTGGGTCGCAAACTGCTCGTGCACTTTCTCTTGCTTCAGCACGTTCAGCACGCTTTGGCAGGCTTCGATCTTCTCCGGCGATCCTTCTGCGGTATTAATACAGGCACTATAAGCCTCTTTCAGACGTGAATCTTCTTTCTGGGTCTGCGGCTCTGCACAGGCGGTAAGCCCGGCGGCAAGTAACGCGACAAACAGGATTTTTTTCAACATAGCGGTCTCCGTTTCGGCGGGTGTGGCCCCCGCCGGAAGCATCATCAGAAGATAGTGAATGGGGCGATAACCATAAACTTCACGTCGCGCTCATCCTGGAAGATGTTGCCGTAACCGCCGCCGTAGCTTGGGATACTGGAGTGATTGTCGTACTGGGTGAAGTGCAGCTTGAACATAGTGCCTTTCGCACGCCCGTCCTGCAGGATGTAGATCGCATCCAGGCTATAGGCTGACTCTTTGATGTTGTTGGACGGGTTGTTTTCGCGCTGGCCCGCGCTGTTGATAACCCAGTCCGCTGGCTTCGCATCCCAGGCGTAGACATACGAGCCACCGATGCTCCAGCCTGCCATGTTCCAGTTGCTCAGATCGTACATCGCACCAAAGAAGACCGCTTTTTCGCCGTTGGCGTTAAAGTCGGAGCGGTTATCCCACCAGACATCCAGACGACCGTTGGAAGAGGCATAGGTTGGGGTCATACGCTGCAGGAAGTAGCCTTGCTGTCCTTCGGCTTTGACGTAAGTCCCCTCCAGGCGTAAATCCACCTGCCCGACTTTATAGCCCAGGGTCAGCGCCTGCAGCCATGCGGTGCCGTCGTAGATATCATTGACAGTGCTGTCGTTGGCTTTATCACGAGTGCCGTAGAACTGATAGCTGGTCGACAGCGGGCCGCCCACCACATCCATCTTATAACTGGCTTTGGCAAAATACTGGTCAATATAGCCTTCAGCCTGACCGAATGCCGCTTCCAGAATCAGGTTGTTTTTGAAATCGTATTTCGCACCAAGGGAGTGGAGATAGTCGACGCGGGTTTTTCTGTCGTTTTGATAGAACTTATCCATCTCGAGGTGCCACGGCGCTTTGTACTCGTTGGTCCACATGTAGGAGAAACTCAACGCTCCGCTATCGCCGTAGTCAAAGTTCGCCCCGGCTTCCGCGCCCTGGTATGTACCCGGCATAAAGCTCCAGTGCGGCGCTAATAAGGTTTGACCAGTAGGCTGAAGCCAGCCACCGCGCGCCCAGGCCGGACCGTATTTAAATTTGGCTGCCGCTTTGTACAGGCTGATCCCGCTCTTATCGCCGGACCAGTCCTCTTTGTAGGCTTTGTTGCTGGAGGAGAATGCAATTTCGTTCGGGTGTCCGCTGTCGCCGTTTTCCGCCATTTCAATCGCGGTGAAGGCGGCCAGGTCAAGACCGAACATGTCCGCTGCATAGCCGGACTGGAAATCAAGGTTGGCGTTCCAGGTGGAGTGAGCGAGGTTAGTTTCGTATTTGTCTGATTCGACGTCTTTACGGTCACGTTCACGCTGCCAGTAATAGACACCGCCCGTCAGGGTTGAATCATCGACAAAACCTTCGGCCTGGGCCTTTGGAGAGACCATCCAACCAGACATTGCTGTCACACCGGCAATAGCCAGCGCAAGCGCACTACGTTTGCCACTAAACGTACGCATAGTTAATCCTCTTTGACGTATAAAAAGCGCCTTAAACGGCGAAAAAAACAAAAGTTAAAAAGTCGACGTAAGCAGAAATACTCATTTACATCTACTGCCTGTAGACTATTTTTCGCGACGCGAATTATCAATCCTTTTTAGCGATCAAAAGTCAGGATTATGACGAAGTGCACATATTTGGTTGCCATTTGTAACAACGGCCGCGCGACAGAATAATCAATTAAAATAATCTTCAAAATTAGCCAGTTATTTTTAGTGGTTGCATGAATACGCGACAGAATGGGATTAATTTGAAGCAAGGGAGAGAACGCTAACAGCGGAGGGAAATGCAATTAATTCGCATCACGAAGATTGACACCAGCAATGGCTTGATTGATAAGCAAAAAAAACGCCGCATTACGCGGCGCTCGGGGGGAAGCATCGGTTATTCGCCGACTTTTGCCCAGGTATCGCGCAGACCGACGGTACGGTTAAACACCAGTTTGTCCGCAGTGGCATAGCGGCTGTCGAGGCAGAAATAGCCTTCGCGCTCAAACTGATACGCCTTACCGGCAACGGCCGCTTTCAGGGACGGCTCAGCAAAACCTTGCTTGATGACCAGCGACTCCAGGTTAATGGTGTCGAGGAAATTGTCTGCCGCACCCGGGTTTGGCACGCTGAACAGGCGATCGTACAGACGGATTTCAACCGGCAGCGCATGTGCGGCGCTAACCCAGTGAATAACGCCTTTCACCTTGCGACCGTCAGCCGGATCCTTGCTCAGGGTCTCTGCATCGTAGCTGCAGAAGATCGTGGTGATGTTGCCTTCCGCGTCTTTCTCTACGCGCTCAGCTTTGATCACATAGGCGTTACGCAGGCGCACTTCTTTACCCATCACCAGACGCTTGTACTGCTTGTTGGCTTCTTCACGGAAGTCCGCGCGATCGATCCAGATTTCAGCGCTGAACGGAACGTCACGGCTGCCCATCTCCGGTTTGCTCGGATGGTTAGGCATGGTCACCAGCTCGCTTTCACCCTGCGGGTAGTTCTCGATAACCAGTTTCACCGGATCGATAACCGCCATCGCACGTGGGGCGTTGTCGTTCAGATCTTCACGGATACAGGATTCCAGCGATGCCATCTCGATGGTGTTGTCCTGCTTGGTCACGCCGATGCGCTTGCAGAACTCACGAATGGCCGCAGCGGTGTAGCCACGACGACGCAGACCAGAGATGGTCGGCATACGCGGGTCATCCCAGCCTTCAACGTGCTTGTCCGTCACCAGCTCGTTCAGCTTGCGCTTGGACATCACGGTGTATTCCAGATTCAGGCGAGAGAACTCGTACTGACGCGGATGCACCGGGATAGTGATGTTATCCAGAACCCAGTCATACAGACGGCGGTTATCCTGAAACTCAAGCGTACATAAGGAGTGCGTAATGCCTTCCAGTGCATCGCTAATGCAGTGGGTGAAGTCGTACATCGGGTAGATGCACCACTTGCTGCCGGTCTGGTGGTGATCGGCAAATTTAATGCGATACAGCACCGGATCGCGCATCACGATAAATGGCGATGCCATATCGATTTTGGCACGCAGACAGGCTTTGCCCTCTTCGAAACCACCAGCACGCATTTTTTCGAACAACGCCAGGTTCTCTTCCACGCTGCGATCGCGGTAAGGGCTGTTTTTGCCCGGCGCAGTCAGCGAGCCGCGGTATTCACGGATTTCGTCAGCAGAGAGTTCATCAACGTAGGCCAGACCTTTGTTGATAAGTTCAACCGCATAAGCGTACAGCTGGTCAAAATAGTCAGAGGAGTAGCAGATGTCGCCAGACCAGTTGAAGCCCAACCATTGCACGTCGTTCTTAATGGACTCTACGTACTCGATGTCTTCTTTTACCGGGTTGGTGTCATCGAAACGCAGGTTGCATTGACCCTGGTAGTCTTGCGCGATGCCAAAGTTCAGGCAGATCGATTTCGCATGACCAATATGCAGGTAGCCATTCGGCTCCGGCGGAAAACGGGTATGAACAGTAGTGTGCTTACCAGTGGCCAGATCTTCATCGATGATCTGACGAATAAAGTTGCTTGGGCGGGCTTCTGCCTCACTCATCGTGGATTCCTCAAAGCGTAAACGACGTATAACGGCATATGATCTTATAAGCCGGGCGTAGTGACAACCTTTAGTTACGTATAAAACGTCTTCGCAGAGAATAATCGGGGCGATTGCTGCAAAAAAAAGCGGCGGGGATTATCCCCGCCGCTCAGGCATTAACGCTAACTCAGGAGCACTTATTTGCCTTTAATTTCATACAGTGGGGTTTGACCGGCCACAACCTGGCCCTGCGCGTTGATGACCAGGCCGCTAAAGTCGTCGATGTTGCTGCAGACAACCGGGCTAATCATGGAGCGCGCATTGGCGTTCAGGAAGTCGAGATCCATTTCCAGAATCGGCTGACCAGCCACCACTTCTGCCCCCTCTTCCACCAGGCGTTTAAAGCCCTGGCCGCCCAGCGCGACGGTATCGATACCCATATGGACAACGATCTCCGCACCTTTTTCCGTTTCCAGGCAGAACGCGTGGTTGGTGTTGAAGATTTTAACGATGGTGCCCGCTGCCGGAGAAACCACGGTTTTCTCCGTTGGTTTTACCGCAACACCGTCGCCAACGGCTTTGCTGGCGAAGGCTTCGTCAGGAACCTGTTCCAGAGCTACCACGTCACCCGTTACCGGGGAAACCAGCGCGGCGATAGTCGTTGCGTTAGCCACCGCCTGCGGTTTAACCGCCGTTGGTGCGGCTGCAGCAGCGACCGGAGCGGCTTCTGCGGCGGCTACTGGGCCGGTAGTTTTCATGGCGTTGGCTATCTTCTCAGCCACAAAGCCGACAATGATTTGCACGCTGGTTTTGTTCAGGCGAATCACGCCAGAGGCACCCAGACGCTTCGCCATGGCTTCGTTAACCAGAGCAGAGTCTTTTACGTTCAGACGCAGACGAGTGATGCAGGCATCGATACCGGTCAGGTTGTCTGAACCGCCGACCGCAGCGATGTACTGACGCGCCAGACCGGAAACATCTTCCGTGTTGCCCGCGCTGACATTAACGTCCTGACCATCCGCTTCGCTACCGGCAACCGCCAGTTCACGACCCGGGGTCATCAGGTTGAATTTAGTAATCGTGAAGCGGAACACCACGTAGTAGATAGCGAAGAACACCAGACCTTGTGGGATCAGCATGTACCAGTGGGTTGCCAGTGGGTTACGTGACGACAGCACCATATCCACCAGACCCGCACTGAAGCCGAAGCCGGCAATCCAGTGCATGCTTGCGGCGATAAAGACAGAGATACCGGTCAGCACAGCGTGGATCACATACAGTACCGGTGCCACGAACATGAAGGAGAATTCCAGCGGCTCGGTGATACCGGTGAAGAAGGCCGCGAATGCGCCCGCCATCATAATCCCCAGTACCTTCGCTTTGTTCTCAGGACGCGCGCAGTGGTAGATAGCCAGTGCTGCACCCGGCAGACCGAACATCATAATTGGGAAGAAGCCCGCCTGGTAACGACCGGTGATACCGACAACCGCTTTACCTGCTTCGATGGACTGTGCGCCGCCGAGGAAGTTAGGGATATCGTTAATACCGGCAACGTCAAACCAGAATACGGAGTTCAGCGCGTGGTGCAGACCAACCGGGATCAGCAGACGGTTGAAGAATGCGTACACGCCCGCACCGACGGAGCCCAGCTTCTGGATGTGCTCACCAAAGTTCACCAGACCGTCGAAAATCACCGGCCAGACGTACATCAGGATGAAGGCGACCACGATCATCACGAAGGAGGTCAGGATCGGCACCAGACGACGACCGCTGAAGAAGGAGAGCGCTTTTGGCAACTCTACGCTACTGAAGCGGTTGTACAGTTCAGCGGAGATGATACCCACGAGGATACCGACGAACTGGTTGCTGATCTTACCGAACGCAGCAGGCACCTGGTCCGCTGGGATCTTCTGGATCATTGCCACCGCAGCCGGCGAACAGAGCGTAGTTAAAACGAGGAAGCCAACAAAACCGGTCAGTGCCGCAGCACCGTCTTTATCTTTGGACATACCATAAGCCACACCAATGGCAAACAGTACGGACATGTTATCGATAATCGCAGAACCAGACTTGATGAAGAACGCCGCTAATGCGTTGTCCCCACCCCAACCCACCGGGTCAATCCAGTATCCGACACCCATCAGAATTGCCGCCGCTGGCAGCGTGGCAACCGGCACCATCAAGGCGCGGCCAACCTTTTGTAAATAACCTAAAATGCTCACTTTCTTCCCCCTTTGAGACCCCGTTTGAAGGTGTGTTCTCAGCTGTGTTTTTATTGTGTCATTAACTTATATGTACAGTTGATGATTCACTGGCTTTATGAGTGTGTGGAAAATTAATTCGTATCGCAAATTAAACGCGTATTTTTTGTGAGTTTTGTCACCAAATATCGTTTCAACCCCTCCCTTACACTGGCAAACAATGAAAACTTATTTTATGATACGAAAAATCAGGACGGATTGCCTCCTTACGGTGTGAACCAGGTTAGGCTTACATCATACTCAGACAGTCAATCCGCCAACTTTTTTACTTAATCTTCAGAGGTGAATAATGAGACTGATCCCCCTGGCAACTGCAGAACAAGTCGGTAAATGGGCTGCTCGCCATATTGTAAACCGTATCAACGCGTTCAAACCAACAGCCGATCGTCCTTTTGTGCTTGGTCTGCCGACCGGAGGCACGCCTCTCACCGCCTATAAAGCGTTGGTGGAGATGCATAAAGCGGGCCAGGTCAGCTTCGAACACGTTGTTACGTTCAACATGGACGAATATGTTGGCCTGCCAAAGGATCATCCGGAGAGCTACCATAGCTTCATGCACCGCAATTTCTTTGATCACATTGATATTCAGCCTGCAAATATTAATCTGTTGGACGGAAATGCACCGGATATCGATGCTGAGTGCCGCCATTACGAAGAAAAAATCCGCGCTTATGGCAAAATCCACCTGTTCATGGGCGGCGTAGGCAATGATGGTCACATCGCGTTTAACGAACCGGCCTCTTCTCTGGCATCCCGTACCCGTATCAAAACCCTGACGCATGACACCCGTGTTGCAAACTCCCGTTTCTTTGATGGCGATGTTAACCAGGTGCCAAAATATGCGCTGACCGTGGGCGTGGGCACCCTGCTGGATGCTGAAGAAGTGATGATCCTGGTGCTGGGCGGTGTGAAAGCGCTGGCCCTTCAGGCGGCAGTGGAAGGCAACGTCAACCATATGTGGACCATCAGCTGTCTGCAGCTGCATCCGAAAGCCGTTGTGGTGTGCGATGAGCCATCCACCATGGAGCTGAAAGTCAAAACGCTGAAATACTTCAACGAATTAGAAGCTGAAAACATCAAAGGTCTGTAATCTGACGCCGTCTCTTACGTAGAGACGGAATGCTTTTTTTTAAAACCGGGGGTCGTTATGTATGCTTTAACCCACGGTCGGATTTATACCGGCCATGAAATTCTGGATGACCATGCGATTGTTATCGCTAATGGCCTGATTGAACGTGTCTGCCCGCAGGCCGAACTGCCAACGGGTATAGAACAACGCTCGCTCAATGGAGCAATCATCTCCCCCGGTTTTATCGACGTACAGCTTAACGGCTGCGGCGGCGTCCAGTTCAATGATACGGCAGAAGCCGTAACCGTTGAGACGCTGGAAATTATGCAGCGCGCCAACGAAAGATCGGGCTGCACCAGCTACCTGCCTACGCTTATTACCACCAGCGATGAGCTGATGAAACAGGGTGTTCGCGTGATGCGCGAGTATCTGGCGAAATATCCGCACCAGGCGCTGGGCCTGCATCTTGAAGGCCCGTGGCTGAACATCGTCAAAAAAGGGACGCATAACCCAGGCTTCGTACGCCAGCCTGACGGAGAGCTGGTTGATTTCCTGTGTGCCAACGCAGATGTGATCACCAAAGTGACCCTGGCGCCCGAAATGGTCGACCCTGAAATTATCCGTAAACTGGCAGGTGCCGGGATTGTGGTCTCTGCCGGGCACTCCAATGCCACGCTGAAAGAGGCTAAAGTCGGCTTCCGCGCCGGTATTACCTTCGCCACCCATCTGTACAACGCCATGCCGTACATTACCGGGCGAGAACCAGGCCTGGCCGGGGCAATTTTTGATGAACCGGACGTATACTGCGGCATTATTGTTGATGGCTTGCACGTGGATTACGCCAACGTGCGTAACGCCAAGCGCCTGAAAGGCGATAAGTTGTGTCTGGTTACCGACGCCACGGCACCGGCAGGGGCAAACATTGAACAGTTCATTTTTGCTGGTAAAACAATATACTACCGGGATGGACTGTGTGTGGATGAGAACGGCACGCTGAGCGGTTCGGCTCTGACGATGATCGAAGGCGTGCGCAATCTGGTCGAACATTGCAGCATTGCCCTCGATGAAGTGCTGCGGATGGCAACGCTCTACCCGGCCCGCGCGATTGGCGTCGACAAACAGCTGGGTGCCATTGCCCCAGGCATGGTGGCTAACCTCACCGCATTCACGCACGATTATAAAATCATCAAGACCATCGTTAACGGTAACGAGGTCGTCACAGAGTAAGTAAACGTATGACACCTGGCGGACAAGCTCAAATTGGTAATGTGGATCTGGTTAAGCAGCTGAACAGCGCTGCCGTTTATCGACTGATTGACCAGCACGGACCCATCTCGCGCATTCAGATTGCAGAACAGAGCCAGCTTGCCCCCGCCAGCGTGACCAAGATCACCCGTCAGCTCATTGAGCGCGGGCTGATTAAAGAAGTGGATCAGCAGGCCTCCACCGGGGGCCGTCGCGCCATCTCGATAATCACCGAAACCCGTCATTTCCATGCTATTGGCGTGCGCCTTGGCCGCCATGACGCCACGCTGACCCTGTACGATCTCAGCAGCAAAAGCCTTGCTGAAGAGCATTATCCCCTGCCGGAACGCACCCAGGAGACGCTTGAACATGCGCTGCTCAATGCGATTGAGCTGTTTATCGAATCCTGCCAGCGCAAAATCCGCGAACTGATTGCCATTTCAGTGATACTGCCAGGCCTTGTTGACCCGGAAAGCGGCGTGATCCGCTATATGCCACATATTCAGGTTGAAAACTGGGGCTTAATCAACGCGCTGGAAAAACGCTTTGCGGTAACCTGCTTTGTTGGCCACGATATCCGCAGCCTGGCGCTGGCGGAGCACTATTTTGGGGCGAGTCAGGATTGCGAAGACTCCATTCTGGTGCGCGTCCACCGCGGAACGGGCGCCGGGATCATCTCCAACGGGCGCATCTTTATTGGCCGTAACGGCAACGTTGGCGAGATTGGTCATATTCAGGTCGATCCGCTGGGTGAACGCTGTCACTGCGGCAACTTTGGCTGTCTGGAAACGGTTGCCGCTAATGCTGCTATTGAGCACCGGGTTCGCCATATGCTGGAACAGGGCTACCAGAGCCGGGTGACGCTGGATGACTGTAAAATCGGCGCTATATGCAAAGCAGCCAATAAGGGCGATGCCCTTAGCTGTGAAGTGATCGAGCAGGTGGGGCGTCAGTTGGGAAAAACCATCGCGATAGCCATCAACCTGTTTAACCCGCAAAAGATTGTGATCGCCGGTGAAATTACCGAAGCCGAAAAAGTGCTGCTGCCCGCCATTGAGGGCTGCATCAATACCCAGGCGCTGAAGGCGTTTCGCCAGAATTTACCGGTGGTGCGCTCCACGCTGAACGACCGCTCCGCTATCGGCGCCTTTGCGCTGGTAAAACGCGCCATGCTTAACGGTATCCTGCTACAGCGTTTGCTGGAAAGCTGACAGCGTTTTATAGTTACGCCTCTTTTTTTGATGTCGGGTAGTCCATGACCATTAAGAATGTAATTTGTGATATCGATGGCGTGCTGATGCACGACAACGTTGCCGTGCCAGGTGCAGCTGAATTTCTTCACCGCATCCTTGAAAAAGGTATGCCGCTGGTTCTGCTCACCAACTTCCCGTCCCAGACCGGGCAGGATCTGGCCAACCGTTTTGCGACTGCCGGCGTCGATGTGCCCGATAGCGTGTTCTACACCTCGGCGATGGCAACGGCGGACTTCCTCAAGCGTCAGGAAGGTAAAAAAGCCTATGTGGTAGGCGAAGGCGCGCTAATCCATGAATTATACAAAGCCGGTTTCACCATTACTGACGTTAATCCCGACTTTGTTATCGTTGGTGAAACGCGTTCCTATAACTGGGAAATGATGCACAAGGCGGCATTTTTTGTGGCGAATGGCGCTCGCTTTATCGCCACCAATCCGGATACTCACGGCCGCGGCTTCTATCCTGCCTGTGGCGCGCTCTGTGCCGGTATCGAGAAGATGACCGGCCGCATGCCGTTTTATGTTGGCAAACCCAGCCCGTGGATCATTCGCGCGGCGCTCAACAAAATGCAGGCTCACTCCGAGCAAACCGTTATTGTAGGCGACAACCTGCGTACCGATATTCTGGCGGGCTTCCAGGCCGGGCTGGAAACCATTCTGGTGCTGTCAGGTGTCTCGACCCTGGATGATATTGATTCGATGCCGTTTCGGCCAAGCTGGATTTATCCTTCAGTCGCGGAAATCGATGTTTTGTAAGCCAAAACCACGTCCCCGGACGTGGTTGTTTCATTTTCTACCGTCAAAAACACACTCAACACTAATAGAAATCGCCATTCATTGAATAATCATCAATAAATCTGCCCTCGACGTACGCTTTTTTCAACATTCGGCAATCACTATTGCACTATTTCAGTTTTACCCCGCAAAACGCTTGCCGCTCCTGCCCTTTTACGGCATTTTCATAAGCAAGCAATATCACACTGCAACAGGGTTAACGGAGAAGGTTATGTGTTCAATTTTTGGCGTACTGGATATTAAAACTGACGCGGTCGAACTGCGTAAAAAAGCACTGGAGCTGTCCCGTCTGATGCGCCATCGCGGTCCGGACTGGTCCGGCGTCTATGCCAGCGATAAAGCCATTCTGGCGCACGAACGCCTGTCGATTGTGGACGTCAACGCCGGTGCCCAGCCGCTTTATAACGAGAAAAAAACCCATGCGCTGGCCGTTAACGGTGAAATTTACAACCACCAGGCGCTGCGCGCGGAATACGGCGATCGCTATGCCTTCCAGACCGGCTCTGACTGTGAAGTGATTCTCGCCCTGTATCAGGAAAAAGGTCCGGAGTTCCTCGACGAACTGCAGGGAATGTTTGCCTTTGCCCTGTACGACAGCGAAAAAGATGCGTATCTGATTGGTCGCGACCATATCGGGATTATCCCGCTGTATATGGGCCACGACGAATTCGGCAACTTCTACGTTGCATCTGAGATGAAAGCCCTGGTGCCAGTGTGCCGTACCATTAAAGAGTTCCCGGCGGGTAGTTTCCTGTGGAGCAAAGACGGCGAAATCCGTTCGTACTATCAGCGCGACTGGTTCGATTACGATGCGGTTAAAGACAACGTCACCGACAAAGTCGAACTGGCTCAGGCCCTGGAAGACGCGGTAAAAAGTCACCTGATGTCTGACGTGCCTTACGGCGTGCTGCTCTCCGGCGGTCTGGACTCTTCTGTTATCTCGGCGATCACCAAAAAGTACGCCGCCCGCCGCGTGGAAGATCAGGAGCGCTCCGAAGCCTGGTGGCCGCAGCTGCACTCCTTCGCCGTTGGCCTGGAAGGATCCCCGGATCTGAAAGCCGCGCAGGAAGTGGCAAACCACCTTGGCACCGTGCACCATGAGATTCACTTTACGGTGCAGGAAGGGCTGGATGCGATCCGCGACGTTATCTACCACATTGAAACGTACGATGTGACCACCATTCGCGCCTCAACGCCGATGTACCTGATGTCCCGTAAAATCAAAGCGATGGGCATTAAGATGGTGTTGTCCGGCGAGGGTTCTGACGAAGTCTTTGGCGGCTACCTCTATTTCCATAAAGCGCCAAATGCCAAAGAGCTGCACGAAGAGACCGTACGTAAGCTGCAGGCGCTGCACATGTTCGACTGCGCGCGTGCTAACAAAGCGATGTCCGCCTGGGGCGTAGAAGCTCGCGTGCCGTTCCTGGATAAGAAGTTCCTCGACGTGGCCATGCGCATTAACCCGCAGGACAAGATGTGCGGCAACGGTAAGATGGAAAAACATGTCCTGCGTGAATGTTTTGAATCCTACCTGCCGGCAAGCGTCGCCTGGCGTCAGAAAGAGCAGTTCTCCGACGGCGTGGGTTACAGCTGGATCGATAGCCTGAAAGAGGTGGCAGCTAAGCAGGTTTCTGACCAACAACTGGAAACGGCCAGCTTCCGCTTCCCGTACAACACGCCATCCTCTAAAGAGGCGTATCTGTACCGCGAGATCTTTGAAGAGCTGTTCCCACTGCCAAGCGCTGCCGAGTGTGTGCCGGGTGGCCCTTCCGTCGCTTGCTCTTCTGCAAAAGCGATTGAGTGGGATGAATCGTTCAAATCCATGAACGATCCGTCAGGCCGTGCCGTCGGTGTGCATCAGTCCGCGTATAAATAACAGGAATTATCCTCATCAGGCCCTTCGGGGCCTTTTTTTTGCCTCGCGTTTCGCTGGACAAAAACGATTAATAACCAATAATTGCCGAATAATCGGCCAGGCTGTTCGCAACCTAACCAAACAGTCACATTCGCGCTATTTTCGATGAAAAAGGTGTTGACGCTGCAAGGGTCTATACGCATAATGCGCCCCGCAACGCCGATAAGGTAACGCGAAAAAAAAGATGGCTACGTAGCTCAGTTGGTTAGAGCACATCACTCATAATGATGGGGTCACAGGTTCGAATCCCGTCGTAGCCACCATCTTTTTTTTGCGGGAGTGGCGAAATTGGTAGACGCACCAGATTTAGGTTCTGGCGCCGCAAGGTGTGCGAGTTCAAGTCTCGCCTCCCGCACCATTTCCAGATAAGCGTTGCACGGATGGGGTATCGCCAAGCGGTAAGGCACCGGTTTTTGATACCGGCATTCCCTGGTTCGAATCCAGGTACCCCAGCCATATTTCTTCGATTTGCGGTTCTCTGCAGTATTTGGGGTATCGCCAAGCGGTAAGGCACCGGTTTTTGATACCGGCATTCCCTGGTTCGAATCCAGGTACCCCAGCCATCGAAGAAAGCAGTACTGGCTACGTAGCTCAGTTGGTTAGAGCACATCACTCATAATGATGGGGTCACAGGTTCGAATCCCGTCGTAGCCACCATATTAGGTTGTGTTGATTTCGGTCGACATCACCAAAAAAAATTGTTGGGGTATCGCCAAGCGGTAAGGCTCTGGTTTCTGATACCAGCATTCCGAGGTTCGAATCCTCGTACCCCAGCCAATTTAAAAAAAGTCGTTGAATGTCTTTTGTTTAACGCAACTGTTGGGGTATCGCCAAGCGGTAAGGCTCTGGTTTCTGATACCAGCATTCCGAGGTTCGAATCCTCGTACCCCAGCCACTTAACAGCAAAAAAGCCCGCTCTGCGGGCTTTTTTGTTTTTGTGCTTTGGGGACAGAGTGGTTTGTTCCCCTCACCCTGGCCCTCTCCCAAAAGGAGAGGGGAAAAACCGCTTAGAGTCCGAGCGCGTATTTTAACGCCTGGCGTTTCAGACCGCCCGCGCGCTCGGCCGCCATCAGGCCGATATTGCGCAGAATACGCACTGGGCCGAGATCGTTGCTGAATCCCGCGTAAAACAGATCCATCCCCGACTGCATCAGGAAATTATCCGCCATGCGACGCGTCTGATAGCGCTTAAGCACCTGCTGGCTGGCCCAGGCTTCACCGTGACTGCGAGCGCTGCTTAAGACATCCAACAGCGCCTCTACGTCGCGATAGCCCAGATTCACCCCCTGCCCTGCCAGGGGGTGAATGGTATGCGCTGCGTCGCCCACCAGTGCCAGCCCCTCACGCACATAGCTCAGCGCATGGCGGCGGGTAAGAGGGAATGCGCCTGCGGCAACCGGCGTAACCTTGCCCAGCCGCGCCGGGAAATGGTGGGCGATCTCACGCTGCAGTTGGTCCATCGTCAGCCCCTGTAGCTGACGAATGCGTGCAGGGGAGTCGTACCACACCAGAGAGGCCCAGCGATCGAAAAGTGGTAAAAACGCGTGCGGACCGTTCGGGGTAAAATGCTGCCAGGTGCTGTCGCCCGGTTCGTTTTCACAGGCGACGGTGACCAGCATGCAGGATTGCTGATACTGCCAGGCGTGGATGCCAATCCCGGCCATTTCCCGCACCCGGGAATTCGCCCCGTCGGCGCCAATAAGCAGTTTTACTCGCAATTCGTCACCGTTATCCAGCGCGATCAGATGCTGATCGTTGTGGCGGTGCATCGCCTTTATCGACGCAGGTACACGCAGCGTCACCTGCGGATGCGCGTCCAGCGCCTGCCAGAGCGCCTGCTGCAGTACGTTGTTTTCAACCATATAGCCCAGCAGCGGGAGCTTAAGCTCGGTGGCGTCAAACACCACGTGGGCGTTTTCCCACTCCCAGGTCTCCAGCCGACGATAAGGGTGCGCGCGCATTGCCAGCACCGCGTCCCAGACGCCCAGCCCGCGCAGCAGTTCGACGGAAGCGGCGCTGATGGCGGAAATACGCACATCTGGCTGCTGTGTCTCATCAAATGCAGGCGGTGCCGCCTGCTCTATCACCGTTACGTCAAACCCGTGTTGCGCCAGCCCCAGCGCCAGCGCCCCGCCGACCATACCGCCGCCGACAACGGCGATCCCGGTTTGTTGGATAGTCATGGTCAATTGTCCTTATTGAAGAATCCCCTAAGTTTACCGGATTTTTTGCCTTGAGGCTGACAACCTTCATACTGGTCACAACCACACCAAAGCATTACACTATGCGGCTTGCAATCCTGAGCCCGAGCAAGTCGATGACTAAAAAACTCCATATAAAAACCTGGGGCTGTCAGATGAACGAATACGATTCATCGAAGATGGCCGATCTGCTGGATGCTACCCACGGATATCAACTGACTGAACATGCAGAAGAAGCCGATGTGCTGCTGCTTAATACCTGCTCAATCCGTGAAAAAGCGCAGGAAAAAGTCTTCCATCTGTTAGGTCGCTGGAAACTTCTCAAAAAGAAAAATCCGGACATCATCATTGGCGTGGGCGGCTGTGTCGCCTCGCAGGAAGGTGAACTGATTCGTACCCGCGCTCACTACGTGGATATCGTCTTTGGCCCACAGACCCTGCATCGCTTGCCAGAGATGATCAACTCCGTTCGCGGCGATCGCAGCCCGGTGGTCGATGTCAGCTTCCCGGAAATCGAAAAATTTGACCGTCTGCCGGAACCGCGTGCCGATGGCCCGACCGCCTTCGTATCTATTATGGAAGGCTGCAACAAATATTGTACTTACTGTGTGGTGCCCTATACCCGCGGTGAGGAAGTGAGCCGTCCCTGCGATGACATCCTGTTTGAGGTCGCCCAGCTGGCGGCCCAGGGCGTACGTGAAGTGAACCTGCTCGGCCAGAACGTTAACGCCTGGCGCGGTGAGAACTACGACGGCAGCACCGGCTCGTTCGCCGACCTGCTGCGTCTGGTGGCGGCCATTGACGGTATCGACCGGATCCGCTTTACCACCAGCCACCCGATTGAATTCACCGATGACATCATTGATGTCTATCGCGATACACCAGAGCTGGTGAGCTTCCTGCACCTGCCGATCCAGTGCGGTTCCGACCGCGTGCTGAACCTGATGGGCCGCACCCATACCGCGCTGGAATATAAATCGATCATTCGCAAGCTGCGTGAAGCGCGCCCGGATATTCAGATAAGCTCTGATTTTATCGTCGGTTTCCCGGGTGAATCCACGGACGATTTCGAGCGCACCATGAAGATCATCGGTGAGGTGAACTTCGACGTGAGTTATAGCTTCATCTTCTCTGCCCGTCCCGGAACGCCTGCCGCCGATATGGTTGACGACGTGCCGGAAGAGGAGAAAAAGCAGCGCCTGTATATTCTGCAGGATCGCATTAACCAGCAGGCCACCGCCTGGAGCCGTCGCATGCTCGGCACCGTTCAGCGCGTGCTGGTGGAAGGTACATCGCGGAAGAGCATCATGCAGCTGTCTGGCCGAACCGAAAACAACCGGGTGGTGAACTTCGAAGGAACGCCGGATCTGGTGGGTAAATTCGTCGACATCGAAATCCAGGAAGTGCTGACCAACTCCCTGCGCGGCAGACTGGTACGTACCGAAGAGGAGATGGGCCTGCGGGTGGCACAAACGCCAGAATCCATCATTGCGCGTACCCGCAAAGAAAACGATCTGGGCGTCGGCGTTTATCAGCCGTGATCTCTGAGGCCTGCCATTTCTGGCAGGCCTTGTATTTCCCCCTCCTGTCCCCCATATATTTCGCAATGCTTGCGCCTTTATTCTCTGGCGTGAATAATTTCATGAGACAGACCCTTTGCTTTCTGGCAACCGAGACATAAGAGGAACGGTTTGAACATAGATACGCGTGAAATTACCCTTGAGCCAGCAGACAACGCTCGCCTGCTGAGCCTGTGCGGGCCGTTTGATGACAACATCAAACAACTGGAGCGACGTCTGGGTATCGAAATTAATCGTCGCGATAACCATTTCAAACTCACCGGACGCGCCATCTGCGTCAATGCGGCTGCGGATATTCTCCACAGCCTGTACGTCGATACTGCCCCGATGCGCGGTCAAACGCAGGATATTGAACCGGACAAGCTTCATCTGGCGATCAAAGAAGCCCGGGTGCTGGAACAGAGTGCGGAGAGCGTGCCGCAATTCGGCAAAGTTATCCATATCAAAACCAAGCGTGGGGTCATTAAGCCTCGCACGCCAAATCAGGCGCAGTACATCGCCAACATTCTCGATCATGACATCACCTTCGGGGTGGGCCCGGCGGGTACCGGTAAAACCTATCTTGCCGTTGCCGCCGCCGTAGATGCGCTGGAGCGTCAGGAGATCCGCCGTATTCTGCTCACTCGCCCGGCTGTTGAAGCCGGCGAAAAGCTGGGCTTTTTACCCGGCGATTTGAGCCAGAAGGTCGACCCGTATCTGCGCCCGCTGTACGATGCGCTGTTCGAGATGCTCGGCTTTGAGAAGGTCGAGAAACTGATTGAACGTAACGTCATCGAAGTGGCTCCGCTGGCCTACATGCGTGGGCGCACGCTGAACGATGCCTTTATCATTCTTGATGAGAGCCAGAACACCACTATCGAACAGATGAAGATGTTCCTGACCCGTATCGGCTTTAACTCGAAAGCGGTCATAACCGGCGATATCACCCAGATCGACCTGCCGCGCAGCACCAAATCCGGACTGCGTCACGCCATTGAAGTGCTGGCAGACGTCGATGAAATCAGTTTTAACTTCTTCCACAGCGAAGACGTGGTACGCCACCCGGTGGTTGCCCGCATCGTCACTGCCTATGAGGCGTGGGAAGAAGCCGAACAAAAACGTAAAGCAGAACAGGCCGCGGAACGCAAACGCGAAGCCCAGGAGCAAGAGCAGAAATGAGTCAGGTTATCCTCGATTTACAGCTGGCATGTGAAGACAATTCCGGTTTGCCGGAAGAGAGCCAGTTCCAGGCGTGGCTGGATGCGGTGATCCCGCAGTTCCAGGAAGAGTCAGAAGTCACCGTGCGTCTGGTGGATGAGGCCGAAAGCCACGAGCTGAACCTGACCTATCGCGGGAAAGATAAGCCGACTAACGTGCTCTCCTTCCCGTTTGAAGCGCCGCCAGGCATTGAGCTGCCGCTGCTGGGTGATTTGATCATCTGTCGCCAGGTGGTTGAACAGGAAGCGAAGGAGCAGCAAAAGCCGCTCGATGCCCACTGGGCGCACATGGTAGTACACGGCAGCCTGCATCTGCTGGGCTACGATCATATTGAAGACGACGAAGCGGAAGAGATGGAATCCCTCGAGACAGAGATAATGCTTGCTCTGGGCTATGAGGATCCGTACATTGCCGAGAAAGAGTAGTCTGTACGGCGGTCTTCCGCCGTATCCACTTTATGTGCCGTCGCGTCTGACCCAGGTCCGCTGCGGCTAACTGAACACCAACAAGAGAACCCTTAACAAACGCCATGAGCGACGACAATTCACACAGTAGCGACACACCAAACAGCAAAAAGGGATTTTTCTCCCTCCTTCTGAGCCAGCTTTTCCACGGTGAACCTAAAAACCGTGACGAACTACTGGAGCTGATCCGTGATTCCGGGCAGAACGAGCTTATCGACGAAGATACGCGTGAAATGCTCGAAGGGGTAATGGACATCGCCGACCAGCGCGTTCGCGACATCATGATCCCCCGCTCGCAGATGATTACCCTGAAACGCAACCAGACCCTGGAGGAGTGCCTCGATGTCATTATCGAGTCCGCCCACTCGCGTTTCCCGGTCATCAGCGAAGATAAAGATCACATCGAAGGGATTTTGATGGCCAAAGATCTGCTGCCGTTTATGCGCAGTGAATCTGAAGCCTTCAGCATGGAAAAAGTGTTACGCCAGGCGGTCGTTGTCCCGGAAAGTAAACGGGTTGACCGCATGCTGAAAGAGTTTCGCTCCCAGCGTTACCACATGGCGATTGTTATCGATGAATTTGGCGGTGTTTCCGGCCTTGTGACCATCGAAGATATTCTCGAACTGATTGTCGGTGAAATCGAAGATGAATATGACGAAGAAGAGGATATCGACTTCCGTCAGTTGAGTCGTCACACCTGGACCGTGCGCGCCCTGGCGCCGATCGAAGATTTTAACGACACCTTTGGCACCCATTTCAGCGACGATGAAGTGGATACCATCGGCGGGCTGGTGATGCAGGCCTTTGGCCACCTCCCGGCGCGGGGCGAAACCGTGGACATTGACGGTTACCAGTTCAAGGTCGCCATGGCCGACAGTCGACGTATTATTCAGGTTCATGTCAGAATGCCGGACGATGCTCCGCAACCCACACTGGATGATTGATTTAAATGGCATTTGCCTCACTGCTTGAACGCCAGCGCATACGTCTGCTGCTGGCGCTGTTATTCGGAGCCAGCGGTACGCTGGCTTTTTCCCCTTATGATATCTGGCCTGCCGCGCTTCTCTCCCTGATGGGGCTCCAGGGCCTGACCCTGAACCGACGCCCTGTTCAGGCGGCGGCGATTGGTTACTTCTGGGGGCTCGGCCTGTTTGGCTCCGGCATTAACTGGGTGTACGTCAGTATTGCCCAGTTTGGCGGCATGCCTGGCCCGGTTAACGTGTTCCTCGTGGTGCTGCTGGCGGCGTATCTCTCGCTGTATACCGGCCTGTTCGCCGGGATCCTCTCGCGCCTGTGGCCGAAAACCAGCTGGCTGCGCGTCGCCATCGCCGCCCCTGTGGTCTGGCAGATAAGCGAATTCCTGCGCGGCTGGGTATTGACCGGTTTCCCGTGGCTGCAGTTTGGCTACAGCCAGATTGATGGTCCGCTGAAAGGCCTGGCACCAGTGCTGGGCGTTGAGGCGATCAACTTCCTGCTGATGGTGGTGAGCGGCCTGCTGGTGCTGGCTCTGGTCCAGCGCAACTGGCGTCCGCTGGTGATGGCGCTGGTGCTGTTAGCCCTGCCCTTCCCGCTGCGTTACATCCAGTGGTTTACCCTTGAGCCGGAACGCGCTACCCAGGTGTCGATGGTGCAGGGTGATATTCCTCAGTCGCTCAAGTGGGATGAAAATCAGCTGGTTAACACCCTGAAAATCTACCTTGATGCGACCCAGACCGAAATGGGCAAGTCGCAGCTGATTATCTGGCCTGAGTCGGCTATTCCGGATCTGGAGATTAACCAGCAGCGTTTTCTCAGCATGATGGACGATCTGCTGCGTGCGCGTAACACCACGCTTATCACCGGTATCGTTGATGCACGCCTGAATAAGCAAAATCGTTACGACACTTACAACAGCATCATCACGCTGGGAAAAGACAATCCTTACAGCTATGAGTCGCGCAACCGCTACAACAAAAATCACCTGGTGCCGTTCGGTGAGTTTGTCCCGCTGGAATCGATTCTGCGCCCGCTGGCACCGTTTTTCGATTTGCCGATGTCCTCCTTTAGCCGTGGCTCGTACGTCCAGCCTCAGTTAAGTGCGCACGGCTTTTTGCTGACCGCTGCCATCTGCTACGAGATCATTTTGGGTGAACAGGTTCGGGATAATTTCCGCCCTGATACGGATTTCTTACTGACCATCTCTAACGATGCGTGGTTTGGTAAGTCGATTGGCCCGTGGCAACACTTCCAGATGGCGCGGATGCGCTCCCTGGAGCTGGCCCGTCCGCTGCTGCGCAGTACCAACAACGGCATTACCGCCGTGATTGGTCCGCAGGGTGAAATCCAGGCCATGATCCCGCAGTTCACCCGTCAGGTGCTCACTACCCGCGTTACGCCGACCACAGGCCTGACGCCTTACGCCCGCACCGGCAACTGGCCAGTGTGGATCCTGACGGCGTTATTGGGCTTTGGTGCCGTGTTGATGAGCCTTCGTCAGCGTCGTAAGTAGTCACCCCTCACCCTAACCCTCTCCCCATAGGGGAGAGGGGACTGTCACTGCACAATCTCATCTTCTGCTCCGCCCTTCTCCCTCTCCCTTTTAGGGAGAGGGCGGGGTGAGGGTCATTTCTGGCACGCCTATTGCTTAGTTAAATCACAGATTCAGTGGTTTGGCTTAACGTGCAACTTAGTCGCACCAGCGCAGTTCAGAGGTAGCACCGTTTCGGTGCAGACAGCGTTTTTTGCCTCCGAATGGTGCGGCGCGCTTCGCAAAAATAAACAATAACGCAGCAAAATCTTTACATTAAGCCAAACTAAATGCTAACAAACACGTATAACACTGCACTCGTTTAGCGCGAGCAATAACAACATCACACTGGGTATCAATGCGTCTCTGACGCTGATAAAAAAGGAGTTGGGTATGCAATTACGTAAACTGGCCACAGCAATGCTGGTGATGGGACTGTCTGCAGGCGTGGTTCACGCTGAAGACGCAGCCCCGGCCGCCGGCAGCACCCTGGAAAAGATTGCTAAAAACGGCGTCATCGTGGTCGGCCACCGTGAGTCTTCTGTCCCGTTCTCATACTATGACAACACGCAAAAAGTCGTGGGCTACTCTCAGGCCTACTCCAATGCCATCGTCGACGCGGTGAAGAAAAAGCTGAACAAACCGGATCTGGAAGTGAAGCTGATCCCAATCACCTCGCAAAACCGTATTCCCCTGCTGCAAAACGGCACCTTCGATTTTGAGTGCGGCTCCACCACCAACAACCTTGAGCGTCAGAAACAGGCTGCCTTCTCCGACACTATCTTCGTGGTCGGTACCCGTCTGCTGACCAAAAAAGGCGGCGAGATTAAAGATTTCGCAGACCTGAAAGGCAAAGCGGTGGTTGTCACTTCCGGTACGACTTCTGAAGTTCTGCTGCACAAGCTGAATGAAGAGAAGAAAATGGATATGCGCATCATCAGTGCGAAAGACCATGGTGACTCCTTCCGCACCCTGGAAAGCGGTCGTGCAGTCGCGTTTATGATGGATGATGCCCTGCTGGCCGGTGAACGTGCGAAAGCCAAAAAACCGGACAACTGGGAAATCGTGGGCACGGCGCAATCGAAAGAAGCCTATGGCTGCATGATGCGTAAAGACGACCCGGAATTTAAGAAACTGGTCGATGAC
Organism: Silvania hatchlandensis; assembly: GCF_025564065.1. Classification (GTDB taxonomy): domain Bacteria; phylum Pseudomonadota; class Gammaproteobacteria; order Enterobacterales; family Enterobacteriaceae; genus Enterobacter; species Enterobacter hatchlandensis. Next base: position 273,308 of record NZ_JAMGZK010000052.1, on the reverse strand, counting down.
ACCATCGCGCAGGTGCAGACCTCCGGCGAAGCAGAAAAATGGTTCGGAAAATGGTTCAGCAACCCAATCCCACCAAAAAATCTGAACATGAACTTTGAGCTGTCTGATGACATGAAAGCCCTGTTTAAAGAACCGAACGACAAGGCACTTAACTAATTAGAACCATTAAGGGCGGGTTCTCCTGCCCTCTCGATTGTCGGGAAGCGCGGACAGACTAAACGCTGAGTGGTCGTTCCCCACTGGGCGTGAAAATTTGCTTCTCACCAATCTTCGAGGGTAGCGCTGCTACCCTTTTTTTTCCGGAGTTTATTATGTCAATTGACTGGAACTGGGGCATTTTCCTGCAGCAAGCCCCGTTCGGCAACACCACCTATCTGGGCTGGCTGTGGAGCGGTTTTCAGGTCACGGTCGCGCTGTCGATCACGGCCTGGGTAATCGCCTTCCTCGTCGGCTCGCTGTTCGGTATTCTGCGTACCGTGCCTAACCGCTTTCTTTCCTCTTTGGGAACCTGTTACGTCGAACTGTTCCGTAACGTTCCGTTAATCGTGCAGTTTTTTACCTGGTACCTGGTTATCCCGGAACTGCTGCCCGAAGATATCGGTATGTGGTTTAAATCTGAGCTGGATCCGAACATTCAGTTCTTTGTCTCCTCCATGCTGTGTCTGGGCCTGTTCACTGCCGCGCGCGTCTGCGAGCAAGTGCGTGCGGCTATTCAGTCCCTGCCCCGCGGGCAGAAAAATGCCGCGCTGGCGATGGGCCTGACTTTGCCGCAAGCCTATCGCTACGTACTGCTGCCAAACGCCTATCGCGTGATCGTCCCGCCGATGACTTCAGAAATGATGAATCTGGTGAAAAACTCGGCCATCGCCTCCACCATCGGTCTGGTGGATATGGCCGCGCAGGCGGGCAAGCTGCTGGATTATTCTGCCCATGCGTGGGAATCCTTTACCGCCATTACCCTGGCGTACGTTCTGATTAATGCCGTAATTATGCTGGTGATGAACCTGGTCGAACGTAAAGTTCGCCTGCCGGGCAACCTGGGGGGCAAATAATGTACGAGTTTGACTGGAGTTCCATTGTTCCCTCCCTGCCCTATCTGCTGGATGGGCTGATCATTACCCTGAAGATCACCCTGACGGCGGTTGTGATCGGCATTGTCTGGGGCACACTGCTAGCGGTCATGCGTCTGTCGGCCTTTAAGCCGATCGCCTGGTTTGCCACTGCTTACGTCAACGTGTTTCGCTCCATCCCGCTGGTGATGGTGCTGCTGTGGTTCTACCTGATTGTGCCAGGTCTGCTGCAGGATGTTCTTGGCCTGTCGCCGAAAAGCGATATCCGCCTGATCTCGGCGATGGTGGCCTTCTCGATGTTTGAGGCGGCGTATTATTCTGAGATTATTCGTGCCGGGATCCAGAGTATCTCCCGCGGGCAGTCCAGCGCCGCGCTGGCATTAGGGATGACCCACTGGCAGTCGATGAAGCTTATCATTCTGCCGCAGGCGTTCCGCGCCATGGTGCCGCTGCTGCTGACCCAAGGTATTGTCCTGTTCCAGGATACCTCTCTGGTCTATGTATTGAGTCTGGCAGACTTCTTCCGTACCGCCTCCACCATCGGCGAGCGCGATGGTACTCAGGTCGAGATGATCCTGTTCGCAGGTGCGGTCTATTTTGCAATTAGCTTAAGCGCGTCGCTGTTGGTCAGCTGGCTGAAGAAAAGGACAGTCTAATGATTTCCCTGAAAAATGTTTCTAAATGGTATGGGCACTTTCAGGTGCTGACCGATTGCTCCACGGAAGTAAAAAAGGGTGATGTTGTGGTGGTCTGCGGGCCTTCCGGCTCGGGCAAATCAACGCTTATCAAAACCGTGAACGGCCTGGAGCCGGTGCAGAAAGGCGAGATTGTTGTCAACGGCACGAAAGTGAACGATAAGAAAACCAATCTGGCCAAGCTGCGTTCCAACGTTGGGATGGTGTTCCAGCATTTCGAGCTGTTCCCGCACCTGTCCATTATCGAGAACCTGACGCTGGCGCAGGTCAAAGTGCTAAAACGCGATAAAACAGCTGCACGTGAAAAAGCGCTGAAGCTGCTGGAGCGCGTAGGCCTGACTGCGCATGCGGATAAGTACCCGGCGCAGCTCTCTGGCGGTCAGCAACAGCGCGTGGCGATTGCCCGTGCGCTGTGTATGGATCCGGTGGCGATGCTGTTCGATGAGCCTACGTCCGCACTCGATCCGGAAATGATCAACGAAGTGCTGGACGTCATGGTACAACTGGCGCAGGAAGGCATGACCATGATGGTGGTGACTCACGAAATGGGCTTTGCCCGCAAAGTGGCCAACCGGGTGATCTTTATGGATGAGGGTAAAATCGTCGAGGATTCGGCAAAAGAAGAGTTCTTTGCTAACCCGCAGTCTGAACGCGCTAAAGACTTCCTCGCCAAAATTCTGCATTAATCTCCCGGTGTGCAATGGCAGGATTGCACACCGATTCACGTTTTCGCTCTCAGCTTCTCGTGAGCTGACAGAGCAACGGAGCCGCTCATACGGGAGCTGATCATCACAAGTTCGGTCGTTACCGACTATGATATTTGGTTCCCGACGGCAGATCAGCTGTGTGTTATCTTATACAAATTATTAACAACTCAATGTGTTGTATCATGAAAAGATATTGAATCAAATAATTCATATCGATTTAAGAAAAAAAAAGTAGCGAAATCTTCCTTCTCTGGCTAGCATCCTCAATCCTCAGACAAAGCAAATACATCTTCAAATATAGTTTTTAATTATATAATTCAAGATATATATATTTAGCCCTGGAAAATTAGCGCTTACTCTCCTTAACGCCATATTGAGAATGATTCTCATGGCGATAGCGCCCACACGACTTCAATAAATGAAACAAAATGGATGTTGCTTCATGAAGAACTTTAAAAATAACCTGCTAGCCAGCTTGTATATTGTGCTTTTCTGGTGCTATTACGCCAGTGCCGACGTTGCGAACAGCTCGGTCAATCAAAAAGAACAGGACAAAGCACGGCAAGATACATTATCGCCAAATGAACAGGTATATTCCTCATCCCGGCAATCTGCATCTGCAGAAGAGATTGTTTTTCCGATAGAAAAAAATTGCAGAGTTATAGAACGAGTCACTATTAAATCTGATAATGATAAATTAACCAGCAAGCTATTGGGAAAAATAACCCACCAGGCGCTGAATAAGTGCCTGGGGATTAATGGCATTCGCCTGCTTTCTCACAAACTGCAAAATGAACTTATCGTCCAGGGATATATTACATCTCTAATTGATGTCCCATCTCAATCATTGGACAGCGGCGACCTTCTGTTAACGTTGACGTATGGTAGGGTTGGCGAAATTACGTTTAGCCCTGAAACACGCAACACCACGAGCTTATGGAACACAATGCCTCTGGAAAGGGGTGACATTTTGCGTCTGTCCGACCTGGAACAAGGCATAGCGAACCTGCAACGACTTCCTGGTACCCAGGCACAAATGCAGCTTGCGCCGGGTGAGCAGTTTGCTGAAAGCAGTATCACACTTACCCGCAATCTGGACAAAAAATGGCAGATCGGTGCATGGCTTGACGATGCCGGCAGCCGGCGCAGCGGTCGCTATCAGGGCGGAGGTGCGTTATACCTGTACGACATCACAGGGCTTAACGATCTGTTTTACGTCTCGGCGGGTGGCGATATGGAATTCAACCAATCCGAAGACGGTAACAGCAATGCCAGCCTCTACTACTCCATTCCCTTTGGTTACTGGACACTGAGCGTTTACGCCGGGCAAAGTGAATATCGCCAGCTTTTCAAGGGGAGCTGGATCACGACCGATTACACCTCAAAAAACCGTTACTACAGCACCAGTCTGTCCCGGGTGCTTTCCCATACCCGTGAGCAGAAAACCACGCTCATGGGTAAGATATTTAAGAATCGTTCACGCTACTATTTAGCAGGAAGCGAACTGATGGTCATGCGTAAGCAAAACCCCGCCTGGGAGCTGACCCTTAACCATCAACGCTATTATAACGGCAAAGTCGTGGATGCCAGTTTAGGCATTCAGCGCCGCCTGCCCTGGCTGAGTTCATCCCCCACGCCGGAGGAAGAGGCGCAACTTTATACGAAGCAATCTCGTGTTGTGCATGCTAACGTCCAGGCATTAATGAAATTTGCCGCAACGGGGAATAAATTCACCTATGCCCCGCAATTCACCGCGCAATTTAGCCCTGATACATTATCGTCCGATAATAAAATAAATATTGGCAATCGCTGGACGGTGCGGGGATTTGACGGTGAAACCACGCTCTCCGGAAATCAAGGCTGGTACTGGCGTAATGATTTTATCTGGGACCTCCCTCTGCCTGACCAACAATTTTATGTCGGCACCGATATTGGGAAAATTATCGGTGATAGCGAATATTATGACGAAAAAATCATGTCGGGCGCGGTACTCGGGGTTAAAGGCGAAAAGTTCCAGACCAGCTATAACCTATTTATTGCGACGCCCATTGCTAAACCGGGTAATTTACACAGCGAAGCCTTGAATTTAGGTATGTCATTAAACTGGAGGTTTTAACCCTCAGCACTAAGTTGTTTTCACTCCATCACCATTAACTTTAATTTAAAGGAATAAATAAATGTTTAAAATTAATCTAATTCATATCGCCCTGGCGACCGCACTCACCTCAACCGTCACATGGGCAGATCCGGGATCCTATACGCTGGCAACCGGACCAAAGGTTATTGATATTGAAAAACCCAACGATGCAGGGGTTTCACATAATATCTATCGCAGCTTTGATGTTGACCAGAAAGGGGTTATTTTAAATAATAGCATTGACAATATCCAACATAGCACCTACGGAAATATTGCCAGAAACAATAATCTCAACGGTGCTGCGGCATCAATGATAATTAACGAAGTGGTTTCGACTCAGGCCAGTACGCTGCAAGGTTTTATCGAAGTCGCTGGCCAAAAAGCAGATGTTATTGTGGCGAACCCTAACGGTATTACCTGCTCAGGATGCAGCTTTATCAATACCAAAAGAGCGGTGTTGACGACAGGCTCGGTCAATCTGAATGAAAGCGGCGCGGTCGATAACTACAAAATCACGAACGGTAATATTACTATCGATGGTAAAGGCCTGACCGCGAATAATGACTTTACCGTTCTGCTCGCTGACGCCATTAACATTAATGGCATGATTAATACCAATCAGATGTCTATTGCGGCAGGCAACTTTACCCTTGACGATAAAAGTGGAAGTATAGTTTCCTCTGGCAAGGCGGCGACCGCACGTGAGTTTCGCGATAATAAACTGAGCATCGACATCTCTCAGTTAGGGGGCGTGCGTGCCAATTCCATCACCATGGTCGGTACTAATCTTGGCTTTGGTGTGCGTAACAAAGGCGCTATTGTTGCCAATAACAGACTGCTCATGACCAGCAACGGAAGGTTGACTAACGATGGAACAATGGAAAGCCATGGGGTTAATGGTGTCGGGGCGCAGTTCACCTCTGCCAGCACACTGGAGAATAACGGAACCATTGCTGCCACTAGCATGATGCTTATTAACAGTTCCGATAAACTGGTTAATAAGGGAACCATCACCAATTCAAGCCGATTGATAATGCAAGCCGCCGGGGATATTGAGAATCATGGAAATATAAAGGGCGCAGCGGCACTGGTGATGGGAACAGGCGGTAGTCTCACCACACAGTCGGGTTCATCTATGAAATCAGACGGTCTGCTGTCCATCAATAGCTTAAATAATATGAACCTCAAGGGTGACATCCTCGGCAACGATGTTACACTTAACTTTGGCGGTAGCCAGTTCAATGCTGTGGGCTCTGTAAAGGCAAATTCATCACTCAACATTCTTTCCTACAATAATACTGACAACACCACTCCTGGTAATGGTAATATTAATGTTTCAGGAGAATTGCTTGCCGCCAGTAATTTACAAGTGAAAACCAATGGCAAGTTCTCTAACCAGGCTAGCGGTGAAATTTGGGCTGCATCTTATTCAATTAACAGCAACGCGTTCGAAAACCGTGGGGATTTACGAGGTGATAACGCGCAAATCTCCGCCAATAAATTCGATAACTACAATATAATGTACAGCGATCGTCTTAATATCAATACCACTGGCAATGTGTACAATGAAGGAACAATGCAAGGTTCTGCTGAGATGATGATTGATACAACACTCAATGGCAAAATCATCAACCGTGGCTTAATTCACACAGAAGGTACACTGACCCTGACAACCAATCGTGTTGAAAACGGCGGATACAGATGCGGCTTGTTTGGCTGGCGAACCTGTAGCGTCGGTACACTTTCCGCAAACAAACTGGTATTGAATTCAAAACACGACTATTCCAGCCAGATGGGCGGCACACAAAGATTTAAATTAGCTGAAATTAATACCTTTTAATTTCTGACTAAACAACGATGCGCAACCTCCGCGCATCGTTGTTTTATTTTTTTACGGTTCAAAAGGCCGACGCTGGAACTGGTCATGACCGCATTTCGGACAGACCGGCAGCAGATCCGGAGTATAGACCGCCAGATGGAAGTGACAATTCTCACACACCAGATTACCTAATCCGACCACCTCACCACTGTGATACACACCGTGATGATTCAGATCCTGAAACACCTCGCGCCATTCCAGCTGGGTTTTATCGGTGATGTCAGCCAGCTCCTGCCACAGACTCTCTTTGATCACCCGCATAAACACGCTATCGGTGACCTCATCCTGGCTCTCTTCATAACTGCGGGCGAACTCTTCCAGATCGCGGCGCACCGCGCGCGTTACCTCTTCCACCTCGGTGCGCGTCAACTCACCCGTCTGCATTACTCGTACTCGCGCCTGTGCGACCAGCGCATCAATATCACGCTCGCCGTTACGCAGACGTTCAGTCAATGTTGCCACCAGTTCGCGGTAAAATTGAGCAACCTTGTTCATCATTTTGCCTCCCGGGTAAGTAACTCTCTCTAATGATAGACCTTATTTCCTCACCGCTCTGTCAGCTCCACCACACTCTGCGTAAATTCCTGCAAGGGGCTTTTGAGGTAAAGGCTGTTTTGACGCGGGCGTTTGGGCTATGCTAAGCGGATCTGAAATACCACATCCATTGGCTACGTTTGTAGCAGTAATGAACACAGGACCACTGGCAGCCATGCAAGAGCAATACCGCCCGGAAGAGATAGAATCCAAAGTCCAGCAACACTGGGACGAGAAGCGCACTTTTGAAGTCACTGAAGACGAGAGCAAAGAGAAGTATTACTGCCTGTCGATGCTTCCCTATCCTTCTGGCCGACTACACATGGGCCATGTGCGTAACTATACCATCGGTGATGTGATCGCCCGCTACCAGCGCATGTTAGGCAAAAACGTCCTGCAGCCGATTGGCTGGGATGCGTTCGGTCTGCCTGCTGAGGGGGCTGCGGTCAAAAACAACACGGCGCCTGCGCCGTGGACCTACGACAATATCGCCTACATGAAAAACCAGCTCAAAATGCTGGGCTTTGGCTATGACTGGAGCCGTGAGCTGGCGACCTGTACCCCGGAATACTACCGCTGGGAACAGAAGTTCTTCACCGAGCTCTACAAAAAAGGGTTGGTTTACAAGAAAACCTCCGCCGTTAACTGGTGCCCGAACGATCAGACCGTGCTGGCAAACGAACAGGTTATCGACGGCTGCTGCTGGCGCTGCGACACCAAAGTTGAGCGCAAAGAGATCCCGCAGTGGTTTATCAAAATCACCGCCTACGCTGACGAGTTGCTGAATGACCTCGACAATCTGGATCAGTGGCCTGATACCGTTAAGACCATGCAGCGTAACTGGATTGGGCGTTCTGAAGGCGTGGAAATCACCTTCAACGTAGAAAACTATGATCACACGCTGACCGTCTACACCACCCGTCCGGACACCTTTATGGGTGCGACCTACCTGGCCGTGGCCGCAGGTCACCCGCTGGCGCAGAAAGCAGCAGAGAACAATCCGGAACTGGCCGCGTTTATCGACGAATGCCGCAACACCAAAGTGGCCGAAGCTGACATGGCGACGATGGAGAAAAAAGGTGTTGCTACCGGATTCTACGCCACGCACCCACTGACTGGCGAAGCGATCCCGGTCTGGGCGGCCAACTTCGTGCTGATGGAATACGGAACGGGCGCGGTGATGGCCGTTCCGGGTCACGATCAGCGTGACTACGAGTTTGCCAGCAAATACCATCTGAACATCAAGCCCGTTATCCTGACGGCAGACGGTTCAGAACCGGATCTGTCTGAGCAAGCATTGACCGAAAAAGGCGTGCTGTTCAACTCCGGAGAATTCAGCGGTCTGAGCTTTGAAGACGGCTTTAATGCTATCGCCGACAAACTGGCTGCGCTGGGCGTGGGTGAACGTAAAGTTAACTACCGTCTGCGCGATTGGGGCGTTTCCCGTCAGCGTTACTGGGGCGCGCCAATCCCGATGGTGACTCTGGAAGATGGCACCGTGCTGCCAACCCCGGAAGATCAGCTGCCGGTGATCCTGCCGGAAGACGTGGTGATGGACGGGATCAGCAGCCCAATTAAAGCTGACCCAGAGTGGGCGAAGACCACGGTCAACGGTCAGCCTGCGCTGCGTGAAACCGACACCTTCGACACCTTTATGGAGTCCTCCTGGTACTACGCGCGCTACACCTGCCCGCAGCATCAGGAAGGCATGCTGGATTCTAAAGCGGCGAACTACTGGCTGCCGGTAGATATCTACATTGGCGGGATCGAACACGCCATCATGCACCTGCTCTACTTCCGCTTCTTCCATAAGCTGATGCGTGACGCAGGCCTGGTGAATTCCAACGAACCGGCTAAACAGCTGCTGTGCCAGGGCATGGTACTGGCCGATGCGTTCTACTACGTCGGTGTCAATGGCGAGCGTAACTGGGTCTCCCCGGTAGATGCTATCGTTGAGCGCGACGAGAAAGGCCGTATCGTAAAAGCGAAAGATGCTGAAGGTCACGAGCTGGTGTATACCGGTATGAGCAAAATGTCGAAGTCGAAAAACAACGGCATTGACCCGCAGGTGATGGTTGAGCGTTACGGCGCCGACACCGTGCGTCTGTTCATGATGTTTGCGTCTCCGGCAGATATGACCCTCGAGTGGCAGGAATCCGGCGTTGAAGGGGCTAACCGCTTCCTGAAACGTGTCTGGAAACTGGTTTACGAACATACCTCTCAGGGTGCGGTTCCGGCACTCGACGTTGCGGCCCTGAGCGATGATCAGCAGGCGCTGCGTCGTGATGTGCATAAAACGATTGCGAAAGTGACCGATGATATTGGCCGTCGTCAGACCTTCAATACCGCAATTGCGGCTATTATGGAATTGATGAACAAGCTGGCGAAAGCCCCGCAGGAAGGTGAGCAGGATCGTGCCTTAATGCGTGAAGCGCTGCTGGCCGTTGTCCGTATGCTGAACCCGTTCACCCCACACGCCAGCTTTACCCTGTGGCAGGAGCTGAACGGCGAAGGCGACATCGACAACGCACCGTGGCCGGTAGCAGATGACGCTGCGATGGTAGAAAACACCACCCTGGTCGTCGTTCAGGTTAACGGTAAAGTACGCGGTAAAATTACTGTTCCGGTTGATGCAACCCAGGAGCAGGTCCGCGAACGTGCATGCCAGGAACATCTGGTGGCGAAGCATCTGGATGGCGTTACCGTACGTAAAGTGATCTACGTGCCCGGTAAACTGCTGAACCTGGTCGTTGGCTAAGCGCGGGAGGAAGCGTGCGACAACTGGCAACATTACTGTTAGCGCTGGCGGTGTTAATCACCGCTGGCTGTGGCTGGCATCTGCGTAACACCACGCAGGTTCCGGTACAGATGAAGAAGATGATTTTCGATTCGGGCGATCCTAATGGTCCGCTCAGCCGGGCTATTCGTAATCAACTGCGTCTTAACGGCGTTGAACTGGTCGAAAAAGGGTCCCTGCGCCAGGATATCCCGTCATTGCGTATCTTAAACTCGACCCTGGGCCAGGATACCGCTTCCATCTTCCAGGATGGTCGTACTGCGGAATACCAGATGGTGATGGAAGTGCATGCTGCGGTGCTGATCCCGGGAAGCGATATTTACCCGATCTCCACCAAGGTTTATCGTTCGTTCTTCGATAACCCGCAGACCGCACTGGCGAAAGACGCTGAGCAGTCAATTATCATCAATGAAATGTACGATAAAGCAGCGGAGCAGCTGATCCGTAAGTTGCCGAGTGTCCATACCGCTGAAAAAGAGCATGCCGGGCAGGATAAACCTGCGGCGGCGTCCTCGCCTCGCGTCACCTCGACGCTGGGTCAGTAATGCTCAGGTTGTACCCTGAACAACTCCGCGCGCAGCTCAATGAAGGGCTGCGCGCGGCGTATCTGCTACTTGGAAACGATCCGCTGCTGCTGCAGGAAAGTCAGGATGCCGTGCGCCAGATTGCCGCGACTCAGGGCTTTGACGAGCACCACAGCTTTACCCTTGATAACAGCACCGACTGGCAGGAGATCTTCTCGCTCTGTCAGGCGATGAGCCTGTTTGCCGCCCGACAAACTCTGCATATTCAGCTCCCGGAAAACGGCCCGAATGCGGCGATCAACGAACAGTTGGCGACGCTGGTTAGCCTGCTGCACGACGATCTGCTGCTGATTATCCGCGGGAACAAACTGACCAAAGCTCAGGAAAATGCCGCCTGGTACAGTGCGCTGGCAACCCGCTCGGTGCTGGTGACCTGTCAGACGCCAGAGCAAGCGCACCTGCCCAAATGGGTTGCTGCACGGGCAAAGCAGAACAATCTTCAACTGGACGATGCGGCAAATCAGCTACTTTGCTACTGCTACGAAGGGAATCTGCTGGCCCTTGCCCAGGCCCTCGAGCGTCTGTCGTTACTCTGGCCTGATGGCAAACTGACTTTACCGCGGGTGGAGCAGGCCGTCAGCGACGCCGCGCATTTCACCCCCTTCCACTGGGTCGATGCCCTGCTGTCCGCGAAGAGCAAACGCGCCCTGCATATTCTGCAACAGCTGCGCCTTGAGGGTAGCGAGCCGGTTATCCTGCTCAGAACCTTGCAGCGTGAGCTGCTGCTACTGGTGACGCTGAAACGCCAGTCGGCTCACACGCCCCTGCGCGCCCTGTTTGATAAGCACCGCGTCTGGCAGAACCGTCGCGGCATGACCACCGAGGCCCTGAACCGCCTCAGCCCGGAACAGTTGCGTCAGGCTGTCCAGCTACTGGCGCGTACCGAGCTGACACTGAAGCAGGATTATGGTCAGTCGGTGTGGTCAGAGCTGGAAAGTCTCTCTTTGCTGCTGTGCCACAAGGCACTGGCCGATGTCTTTATAGAGGGTTGAGATGCATAGGCTCCAGGCCCTGTTTGGCGGCACCTTTGATCCCGTACACTATGGTCATCTAAAACCGGTCGAAATACTGGCGAATCAGATTGGCCTGCAGTGCGTCACGATCATGCCCAACAACGTGCCGCCGCACCGTCCGCAGCCGGACGCCAGCAGCACTCAACGCAAGCACATGCTGGAACTGGCAATAGCGGATAAACCGCTGTTTCGCCTCGACGAGCGCGAACTGCGCCGCGACAGCCCGTCATACACGGCGCAAACGTTACAGGAATGGCGCGTCGAACAGGGGCCAGAGACGCCGCTGGCGTTTATTATCGGCCAGGATTCCCTGCTCACCTTCCCGAGCTGGCATCAGTATCACACCATCCTCGAGAACAGCCATCTGATCGTCTGTCGCCGTCCCGGCTATCCGCTGACGATGAGAGAGGAGCAACATCAGCAGTGGCTGGAGCAGCACCTGACGTATCAATCGGAAGATCTGCACAGTCTCCCCGCCGGTAAAATCTACCTGGCTGAAACGCCGTGGTTTGATATCTCGGCGACGCTAATTCGCCAGCGCCTGCAGCAAGGGCTACCCTGTGATGAGATGTTACCGACTGCGGTGCTGCGTTACATCCAGCAGCAGGGGTTGTATCAGAAAAGCGACAACTGAGCGGCGGCTGAGAGAAAAAGCGCGCCATTCGCGCTCTCGCCATTGACACCCCCATCCAGGCTGATATCCTCCGCAGCCAGACTGCCCGCCATGCATTGTTTTACAAAAACTGTTTTACAAAAATGGCGATGCAATCTCCGGCAGAGGGTGGGATGATACCCGCCTTCATCAGCCTGTCCGGTGACATTTGTCCCGACACCGCGGCCAGTTCAGGTATACTGTCTGGCTACGATTTTACCGTTACTCAATCTCACTCCCCAGGGGGAAAACTTGCAGGGTAAAGCACTCCAGGATTTCGTTATCGACAAAATTGATGACCTGAAAGGTCAGGACATCATTGCTATCGACGTACAAGGCAGATCAAGCATCACCGACTGCATGATTATCTGCACCGGTACTTCCACTCGCCACGTTGCTTCCATTGCTGACCATGTGGTTCAGGAATCACGCGCTGCCGGCATGCTGCCGCTGGGTGTGGAAGGCGAAGCTACCGCTGACTGGGTCGTCGTTGACCTCGGCGAAGTGATTGTCCACGTCATGCAGGAAGAGAGCCGTCGCCTGTATGAGCTGGAAAAACTCTGGGGTTAATGCGTGAAGCTGCAACTGGTAGCCGTCGGCACGAAAATGCCCGACTGGGTACAAACCGGGTTTACTGAGTATCTGCGTCGCTTTCCAAAAGATATGCCGTTTGAGCTGGTGGAGATCCCCGCCGGTAAGCGCGGCAAGAATGCGGATATCAAACGTATTCTCGATAAAGAGGGTGAACTGATGCTGGCCGCCGCCGGCAAAAACCGCATCGTCACTCTCGATATTCCGGGCAAACCCTGGGATACGCCGCAACTGGCGCAGGAGCTCGAGCGCTGGAAGCTGGACGGTCGCGACGTCAGCCTGTTAATTGGCGGTCCGGAGGGATTATCCCCGGCCTGCAAAGCGGCAGCAGAACAAAGTTGGTCACTCTCCGCGCTGACGATGCCCCACCCGCTGGTTCGGGTGCTGGTGGCAGAAAGTCTCTATCGCGCGTGGAGCATCACGACCAACCATCCTTATCACCGTGAGTAATCATTAAGTCCTGGATGAATTAAGCAGCGGATGAAACTACAGAATTCTTTTCGCGACTATACGGCTGAGTCTGCGCTGTTTGTGCGCCGGGCGCTGGTTGCCTTTACGGGGATTTTGCTGCTGACTGGCGTGCTGATCGCCAACCTTTATAATCTGCAGGTTGTCCGTTTTACAGATTACCAGACACGTTCCAATGAAAACCGCATCAAACTCGTCCCTATCGCCCCCAGCCGCGGCATTATTTACGATCGCAACGGTACCCCGCTGGCGCTCAACCGGACGATCTATCAGATAGAGATGATGCCGGAGAAGGTCGATAACGTCCAACAGACGCTGGATGCCCTGCGCGGCGTGGTCGATCTGAACGACGACGATATTGCGAACTTTAAAAAAGAGCGTTCGCGTTCGCATCGCTTTACCTCTATCCCGGTGAAAACCAACCTCACCGAAGTCCAGGTTGCCCGCTTTGCGGTTAACCAGTACCGCTTCCCTGGCGTTGAAGTGAAAGGCTACAAACGCCGCTTCTATCCCTACGGCTCGGCGCTAACGCACGTTATCGGCTATGTTTCTAAAATCAACGACAAAGACGTCGACAGGCTGGATAAAGACGGCAAGTTAGCCAACTATGCGGCAACCCACGACATTGGCAAACTCGGTATTGAGCGCTACTACGAAGACATTCTCCACGGCGAAACCGGTTATGAAGAAGTGGAAGTCAACAACCGTGGCCGGGTAATCCGTCAGTTGAAAGAGGTACCGCCGCAGGCCGGGCATGATATTTACCTGACGCTGGATCTCAAACTCCAGCAGTATGTCGAAACCCTGCTGGCAGGCAGCCGTGCAGCGGTGATTGTGACCGATCCCCGCACGGGCAGCATTCTGGCGCTGGTGTCAAACCCGAGTTACGATCCGAATTTGTTCGTTGACGGTATTTCCAGCAAAGATTACGCCAGCCTGCTCAACGACCCTAATACGCCGCTGATCAACCGTGCAACGCAGGGCGTTTATCCCCCGGCCTCTACGGTGAAACCTTACGTGGCGGTGTCGGCGCTCAGCGCCGGGGTAATCACCCGCAATACCGGTCTCTTCGACCCGGGCTGGTGGCAGCTACCGGGCTCTGAAAAACGCTACCGCGACTGGAAGAAATGGGGCCACGGCCATCTGAACATCACCAAATCGCTGGAGGAGTCGGCGGATACTTTCTTCTATCAGGTCGCCTACGATATGGGTATCGATCGCCTCTCCGAATGGATGGGCAAATTTGGCTATGGTCACTACACCGGCATCGACCTGTCGGAAGAGCGCTCCGGCAACATGCCAACCCGCGAGTGGAAGCTAAAGCGCTTTAAGAAACCGTGGTATCAGGGTGACACCATCCCGGTCGGCATCGGCCAGGGTTACTGGACCGCCACCCCGATTCAGATGAGCAAAGCGCTGATGATCCTGATTAACGACGGCGTCGTAAAAGTCCCGCATCTGCTGATGAGTACGGTAGAAAATGGCAAAAAAGTGCCGTGGACGCAGCCGCACGAGCCACCGGTGGGTGATATCCATTCCGGTTACTGGGAAATTGCCAAAGACGGGATGTACGGCGTAGCAAACCGCGCTAACGGTACGGCACACAAATACTTTGCCGGTTCACCGTATAAAATTGCGGCCAAATCCGGTACGGCGCAGGTCTTTGGCCTGAAGGCTAACGAAACCTATAACGCGCACAAAATTGCTGAACGTCTGCGTGACCATAAGCTGATGATCGCGTTTGCCCCTTACGATAACCCGCAGGTGGCGGTGTCCATTATTCTGGAAAACGGCGGTGTCGGCCCGGCGGTCGGTACCATCATGCGCCAGATCCTTGACCACATTATGCTGGGTGACAATAACACTGAATTGCCGAGCGAAAGCCCGGCAGCCGCCGGCGCGGAGGACCAATAATCGTGACGGATAATCCAAATAAAAAATCGCTGTGGGACAAAATCCACATCGACCCGGCCATGCTACTCATTCTGCTCGCCCTGTTGGTATACAGTGCGTTGGTCATCTGGAGCGCCAGCGGCCAGGACATCGGTATGATGGAGCGTAAGATCGGTCAGATTGCGATGGGTCTGGTGGTGATGGTGGTGATGGCGCAAATCCCGCCCCGCGTATACGAAGGCTGGGCGCCCTATCTCTATATCATCTGTATTATTCTGCTGGTCGCAGTAGATGCCTTTGGCGCGATCTCCAAGGGCGCACAGCGCTGGCTCGATCTCGGCATCGTCCGTTTCCAGCCGTCTGAAATCGCCAAAATTGCCGTACCGCTGATGGTGGCGCGCTTTATCAACCGTGACGTCTGTCCGCCGTCGCTGAAGAACACCGGGATCGCGCTGGTACTGATCTTCATGCCTACGCTGCTGGTCGCCGCGCAGCCTGACCTCGGTACCTCTATCCTGGTCGCCTTGTCCGGCCTGTTCGTGCTGTTCCTCTCCGGGCTGAGCTGGCGTTTGATTGGCATTGCGGTAGTGCTGCTGGCCGCCTTTATCCCAATCCTGTGGTTCTTCCTGATGCACGACTATCAACGCCAGCGCGTGATGATGCTGCTGGATCCCGAAAGCGATCCGCTCGGGGCAGGCTATCATATTATACAATCGAAGATTGCAATCGGGTCCGGCGGACTGCGCGGCAAAGGCTGGCTGCATGGCACCCAGTCGCAGCTCGAATTCCTGCCTGAACGCCATACCGACTTTATCTTTGCGGTTCTGGCAGAAGAGCTAGGACTGGTCGGGATTTTAATCCTGCTGGCGCTGTACATCCTGTTAATCATGCGTGGATTGTGGATTGCCGCGCGTGCACAAACCACCTTTGGCCGCGTGATGGCTGGCGGTTTGATGTTGATTTTATTCGTTTATGTTTTCGTAAATATTGGTATGGTGAGCGGAATTCTGCCTGTTGTAGGCGTACCGCTTCCGCTGGTGAGTTACGGAGGCTCGGCACTGATCGTGCTAATGGCCGGGTTTGGGATCGTGATGTCGATTCATACCCACAGAAAAATGTTGTCGAAGAGCGTATAAGGGGAACGCAATGCGCAAGCAGTGGATTGGGATCTGCATCGCCGCGAGTTTACTGGCGGCCTGTACAAGTGACGATGGTCAGCAGCAAGCCACCGTCGCACCGCCGCAGCCGGCAGTGTGTAATGGTCCGATTGTTGAGATTAGCGGGGCCGATCCGCGTTTCGAACCGCTGAGCGCAACCGCCAATCAGGATTACGAGCGTGACGGTAAAGGCTACAAAATCGTGCAGGATCCTTCACGCTTTAGCCAGGCCGGTCTGGCGGCCATTTATGATGCCGAACCGGGCAGTAACCTGACCGCAAGCGGCGAGCCCTTCGACCCGATGCAGTTGACGGCCGCCCACCCAACGCTGCCGATCCCGAGCTATGCGCGTATTACCAACCTGGCGAACGGCCGGATGATCGTCGTGCGCATTAACGATCGTGGCCCGTACGGTAACGATCGTGCCATCTCTCTTTCCCGCGCGGCGGCCGACCGTCTGAACACGTCGAATAACACCAAAGTGCGAATCGACCCGATTATTGTCGCCCAGGACGGGAGTCTGTCCGGCCCGGGTATGGCCTGTACTACTGTGGCTAAGCAGACCTATGCTCTGCCTGCGCGTCCTGACCTGAACAGCGGCATGGGCAGTGCCTCATCCGCTCCTGAGTCGATGCCTGCCCAGGGTGACGTGCGCGCCATTAGTAACGATACGCTGAAAAGCGAAGACAGCATGGGTGCACCCGTCAGCAGCAGCGGTTTCCTCGGCGCACCCACGACCCTTGCCTCTGGTGTACTCGAAGGCAGTGAACCCCCTGCCCCACAGCCGGTCGTTGCCGCACCGGTGACGCAAAATGCGCCTGTCACCGCACCAGGCTCCACCCAGACACCTGTTGCCGCGCCGGTTTCCGCCAGCGGCAATTTCGTCGTCCAGGTGGGTGCCGTCAGCGATCAAGCACGTGCCCAGCAGTATCAACAGCGCCTGAGCCAGCAATTTAGCGTGCCGGGCCGGGTTGAGCAAAATGGCGCCGTATGGCGTATCCAGCTCGGTCCATTTGCCAGCAAATCTGAGGCTGCATCCGTGCAACAACGTTTACAAAACGAAGCACAGTTGCAGTCCTTTATTGCTGTAATGAAATGATTAATCAGCGGTATCCGAATTGTCAGTATTTGTAATAGTGATTCACACTCTCATGCTGAAAGTCGGATGCCTGCCCCTATAGCATTTGCTATAGTAAGGCACTTTTTTTAATTCCATCACGGATGTCGTTGTTCTGACCATGAAGACCACTTTCTCCGCTCGTTTTATGCAGCGCATGGCGCTCGCTACGGCGCTTTGCGCAGCCTCGCTCTCTGTCGCGCACGCCGATGACCTGAATATCAAGACCATGATCCCAGGCGTTCCGCAGATCGACGCGGAATCCTACATCCTGATCGACTACAACTCCGGCAAAGTGTTGGCTGAACAGAACGCGGATTCACGACGCGACCCGGCCAGTCTGACCAAAATGATGACCAGCTACGTCATCGGTCAGGCCATGAAAGCAGGCAAATTCAAAGAGACTGACCTGGTCACCATCGGTAACGATGCGTGGGCAACCGGCAACCCGGTGTTCAAAGGTTCATCACTGATGTTCCTCAAGCCCGGGATGCAGGTGCCCGTCTCCCAGCTGATTCGTGGTATCAACCTGCAGTCCGGTAACGACGCCTGCGTGGCGATGGCCGATTTTGCTGCCGGAAGCCAGGATGCGTTCGTCGGTCTGATGAACAGCTACGTTAACGCACTGGGTCTGAAAAACAGCCACTTCCAGACGGTTCACGGCCTGGATGCAGACGGTCAGTACAGTTCCGCGCGCGACATGGCGTTGATTGGCCAGGCACTGATCCGCGACGTGCCGAATGAGTACACCATTTACAAAGAAAAAGAGTTCACCTTTAACGGAATCCGCCAGACTAACCGTAACGGTCTGCTATGGGATAACAGCCTGAACGTTGACGGCATCAAAACGGGCCATACCGATAAAGCCGGTTACAACCTGGTGGCGTCGGCCACCGAAGGCCAGATGCGTCTGATCTCTGCCGTGATGGGCGGACGCACCTTCAAAGGGCGTGAAACCGAGAGCAAGAAATTGCTGACCTGGGGCTTCCGCTTCTTCGAAACCGTTAACCCGCTGAAGGCAGGCAAAGAGTTCGCCTCTGAGCCGGTCTGGTTTGGTGATAACGATCGCGCTTCACTGGGTGTCGATAAAGACCTTTATCTGACTATCCCACGCGGTCGCATGAAAGATCTGAAAGCCAGCTATGTGCTGACCGCCAGCGAGCTGCACGCACCGCTGCAGAAAAACCAGGTGGTAGGCACTATCAACTTCCAGCTTGATGGCAAAACCATTGACCAGCGTCCGCTGGTGGTACTGGATGAAATCCCGGAAGGCAATTTCTTCGGCAAAATCATTGATTACATTAAATTGATGTTCCATCACTGGTTTGGTTAAAAATTGAACACTTGAAAGTGTGATTTCCATCCCCATATACTAGGTAACCTGATAACTCCCACCCGCTGTGGGAGTTATTCTTTTTTGACGTACTGCCGGAGTTGACATGAAAACCAAACTTAACGAACTGCTTGAATTCCCTACACCCTTTACTTACAAAGTAATGGGGCAGGCGTTGCCTGAGCTGGTTGATCAGGTGGTTGAAGTGGTCCAGCGTCATGCGCCGGGTGACTACTCTCCGACGGTCAAACCAAGCAGCAAAGGGAACTACCACTCGGTTTCCATCACCATTACCGCCACGCATATTGAGCAGGTCGAGACGCTGTACGAAGAGCTCGGTAACATCGATATCGTGCGTATGGTGCTGTAACGCTTTCGGTTACCCGCATCGTCGGGTAACCCGTTTCCCCTCTGTGATATACTCCCCGCTACTTTTTTTCTTCGTTTTGGAGATGTCGTTTTGAATCAGGATACCCTCCTTATCCGCCATCTTGGGCTTCAGCCCTATGAACCCATTTCCCGGTCCATGCATGATTTCACGGACACACGCGATGAAAACACGCAGGATGAAATCTGGCTGGTCGAGCATCCCCCTGTGTTTACCCAGGGTCAGGCAGGCAAAGCAGAACATCTGTTGATGACGGGTGATATCCCGGTGATCCAGAGCGATCGCGGGGGTCAGGTGACCTATCACGGACCGGGTCAGCAGGTGATGTATGTCCTGCTGAACCTGAAGCGTAGAAAGCTCGGCGTGCGTGACCTGGTGACGCTGCTTGAGCAGACGGTGGTCAATACGCTGGCAGAATTTGATATCGATGCACATCCTCGCGCAGATGCACCTGGCGTTTACGTTGGTGAAAAGAAAATTTGTTCACTCGGTTTGCGTATTCGTAAAGGCTGCTCATTCCATGGTCTTGCATTGAATATTAATATGGATCTGGCACCTTTCCAGCGCATCAACCCCTGTGGCTACGCGGGCATGGAAATGGCGCAAATGTGCCAATGGGCAGAGAACATCACGCCTGATATTGTGCGGCCTCATTTAGTACATGCTTTTTTAGCACTGCTAAACAATCCACCGCATGAATATATCACGGCTTAATAATCTTGCCTGGATGGCTCATTGCGTTGATGAGCCATTTTTATTTCACGGTATTTATACTTTACAATAATCCCCGCTTTCTATATTTTCAAACCCCTTACTTTTCGCATAAAAGCGTCACATCCTGGCATTTCTCGCCATCTGTGGAGACTTGGCTGCACAAAAGCCATACGGCAAAATCATTGTGTCAGGTTAGTAATTTATGGATAACAGTACAAATATAACAATAAGCACAATATTTGATTTCGACTAATATAAACATTGTGTATAAACATGGAGTATCAGCGTGGATCCTAAAGAATTTCCTGAGAAACGGTTGAGTGAGCCAGGCGGTGAGGCCAAACCACAAATATTTCGGACTTTACGCAATATTGACCTCAATTTATTGACCATTTTTGAGGCCGTCTATGTTCACAAAGGTATCGTTAACGCTGCGAAAATTCTTAATCTCACGCCGTCAGCAATAAGCCAGTCGATTCAAAAACTGCGCGCAATATTCCCCGATCCACTGTTTATCCGTAAAGGTCAGGGCGTCACCCCTACCGCCTATGCCACTCACCTGCACGAATATATCAGCCAGGGGCTGGAGTCTATTCTTGGCGCACTGGATCTTACTGGCAGTTATGATAAGCAGCGCACTATCACCATCGGCACCACCCCTTCTATCGGCGCACTGGTGATGCCGATTATTTACCAGGCGGTAAAGCGTGAGGCACCGCAGCTGTTGCTGCGCAACATTGCTATTGGCGATGGCGAAACGCAGCTGGGTCAGTTCCAGACCGACCTGATCGTGGACAGCAATACCCTAAACACGCGCGCGTTAAGCCACAACGTTCTGTTTACCGATCGGCTCCTGCTGGTGTGCCGTAAGCAGCATCCCGTCCTGAGCAAGACGGCGACAGTGGAAAATCTGCAAGAGTACGAGCAGACCCTGCTGGTGCTGGAAGGACAGAACATGAACGCATTGCGCCTGCGGGTTAACGACATTTTTCCGGAGCGTCAGGTCACCTTCAGCAGTTACAATATGTTTACGATTGCCGCCCTGATCGGCAGCAGCGATCTGATTGGCATCATCCCGGCGCGCCTGTTCAACCTGCTGCGCCAGTGCTGGCCGCTGGAACAGATCCCCTTCACGCCGTTGAATGAAGAAACCGTCGATATTTCGCTGTATTACAACAAACTGAGCCTGCGCGATCCGGTTCTCGAAAACGTCATTAATGTCATCAGCGAGGCGTTCTGATGCGCCCCCACACCCTGTGAGCCTGCGCTACGCAGGCCGAAAGGCACTAAACAACAACTATTTTACAATTTGGCGACCCGGCAGGCTGCTTTATCGGCCGTTTCAATGATATACTGCCTGTCGTTCATTCAAATATAGTTGATAAATACAACACTCCTTTGAATTGAAACGCTTTCCTTCGATATTCGCAACTGGAACACGCACGCTATGAGTAAACCCATTGTGATGGAACGCGGTGTTAAATACCGCGACGCCGATAAAATGGCCCTAATCCCGGTTAAAAACGTGGCTACGGAGCGCGAAGCGCTGTTAAGAAAACCGGCATGGATGAAAATCAAACTTCCGGCGGACTCTTCGCGTATTCAGGGAATCAAAGCGGCGATGCGCAAAAACGGCCTTCACTCCGTTTGTGAAGAAGCCTCCTGCCCTAACCTTGCTGAATGTTTTAACCACGGTACCGCAACGTTCATGATCCTTGGCGCCATTTGTACCCGCCGCTGCCCGTTCTGTGACGTTGCCCATGGTCGTCCTGTGACCCCTGATGTGAATGAACCGCAGAAGCTGGCACAGACGATCGCCGACATGGCCCTGCGCTACGTAGTGATCACCTCCGTTGACCGCGACGATCTGCGCGACGGCGGTGCCCAGCACTTTGCTGAATGTATCAGCGCCATTCGTGAAAAAAGCCCGAGCATCAAAATCGAAACGCTGGTGCCTGACTTCCGTGGCCGTATGGACCGTGCGCTGGATATTCTCAACGCCACGCCGCCAGACGTGTTCAACCACAACCTGGAAAACGTTCCGCGCCTGTATCGCCAGGTTCGTCCGGGCGCTGACTACAACTGGTCCCTTAAGCTGCTGGAGCGTTTTAAAGAAACGCACCCGGAGATCCCAACCAAGTCAGGTCTGATGGTGGGTCTGGGTGAAACCAACGCAGAGATCGTTGAAGTGATGCGCGACCTGCGTCGCCACGGCGTGACCATGCTAACGCTGGGCCAGTATCTCCAGCCGAGCCGTCACCACCTGCCGGTGCAGCGTTATGTGAGCCCGGAAGAGTTTGACGAAATGAAAGCCGAAGCGATGGCGATGGGCTTTACCCATGCTGCCTGCGGCCCGTTCGTGCGTTCGTCTTACCACGCCGATATGCAGGCGAAAGGCGAAGAGGTGAAGTAAGCCAGTCACATACGCTTACAGTTCACCCATAAAAAAACCGGCCAGAGCCGGTTTTTTTTATGCTACACGCCGTGAAGCGTTGCCGTTACTCTTTGTGAGAGAGTTTTTCGGCGGCAATATCAGCATCGGCCGTTTTCTTCGCCGTTGCATCGTCGTCATTCATCGCTTTTTTAAAGCCTTTAATGGCTGCACCCAGGTCTCCGCCCAGCGTACGTAACTTTTTGGTACCAAACAGCAGAACGACCAGCGCGGCCACTACCAGCAGTTTGGTAATACTAATCTCACCCATAGATACCTTCTTGACTTAAAACAGGCTGCGTTTCGTGCCGTAAAAACCCGAGAGTATTAACGGTCATTTGACGCCCGCACACAATAGCAATCTGTAACAAGGTGAATCAAGCCCTGTTTAAAAAACGTCATTGTAATTGCGGTGGTGCAAAGCGTCGGTTGCGCAGCACCGGTAATTGCTGGCGCGCAAGCGCGATGCGTGCCGGGCTTATCTCCGCAATCAACAGCGCGGGCGCTTCTGCCGCAGCCGCGACCGTCACCCCCATCGGGTCGATAATACGGCTCTGGCCTATATTTTTGTTACCGCACTCCCCGGCCGCCACCATATAACAGGTGGTATCCAACGCGCGGGCGGCCAGCAGCGTGGCCCAGTGATGTTCCTTTAGCGGCCCCCTGACCCAGGCTGCGGGCAGCACCAGCACCTCAGCACCGGCCAGCGCCAGATTCAAGGCCATTTCCGGGAAGCGTAAATCGTAGCAGGTCATTAACCCCAGGTGGATCCCGTCGATCTCAATCAGCGGCGGGACTATCTTCCCCGCATCCACCAGCCTGGATTCCTGAATACTGAACGCATCGTAAAGATGTAGCTTGGCATACTGCTCAACGATGTTCCCGGCACGCAGTACCACCAGAGTGTTGATCGCCCGGCCAGCGGTTGACGGGACATGCACGGTCAACACGGTCGTCAGATTATTACACGCACTCTCTTCCAGAAGCCTGGTTAAAAAACCGCCGTCAAGCAGCTGCGCCGATTTCACCGACAGATCAGGATCGTTATCATCCCGCGCCAGTAGCGCTTCGGGCAGCACCAGCAGCGATGCGCCCTGCTGATGTGCCTGATTCATCAGCGAGACGCAGGTTTCGGCATTGTTTTGCCAGTCCGCTGATACCGCAAATTGTCCAACCGCCACGTACATATTTTCACCCTGCCTCAAACGGCGTTACACTGATTGCTCTTATACATCAAACAGCAGGTACTGTTCGTGTTTCAACTACTTTTAGCCGTTTTTATCGGCGGGGGCACAGGAAGTGTCGCACGCTGGCTGTTGAGCATCCGCTTCAACACCATGCATCACATGATCCCTGTCGGCACGCTGACGGCCAACCTTATCGGTGCCTTTATCATTGGCCTGGGTCTGGCATGGTTTAACAGAATGACCCACATCGACCCAGTGTGGAAGCTGCTGATCACCACTGGTTTTTGCGGGGGCCTGACCACATTTTCCACCTTCTCGGCCGAAGTGGTGTTTCTGCTGCAGGATGGACGCGCTGCGTGGGCGTTGCTCAATATCGCGGTCAACCTGCTGGGGTCACTGATGATGACCGCGCTCGCATTTTGGTTAATTTCTGCGGTTAATGCTCACTAAAACAGGCGGGCGTTAATGTTAGCTTAATTTTTCTCTGGCACCCTTGAGGCAATATAACGAAAGGGTGACGTAATGAAAGAGAATATGGTCAGCGCAGGAATGGTGGTGTTAAGTGTATTAATCGTCGCCAGCTTTGTGAAAATTTATATGTTCGGCTGATGCAGAACGAAAAAAACCCGCTCATTGAGCGGGTTTTGAATTCTTGCTGGTCTCGTCTGAATTACAGAGCGATGACGTTAGCAGCAGAAGGGCCTTTGGCACCGTTAGTGATTTCGAACTCAACGCGCTGGCCTTCAGCCAGGGTTTTGAAACCATTAGTCTGGATTGCAGAGAAGTGTACGAACACATCTTTGCTGCCATCTTCCGGAGTAATGAAACCGAATCCTTTGGATTCATTAAACCACTTAACGTTACCTTTAATCTTAGACATCAAAATTACCTTTACATGAAAAATGGACACAAATGCTGTGTCGGGTATCAGTACAACAATTGTGAGCGGTTTTGTCCAGCGCCTTTTTGAAGAAAAGTGACAAAAGTCGCGTTAATTTTCGGAGGGCAATTTTTATTCTTTACTATTCAAAGTGTGGCTATTAAATCACCAATACGTAAAGTTTTTTCAGTTAAAACTGAAAGCGCATCCAGGCAAAGAAGACGTTACCGTTGTTATAGGTTCCCGGTATGTAAGTCATCTGGAAGGTTGCCGGACCATATCCCACGGAGGCCAGAGGCAACACCAGCGGTACAGGGATGTAATTCCAGTTATCACGCGCCGTCACGGCCGCGGTAAATCCGGCACCCAGATGGAAATTCTCATCGGCGAGTGGACGCCAGGTTTTTTCCCAACCGTAGCCGCCAATCGGCTCCCACTTGTTGTACGAGTCTTTGAATGCCATGACGTACAGGCCATGCCAGTTGCCCTTTTCATCCCAGCGCGACTGGCCAAATCCCGCGCCCCACGGACGCTCGTTGTAGCGATCGGTTTTCTCTTTATCGTAGGCAAAGCGGGCATGCCAGGTGATCGCCGGCACATACAGATCGTAATGCTGGGGCTGTTCCCAGGTCGTTTTCGCATTATTACCGACGGTTTTTACCCAGTCTCTAAAGGGCTTTACTTTATCGGCAATAGCATGGGCCGGAAAAGTCACCGGCCCTAAAATAAAAGTAAAAATCAGTAAATATTTATTAATTATTGTCACAATACCATTACCACTTTTATATACGGTACCTATACCGGCATAGAATAGTTGAATGACATCGCAACACCATTGGTTGAAATCTGAATTATTAAGCGTAATTAATCAGAATACTCCTGGGGGAGTAAGAATGCGCCGCCAATATTGACAGCGCATAAGTGAAAAATTAACGCTGATGCAATAGCTTATAGAGCGCAGGAATAACCAGCATTGATAACAACGGCGCACTGACCATCCCACCGATCATCGGGGCAGCGATGCGCTGCATCACCTCTGCACCGCTGCCGCCGCCCCACATCACGGGTAACAGCCCTGCCATGATGGTGGCGACGGTCATCACTTTAGGGCGCACGCGCAGGACCGCGCCTTCATGAATCGCACGCATCAGCTGCGCGTTTCCACCGTGGAGATCGCGGGTATGATATTTATCCAGCGCCTGATTGAGATACAATACCATAATAACGCCGAACTCCGCCGAGACGCCGGCAAGGGCAATAAATCCAACGGCTCCCGCCACCGATAGATTATAATCCAGCAGCCATAACAGCCAGACACCACCAATCAGAGAAAAAGGCAATGTCCCCATAATCATAAGCACATCTGAAATACGTTTGAAGGTTAGCCACAGCAGCACAAAAATAATCATCAAGGTGATTGGCAGAACTATTTTCAGCTTCGCCGTAGCCCGCTCAAGATATTCAAACTGCCCGGACCAGGCAAGCGTGATCCCCTGCGGCAGCGTCACCTGCTCCGCTACGCGCTGCTGCATCTCTTCCACGGCTGACTTCAGATCCCGGCCCCGCAGATCGACGTATATCCAGTTCGAGAGGCGCGCATTTTCACTTTTCAGCATCGGCGGCCCCTCGGTCACAACAATATCCGCCAGCTCCCCGAGCGCAATCTGACTGCCATTGGCCGCCACCATCGGCAGTGCCCGCAGCTTATCGACGCTGTCCCGGCTGTCGCGTGGATAGCGCAGATTGATGGGATAGCGCTCGCGTCCGAGGATCACCTCTCCCACGTTATCCCCACCCACCAGCGTCGCTACCAGGCTTTGCAGTTCATCCACCGAGACGCCGTAACGCGCGGCCTTCTGGCGATCGATGCGGATATCCACATAGCGCCCGCCCGCCAGCCGCTCCGCCAGAGCCGAAGTGACGCCCGGCACCTGCTTCACCACCAGCTCAATCTGCTGGGCAATGCGCTCGATGTCGGCAAGATTGCTGCCGTTCACCTTGATCCCCACCGGACTCTTTATTCCGGTCGCCAGCATGTCGAGCCGGTTACGCACCGGCGGTACCCAGACGTTGGCAATCCCCGGCACCGAGACGGTACGATCCAGCTCCTCAACTAACTTCTCCGGCGTCATTCCGGCTCGCCACTGTTCCCTGGGCTTAAAGTGAATGGTCGTTTCCAGCATCGTGAGCGGCGCGGGATCGGTAGCCGTCTCCGCGCGCCCGGCCTTACCAAACACCGTCGCCACCTCCGGCACGCTTTTAATCAGCCTGTCGGTCTGCTGCAGCAGGCGGGCCGCTTCCCGGGCGGAGATCCCCGGCAGGGTTGATGGCATATACAGCAGGTCACCTTCGTTGAGCGGCGGCATAAATTCGCTCCCCAGCTGACTCAGCGGCCAGAGCGTCGCCAGCAGCAACACGCCCGCCCACGTCAGCGTCGCTTTCGGAAAGCGCAGCACCCTGTCCAGCAGCGGCTCGTACAGGCGGATCAGCACCCGGTTGATCGGGTTCGCTTTTTCATCTGGAATACGTCCACGAATGAAATAGCCCATCAGCACCGGCACCAGGGTGATGCCCAGCCCTGCCGCCACCGCCATCGCCCAGGTTTTGGTGAACGCCAGCGGGGCAAACATTCGCCCTTCCTGCGCCTCGAGTGAAAATACCGGAATAAACGACAGGGTGATGATCAGCAGGCTGCAGAATAGCGCCGGTCCCACCTCGACAGCCGCACGCTCCGCCAGACGCCAGTAGTCACCCGAGTTCGGCTCCTGACCGGGGTTATCGTGACGCCACTGTTCCAGCACCTTGTGCATGTTCTCGATCATCACAATCGCCGCATCGACCATCGCCCCAATGGCGATGGCAATTCCCCCCAGCGACATGATATTGGCGTTGATCCCCTGATAGTGCATGACCACAAACGCGCCCAGGATGCCCAACGGCAGCGAAACCACCGCCACCAGCGCCGAACGGAAGTGGAACAGGAACAGGACGCAGACCACCACCACAACCACGAACTCCTCCAGCAGCTTGTGGGTCAGAGTTTTGACGGAGTCCTCAATCAGCGCAGAGCGGTCGTACACCGGCACAATCTCCACCCCTTGCGGCAAGGTTTTTTGCAGCTCGCTTAGCTTCGCTTTGACCGCATGCAGCGTCTGGAGCGCATTCTGGCCGTAGCGCATCACCACCACGCCACCGGCCACTTCGCCCTCGCCATTCAGCTCGGCCACGCCGCGGCGTATCTCCGGGCCGTAGCCGACGCTCGCCACATCGCCGAGCAGCACCGGCACGCCTTCACGGCTTTCGATCACCACGTTGCGAAAATCCTCCAGCGAGCGCAAATAGCCCGTGGTGCGCACCATGAACTCCGCCTCGCCCCTCTCCAACAGCGCCCCGCCGCCCTCCTTATTGGCCGCCTGCAGGGCTGCGACGATCTGCCCGTGGGTGATGTTCAGGGCCCGCATTTTTGCCGGATCGGCAATTACCTGATACTGGCGCACCATGCCGCCGATACTGGCCACTTCCGAGACATTGGCCACGCTTTTCAGCTCGAACTTCAGGGTCCAGTCCTGCAGCGCACGTAAATCAGCCAGGCTATGCTTGCCGCTGCGATCGACAAGGGCATATTCGTAGATCCAACCCACCCCGGTGGCATCGGGGCCCAGCGAGACGTTCACCCCCGCCGGAAGCTGGGACTGCACCTGGCTCAGGTATTCCAGCACCCGCGAGCGTGCCCAGTACAGGTCGGTGCCGTCCTCAAACAGCACGTAGACGTAAGCATCGCCAAACATCGAAAAACCGCGCACGGTTTTCGCCCCAGGCACCGAGAGCATCGACGTCGTCAGCGGCCAGGTGACCTGATCCTCAATCACCTGCGGCGCTTTGCCCGGGAAGCTGGCGCGCACAATTACCTGCACGTCAGAGAGATCCGGCAGGGCATCCAGCGGGGCGCGTTGCACCGCCCAGATCCCCCAGCCCGCCATCATCAGGGCTGCAAGGATCACCAGCAGCCGGTTACGCAGTGAGGCTCTGATTACCGCCGCGATCATTTCGCCACCTCCGGCAGCGCGCTGCGCAGGCTGGCTTCAGAGTCAATCAGGAACTGCCCGGAGCTCACCACGCTATCCCCCTCCTTCATGCCAGAACGGATCTCGGTCCAGCCCTGGGCGGTAAGCCCGGTCTCCACCACCACCGGCTGAAAATAGCCGTTACCGCTGGCAAGCAGCAGACGTTTTGCGCTTCCGGTATCGATAACCGCCTCTTCCGGTACCGCCAGCACCGGTGCGCTCAACAGGGATTGCGCCCGGGAGACGCTCAGGAACATGCCGGGTTTCAGCTTGTGCTGCGGGTTATCCACCAGGATACGGGCTTTCAGCGTACGGGTGGCGGTGTCCATCTGCGGCAACACTTCGCTGACCCGCCCCGGAAAACGCTCACCCGGCCAGCTCTCAGACGTCGCGATCAGCTCGCTGCCCACGCTCAGGGCCTGCGCCTGCGACTGGGGATAATCAATCACCAACCAGACCGGGTCGAGACGCGCCATTTCAAACAGCGAGGTCATCGCCGCCACCTGCGCCCCTTCACGCACGTCCAGTTTTGCGACGTAGCCTGCATGCTGCGATCTGAGCGTCAACGAGGTCTGGGGCTTCCCGCTGCGATCCAGGGCGCGGATCACCTCCTCGGGCATAAACTGCAGCTGCAGCCGTTCCCGGGCCGCGCGGGTTAACGCCGCATCACCCAGCGCGCGCACCGCCAGATACTCCTGCTGAGCCTGGGTCCACTGGGGGATCCACAGCTGGGCCAGCGGCTCACCGGCTTTAACCTGCTGGAGCGGCGCACGGACGTACAGTTTTGCTACCACTCCGGCTGCGGGGGCGGCGATCACCGTGATGCTGCGTTCATCCGGGGCGATGGTGGCAAACGCCCGGAACGGGGATTCCAGCTGGCGCCTCTGCACCTGCACGGTTTTCATGCCCAGATTTTGCTGCTGGGCGGCGCTGATCCCCACCCCTGGCGTCTCATCGACTTCATCGGCATAGCGCGGGACCAGATCCATCTCCATAAACGGCGAGCGCCCCGGTTTATCGAAGCGCTGACCCGGTACCATTGGGTCGTACCAGTAAAGCACTTTTCGCTCGGCGGGTGCGGGTGCTGCGACGACGTGGGATGACTGGCGCAGTCCCGCGTAATAGCCTCCTGCTACCAGCATCAGCGCCAGCAGTACGGCAAAGCCTGTTTTAATCTTCATGCTAACTCCTGCGGGATTAACCATTGGATCGCCGCCCAGGTTCGCGCCATCTCGCGCTCGGCCTGATTGACCGCCAGTTCACTGTCGAGCACGCTGCGCCGGGCCTCAAGCAGCGCGGGCAGCTCGGACTGACCGGCGCGGTATTGCGCCGTCAGCAACGCCAGACGTTGATGCTGCAGGGGCAGGATCTCGTCGCGCTGACGCTGCCACAGGGCTTGCGCGGCCTGATACTGCGCCACCAGCGACTGCACCTGGGCGATATGCGCGCGCTTAATCAGCGTGAGCTCGTCTACCGCCTGCAAAGAGCGGGAGACATCTGCGGCATAGTCTTTGTCCTGGCGTCGCGACTGGAACAGCGGCAGATCGACCGTGAACATCACCCCGGCCATATCGTCATACCCTTCGGCGCGATGAGCGTAGAAAACCTCCACATCCACGTCGGGAAGGGCTGCCACCGCCGACTGCGCCGAGCGGGCTTTTGCCGTTTCGGCTTCACGCAGCGCGGCTTCAACCTCCGGGTGACGCGTAATGGCCTCTTCCAGCTGGCTGACCTCGGCCGGTAGCCGCTGATAGCGCGGCAGCGGTCCGCCGACGTCGTCAATCCCCTGGCCGGTTAGCTGCAGCAGCTGGCTTTGCGCCAGCTGAACATCCCGCTTCGCCAGCGTGACTTTGTCCCGCATCGCGCTGAGCGCCATCCTCAGGGTCAGGACGCTGTCCGGGGTGGCACTGCCCGCCCCAACGCTGGCCTTTTGCAGAGGGAACTGACGCTCGGTTTCGTTAACCAGCCGGGTGGCGGTTTTCAGCGCCTGCTGCGCCAGGGCCAGATCCAGCCACGCCTGAGCGGTGTCACGCTGAAGACCCGCGCGCACCGCCTCGCCTTTTGCCAGCACGCCCCGGGCCTGCGCCTGCAGGGTCTGGGCTTTACGCTCCCGCTTTTCGTGGCTGACGTAGCTCTGCATGATCCCGACCCGCTGCATGGTCATCCCTTCGCGGGTCAGCCGCTGGTCGTTACTGCCCTGAACGGGCACGTTTTCGATGCCGAATTTCAGTTTGGGATCGGGTAACTGGGTGGCGGAATCCGCCATCGCATCCAGCGCCTGAGCCTCGTTACGGCTGGCGGAGAGGGCCGCTGAATAGCGTTGTGCTTCGGTCAGGGTTTGCTCTAGCGTCCACGGCGCGGCCTGCCCGGCGGCACTGATAAGCCCGAGCATCACCCCACCGAGCCACATGCTCAGTGTCTGTTTTTTCATGGGATCCTCGCCTTAGCGCAGCGGCGTGAGCGAGATTATCTGAAAGCCGTCACCCGCCCGCACCAGCGTGAATGTCACTTGCTCGCCCGGTTTAATGGCGCGCAGATCGACATCAGCGGATAAGGCAAACGGCATGGTCATGGC
The DNA here is from genome assembly GCF_025564065.1 of Silvania hatchlandensis. Classification (GTDB taxonomy): domain Bacteria; phylum Pseudomonadota; class Gammaproteobacteria; order Enterobacterales; family Enterobacteriaceae; genus Enterobacter; species Enterobacter hatchlandensis. Next base: position 242,442 of record NZ_JAMGZK010000052.1, on the reverse strand, counting down.
GGGCCATTTCAGCGCCGGGATAGCCTCATGCTGGATCACCACCGACTGGGGGGCAATCTTCTGCACAACGCCCTGGCCCTGCCACTGCTGGCCGGTCGGAGAGACACTCGCGTTCGCCTGAACGGAAAGGAAAGAAACGGAAAGGCACGCGCCAAGCAGCGCGGAAAAGAGTAAAGCACGCATGATAAAGCTCCTGTTAAACGTAAATTAGAATTAAATCAACTAATTAACAGGTTTTTATTCCCGAAACCGGCAATAGCGAATCGTTGCCGGTGGCCCCACGGCAGGCGGGGTGACGACCCGGGATGACGCAGTATGTTCCACGCAGTCCGGGGCATTGAGGGTTACCGTCATGGCGGCAGGAAGGGCCGTCAGCTGTGGATGACCGGAATCTTTTTGTACCTGATCCGGGACGCAGTGCTTTTCACACAGGCCCGAAGACGACGGCGCAGCGTGATGCTGCGGCATTGTCATCATCTCCATATGCTGGAGCGTGGCCGTCTCACCGCGTAAATCGATTGTGCAATCGTGCGAGGCAACCGCCACCTGACTCTGGATCAGCAGCCAGCCGAAGGCCAACATCAGCGTGAGCAGATGTTTCTTCAAAAAGCGCAGGCGATAAATCCAGCTGGCGGACATGGCGGCATCTAAGGTGGCAAAAAGAGGCCCGAGTATAAGCAGGGATATTTCTACAGCTCAAGTCATTTAACGTTATTTACGTTTTAAGCCCGCGCGAGAAGCGTAAATTATTGGCGAACGCCCCTTTAGTAGTAGATTTATTGATTTTAGTCAGCAATGCTGGCGCAATATTTGGGCACATTTTGTCACCTTATTTTATTGCTTATTTATCCTTGCGCTCTGGGGCGTCGGGAGACAGGGGAATTCATGCAAATCTTCATCGAGCTACTCATTGGGGTAGTGGTCATTGTTGGCGTCGCGCGCTACATCATCAAAGGCTATTCCGCGACCGGCGTATTATTCGTCGGCGGTCTGGCGTTACTGATTATCAGCGCCCTGATGGGCCATAAGGTACTGCCAGCCAGCGCCACCAGCACGGGCTACACCGCCACGGATATCGTCGAGTACATCAAAATCCTGCTGATGAGCCGCGGTGGCGATCTTGGGATGATGATCATGATGCTCTGCGGGTTTGCCGCCTACATGACCCATATCGGCGCCAATGATATGGTCGTGAAGCTGGCCTCGAAGCCGCTGAGCTACATCAACTCCCCTTATCTGCTGATGATTGCCGCCTATTTCGTTGCCTGCCTGATGTCGCTGGCAGTCTCCTCGGCAACCGGCCTTGGCGTGTTGCTGATGGCGACCCTGTTCCCGGTAATGGTTAACGTGGGCATCAGCCGCGGCGCGGCGGCGGCCATTTGTGCCTCCCCGGCGGCCATTATTCTCTCCCCGACCTCCGGTGACGTGGTGCTGGCGGCCAAAGCGGCCGAGATGCCGCTGATCGACTTCGCCTTCAAAACCACCTTGCCAATCTCCATCGCCGCTATTATCGGCATGGCCGTGGCGCACTTCTTCTGGCAACGCTATCTCGATAAAAAAGAGAACATCTCCCACGAGAGACTCGACGTCAGCGAAATCACCACCACCGCACCTTCCTTCTACGCCATCCTGCCGTTTACACCGATAATCGGGGTACTGATTTTCGACGGCAAATGGGGCCCGGAACTGCACATCATCACCATTCTGGTGATCTGCATGCTGCTGGCGGCGATCCTGGAATTTGTGCGTAGCTTCAATACCCAGAACGTATTCAGCGGGCTGGAAGTGGCCTATCGCGGGATGGCGGATGCCTTCGCCGGCGTGGTGATGCTGCTGGTAGCCGCCGGTGTCTTTGCCCAGGGGCTGAGCACCATCGGCTTTATTCAGAGCCTGATCGCCATCGCCACCTCTTTCGGTTCGGCGAGTATCATCCTGATGCTGGTGCTGGTGGTCCTGACCATGCTGGCGGCGATGACCACCGGTTCCGGTAACGCACCGTTCTATGCCTTCGTGGAGATGATCCCGAAACTGGCGCACTCCTCCGGTATTAACCCGGCTTACCTGACCATTCCGATGCTGCAGGCCTCCAACCTGGGCCGTACCATTTCGCCTGTTTCAGGCGTTGTGGTCGCGGTGGCCGGGATGGCAAAAATCTCACCTTTTGAAGTGGTGAAACGCACCTCCGTTCCGGTGCTGGTCGGGCTGCTGATCGTAATTATCGCCACCGAAGTGCTGGTGCCTGGCACCGCCGTCGGTTAACACCCTTCCCCGCATAAAGCGCCTACGGGCGCTTTTTGTGCTTTAATAAGCTCCAGCACGACTCTGCTTTCAACCACCAGGACTTCACATGATCAGGAAAGATTTCGTTTTCGCTGTTAGCGCAACCGCGGTCGCGCTGTGTGCGCTCCCCGCGCAGGCCGACCCGCTTCAGGCAACGCAGTACGCGGATTTTGACCGCTACGTGTTGGCCCTCTCGTGGCAGTCAGGCTTTTGCCAGAGCCTGCATGACCGCCACCGCGACGCCCCCGATGAGTGCCGCCTGCAAAAAGAGCGCGCCGACAAAACCTCTATCCTGACCGTACATGGTCTGTGGCCGGGTTTACCGAAATCCATAGCCGCACGGGGCGTTGATGAACGTCGCTGGATGCGCTTCGGCTGCGCGACGCGTCCGATCCCCAATATGCCGGAAGCGAAAGCAAGCCGGAAATGTGATGCGGCAGAAACCGGCCTGTCGCTGACGGGCGCGGCAAAACTCAATGAGGTGATGCCCGGTGCGGGCGGGAATTCTTGCCTGGAGCGCTACGAATATGCCAAACACGGCGTCTGCTTCGGCTTCGACCCGGATGCCTATTTTGGCACCATGGTGCGGATGAATCAGGAAGTGAAAGCCAGCCCGCTGGGGCAGTTTTTAGCGAAAAACTACGGCAAAACCGTCACCCACAGCGCCTTCGATGCCGCCGTCGCCAGAAGCTGGGGCCCGCAAACGGTCAAAGCCGTGAAGCTAAGCTGCAGCGGCAACCCGGCGTATCTTACCGAAATCCAGATGTCGCTCACCGCCGCCAGCATCAACGTCCCGCTGGCGACCGGCTCTTTTGCACCGCAGCCGCATCCGGGTAACTGCGGTAAACAGTTTGTGATCGATAAAATCGGCTACTGACGGGCGTCCGGGCGAACCAGATCAAACCGCTGATCCTCGCTCACTGCAAAATACGCCGTCGGGCCACCGGCACGCAGCACCGGCTGCGCTTTTGCCGTCTGGTAGATACCCTCCTGCAGCAGGCTTTCGTCAATGTGGATGCCAACCACTTCCCCCAGCACCAGCCAGGTGTCGATCGGCGTTCCGCCGGCAGCCGTCAGCTGAATGCATTGCGACAGGCGGCATTCAAAGTTAACCGGACTTTGCGCGACGCGTGGCACCTTAACGACCCGGCTCTCGGCCTTGCTCAGACCGGCGCGCACAAATTCGTCCTCACCGTGCGGCAGGCTGGCGGAGGTTTCGTTCATGGCGCTGGCCAGCTCACGGGTGGTGAGGTTCCAGACAAACTCGCCCGTTTCAACGATATTGCGCACGCTGTCTTTCCAGCCGGTGCTGGCAAAGCCAATAATCGGCGGATGATAATTGAAGCAGTTAAAAAAACTGTAAGGCGCCAGATTCGGGCGGCCTTCGGCGTCACATGAGGCAATCCAGCCGATGGGACGTGGCCCGACAATGGCGTTTAAGGGATCGTGCGGCAGGCCGTGTCCCTGGGAAGGTTGGTAAAAGTACATAGTGCTCTCGGGAAGAATAACGGATTAACACCGGCAGGCACGGATTACGCTTCGCTCATCCCCCTGCCCCAGGAGGATCAGCGTAACGCAATCCGTAGAAAATTAAGACTGAATAAACTGCAGCAGGTCTTCGTTAATTTGCTGTTTATGGGTTGTGCAGATGCCATGCGGCGCGCCGGGATACACCTTCAGCTGTCCGTCTGGCAGGAGCGTCACCGCCACCTTACCGCAGGTTTCGAACGGCACGATCTGATCGTCGTCGCCGTGAATGACCAGCGTCGGGAGGGTCATTTTGCGCAGGTCTTCCCGCAGATCGGTTTCTGAGAAGGCCGCGATGCAGTCATAGAGCCCCTTGATTGATCCCTGCAGCCCTTGCACGGTAAAGCTTTCGCGCACAGCGATGGATTCGCTGGCCCCCGACCGGTTATAGCCATAAAACGCCGCGCTCAGTTCGTAGAAAAAGGCACCACGATCCTTCACCACGCCGTCGCGGATACCGTCAAACACCGCTTTCGGCACCCCGTCCGGGTTAAAATCGGTCTTAATCATGATTGGCGTCACCGCGCTTATCAGCACCGCTTTTGCTACCCGCTCAGTGCCGTGACGGCCGATGTAGCGCGCCACTTCGCCCCCGCCCGTCGAGTGTCCGACGTGAACGGCATCTTTCAGGTTCAGGTGCGCCGTCAGCTCAGCCAGATCGTCCGCGTACTGATCCATGTTGTTGCCGTCCCAGGTCTGGGCGGAACGACCGTGCCCGCGTCGGTCATGCGCAATCACGCGAAAACCCTGTGACCCCAGAAATAACATCTGATCTTCAAAGGCATCTGCCGTGAGTGGCCAGCCGTGGCTGAACACAATCGGCTGTCCGCTGCCCCAGTCTTTGAAATGCAAATAGCTGCCGTCTTTCAGGGTAACTTTGTCGTAATCGCTCATGAGATCTCCTAAAACGGAACACAACCGCAGGTGGGCGCTTGCTACAGGCGCTTAAAAAGGATAATTCAAATCGGCCAACGATCACGTTTTTCGCACAAAATTCATACGAAAGTACCCGTTCACGCCTTCGGGAAAAATCCACGCTGCGAATGTGACATCCATCACTTCAAACCCGGGCGCAGAGTCAGTATCATCAGAGGCAGTTAAACCCTCGCTAGCGGATAGCGAGGGTTTTCTTTTGGCATCTCTTCTGCGGTTGTCGCAGCATAAACGACATGGAGTAAACAATGTCCAGACCCACCATTATCATTAACGAACTCGATGCCGAACGTATCGACCGCCTGCTGGAGCAACCGGCCTTTGCCTCGTTGCCGGTTGCAGAAGCGCTGAACGCCGAACTGGATCGCGCGCAGATGTGCGCCCCGCAGGACATGCCGCATAACGTGGTGACCATGAACAGCCAGGTGCGATTTCGCGATTTGACCACCGGCGAGGAACGCACCCGCACGCTGGTCTATCCGAATCAGATGACGGACAGCGCGACCCAGCTTTCGGTGCTGGCACCGGTAGGGGCAGCGTTGATTGGCCTGCGCACCGGCGACACCATCCACTGGGAGCTGCCGGGTGGAACCGCCACCCATCTCGAGGTGCTGGAGCTTATCTTTCAGCCTGAAGCCGCCGGGGAATACCAGCGCTAATCCCATCTGACAAGCGTTAACCCGCTTTGCCCAGAGGATGCATCTGCATCCTCTTTCTGCCTTCAGAGAGTGGCAGCCGGTGGCATCGCATTGACCAGCCCCGTTACGCGTTCTTTAGCCACTTGCGGGCTGTGCGCTCCCGGCACCAGAATGATCTTCCGGCACTCTTCCTGGCGCTTCTCGAAGATCTCATACCCGCGGGCCGCCTCTTCAAACGGCAGATAGTGGGTCACAATCTCCTCCGGCGTGAGCAGCCCTTGCTCAATCAGCGGCAGCAGCTCCCCAAGCCAGGCGTGAACGTTCGTCTGCCCCATTTTAAACGTCAGCCCTTTATCAAAGGCATCGCCAAACAGAAAACCGTGGATAAAACCAGCGTACACGCCGGGCACGCTGACCACCCCGCCGCGCCTCACAGCGGCAATACACTGGCGCAACGCTTTACCGCTGCTACCTTCCAGCTTCAGGGTGGTGAGTACCGTTTCGGTGGTACTGCCTTTCGCTTCGAACCCGACCGCATCGATCACCGCATCCACCCCGCGATGGCCTGCCGTCTGGGCGATAATTTTTTCCGCCGCGTCATCGTCTACGTCAAAGTTGACAGGGATCGCGCCATAGCGTTGCTCGGCGAAACGCAGCCGGTAGTCGTGATGGTCGACGACAAAAATTTGCTCGGCACCCAGCAGCCGCGCGCAGGCGATGGTCAGCAATCCCACCGGTCCGGCACCGAATACCGCCACGCTGCTGCCTTTTTCAATCTGCGCATTTTTGGCCGCCTGCCAGGCGGTAGGCAGAATATCTGACAGGAACAGCGCTTTGTCATCCGACAGCAGCGGAGGCACTTTAAACGGCCCGACGTTGCCTTTAGGCACCCGCACATATTCCGCCTGACCGCCGGGCACGCCGCCGTACAGGTGGCTGTAGCCAAACAGCGCGGCGGGGGCCGGGATCTGTTTTTTATTCAGGGCCGCGCCCTGCCCGCTGTTGGTCGTTTCGCAGGCGGCGTACTGATGCATGCGACAGAAAAAGCAGTCGCCACAGGCAATGACGAAGGGGATCACTACCCGGTCGCCCTTACGCAGATCTTTCACCTCGCGTCCGGTCTCCACCACCTCACCCATAAATTCATGACCAAAAATATCGCCGTGCTTTACCTGCGGGATCTTGCCGCGATAGAGATGCAAATCCGACCCGCAGATCGCGGTGGCGGTGATGCGCAGAATAATATCGTCAGCGTGCTCAATAATCGGATCGGGAACGTTTTCAACGCGAACGCTGTGTGGACCGTGATACGTCAATGCTTTCATGCGACCTCCGGATAACAGTGAAAAAGCGCGTGTTAACCTTAAAAGGGTAGCCATCTGCGGCGATAACCCGGGGAAAGCGTCTGCTTTGAGATTATTCCTGGAGAGCGTCAACAGGGAACGATAGACCGCAAGTTTAAAAACTGCCAACCACCTATCAGAAACAAATAATATTTTATGATTGAATGAATTTAGTGAAAGTAAACAGGGAGAAACGGGTATGTATCAGACAATCATTATGCCGGTGGATGTTTTTGAGATGGAGCTCAGCGATAAGGCGATTCGCCACGCGGAGTTTCTGGCGCAGCAGGATGGCATCATTCATTTAATTCATGTTCTACCGGGCTCGGCCAGCTTTGGTCTGCACCGCTTTGCTGCCGATATGCGGCGTTTCGAAGATCATATTCAGCACGAAGCGCAGACCCGGCTGCAGTCGATGGTCAGCCATTTCAGCATCGACCCGTCACGGATTAAAACCCATGTCTGTTTTGGTCATGTGCGCGATGTGGTAAACGAGGTGGCTACCGAAATGCACGCGGATATCGTGGTAATAGGTTCACGTAACCCTTCGATTTCCACCCATCTGCTGGGATCGAATGCCTCAAGCGTGGTCCGCCACGCCAATATTCCGGTGCTGGTGGTGAGGTAAAAAAAAGAGGCTACCGTCAGGTAGCCTCTTAGCATTGCAGGTGTGTCTTACGTTCTTTTTATTTGCTGCGAATCAGATAATCAAACGAACTCAGTGATGCTTTCGCCCCTTCGCCGGTGGCAATAATAATCTGCTTGTACGGCACGGTGGTGCAGTCACCCGCTGCAAAGATGCCTTTCACGCTGGTTTCACATTTGGCGTCGATGATGATCTCGCCCATGCGGTTACGCTCAATTGCGCCCTCCAGCCAGGTGGTATTCGGCAGCAGACCAATCTGCACGAAGATCCCGGAAAGCAGAACGTTATGAACATCGCCGCTGACGCGGTCACGGTACTCAATCCCGGTCACTTTGCTGCCATCGCCTTTCACTTCGGTGGTCTGCGCGTTCAGGATGATATCGACGTTGCCCAGGCTGCGCACTTTATCCTGCAGCACCTGGTCAGCTTTCATTTCTGGTGCGAACTCCAGCAGCGTCACATGCTCAACGATACCGGCCAGATCAATTGCCGCTTCGACACCGGAGTTACCGCCGCCGATCACCGCCACGCGCTTGCCTTTAAACAGCGGGCCGTCGCAGTGCGGACAGTAGGTGACGCCCTTAGTACGATACTGATCCTCGCCTGGCACGTTCATGTTGCGCCATTTTGCACCGGTCGCAATGATAATGCTGCGCGCTTTCAGCACCGCGCCTGACGCAGTTTCAATCTGATGCAAGCCGCCTTCATGCCCCGCCGGTACCAGTTTGCTGGCGCTCTGGCTATCGATCACATCCACTTCATAGTCGCTGACGTGCGCTTTCAGGGCACCCGCCAGCTTCTGACCCTCGGTTTTTGGTACGGAGATATAGTTTTCGATATCCACCGTATCCAGCACCTGGCCACCAAAACGTTCGCCCATCAGGCCGGTACGGATACCTTTACGCGCTGAGTATACCGCCGCCGCCGCACCTGCCGGGCCGGAGCCAACAATCAATACATCGTAAGCATCACGCTTGTTCAGCTCTTCCGCCGCACGTTTTTCGGCACCGGTATCCACTTTGGCAACGATTTCCGCCAGCGTCATACGGCCCTGACCAAACTCTTTACCGTTCATAAATACCGCCGGAACGCCCATCACGTTACGATCGGTGATTTCGTTCTGGAACACACCGCCGTCAATCGCGGTGTGTTTGATGCGCGGGTTCAGGACTGACATCAGGTTCAGCGCCTGCACCACGTCCGGGCAGTTGTGACAGGAGAGCGAATAATAGGTTTCAAACTCAAAATCGCCGTCGATATCGCGGATCTGCTCCAGCAGCGTCTGAGCCTCTTTTGACGGATGACCACCGATCCACAGCAGCGCCAGCACCAGGGAGGTAAATTCATGTCCCAGCGGAGAACCAGCAAAGCGCGGGCCCTGGGTGGAACCAGGATTGACGATCGCGAACGACGGCTTGCGCACCGGCAGGCTGTTGTCTTCGGTGAAGGTCACTTTAGGTGACAGTTCGGCAATCTCAGCCAGCAGTTCCTTGATTTCTGCCGATTTAGCGCTGTCATCCAGCGTGGCAATCAGCTCAACAGGTTTGGTCAGCTTCTCAAGGTAAGCCTTGAGCTGGGTTTTCATGTTGATGTCGAGCATCGTTATCTCCTGCTAATTAAAACATCATCATGCAAGCCGCCTCGTCGCGCGCCTGAATGAAGCTTGCATTATGGTGTTGGGAAGAAAAACGGGTGCCATGCACCCGTTAAGACAGGCCCGGGCAGCGTCGCGCCACCGGGCTTTACAGACTTAAATCTTGCCGACCAGGTCCAGAGAAGGAGACAGGGTTGCTTCGCCTTCTTTCCATTTCGCCGGGCACACTTCGCCTGGGTGAGATGCCACATACTGAGCGGCTTTCACTTTACGCAGCAGGTCAGATGCATCACGGCCGATGCCTTCAGCGGTAACTTCCATCGCCTGGATGATCCCCTGCGGGTCAACGATAAAGGTGCCACGGTCGGCCAGACCTTCGTCTTCACGCATGTTTTCAAAGTTACGGGTCAGGGCGCCAGTCGGGTCACCGATCATCGCGTATTTGATTTTGGCGATGGTTTCGGAGCTGCTGTGCCATGCTTTGTGGGTGAAGTGGGTGTCGGTAGAGACAGAGTAAACGTCTACGCCCAGCTTCTGCAGTTCTTCGTAGTGATCTGCAACGTCGCCCAGTTCGGTCGGACAGACGAAAGTAAAGTCAGCCGGATAGAAGAAGAACACGCTCCAGCGACCTTCGGTATCTTTCTCGGTGATCTCTACGAAGTCACCGTTTTTGAATGCCTGGTTTTTGAACGGTTTGATTTTGGTGTTAATTAAAGACATCTGTACTTCCTCCGTGGTTTCGTTGAGGGCTAAGGTAACCAACTTTGCCCGGACGGGCTAATGCGTTCGCCGTATCGAATCAATCAGCGATACCTAACAACCCTGGGAAGCCACCCTGTGAGCTGAACGTAAAAAGGCCGCCTTAACGGCGGCCCTGTTACCTGACATACCTGAAGATATCTCAGTGCCAGCCGGAGCTGGCGATGCGTTGCGCTCTACATTACCTTTTGCAAGGTCGTGACAGCGAACGGATTACACCACCCGCTCCAACAAAGGGCAATTGGCGAAGCCGTTTAAAATATCTATGGCTATGATAGGTTTTGCCGAAACGCTTCCTTTGCCCATTATTTTATAAGGATTGATCATGTTCAGACCCACCCTGCTCCTCACGCTTCTGCCGCTTATCGCCCATGCAGAAGAGCTGCCAGCACCGGTTAAAGCCATTGAAAAACAAGGTATCACCATCATCAAACCCTTCGAGGCACCCGGCGGCGTGAAGGGCTGGCTGGGCAAATATCAGGATATGGGCGTCACCATCTACCTGACGCCGGATGGCAAGCATGCAATCTCCGGCTATATGTATGATGAAGAAGGTAAAAACCTCAGTGAGCAGGTGATTCAGAAAGAAATTTATGCCCCTGCCGGACGTGAACTGTGGCAGCGGTTGGAGAAAGCCAACTGGCTGCTCGACGGCAATAAAGATGCCCCCCGCATCATTTATGTCTTCGCCGATCCGTTCTGCCCTTATTGCCTGCAGTTCTGGCAGCAGGCACGCCCGTGGGTGGATGCCGGAAAGGTGCAGCTGCGTACGCTGCTGGTGGGGGTGATTAAGCCCGAAAGCACGGGTGCCGCGGCGGCCATTCTTGCCGCAGCCGACCCGGCAAAAACCTGGCACGATTACGAGCGATCCGGAGGAAAAATGGCGCTGACGGCACCCCCGTCCACCTCTCCCGAACAGATCAAAACCCTGAATGCTAACCAGGCCATTATGGACGCTCTGGGTGCCAGTGCCACTCCAGCGATTTATTATATGAATACTAACCAGGAATTACAGCAGGTCGCCGGATTACCCGATAATGCGCAACTGGAGAGTATGATGGGTTCGCAGTAGTTCAGGAGTGGCGGCAGATACACAACCATGCCGCCTCTTTTTTTCAGAATAAAATTATCTCACTGAGCAGGTGCTATTTATTTCATAAGTCTCTGGTCATGATATATTAAGCTGAAATTTAAATTGAGTTAAGTTTACCTGTCAAATGGATGATGAATGGTTAACTCATATCTATAGTTATTTCGTATCAGATAACGAAACCGATACAGCTAATCAGGACGAATCATGGCTAATCTTTACGATCTGAAAAAATTTGATCTTAATCTACTGGTCATTTTTGAATGTATTTATCAGCACCTTAGCATCAGTAAAGCTGCTGAAACCTTGTTTATCACCCCTTCCGCGGTCAGCCAGTCTCTACAGCGACTGCGTACCCAGCTCGACGATCCGCTGTTTATCCGCGCGGGTAAAGGCATTACACCGACCACCGTGGGTACTAACCTGCATGTTCACCTTGAGCAAAACCTGAATCAGCTTGAACAAACCATCAACCTGATGCACAGCTCTGGCCTGACGAAGAAATTCCATATTTACTCCCCACCGATGATGACCACAAGCGCCATACTTCATCCCATTAAGTTATTGATGGAGGAGCATAATTATGAAATTGAACTCCATGACATGCTGCTTACAGCGGATACGGCTGAAGACCTGCTGGCCTACCGAAAAGCCGACCTGGTGTTCTCTTATAACTCGCTCAGCAACCGCTCCGTCGTCTGCATCCCCTTTAAGGTAATCAATTTTGTCCTCATTTGCCGTGAGGGTCACCCACGAATGGGCAACTCCGTCACTAATGAGGCGCTACTCAATGAAAAATTCACATTATTTATGACCGAAGAGCCAGGTGTAAAAGCGTTTCAGCGGGAAGTGGCAACCCAATTATCGGACAGAACCATAGCTTTTCGCAGCGACTCGTTTATGTCGTTAATCGCCATGATCAGCACCTCTGACCTGGTGGGGTACGTTCCGGAAAATGTCTATGACACCTATCGGGAATGCCTGAATGTTCGTAAGATTGAGACTGAATTTGCCTTACCCAAAATTGAAATGTTTATGATGTACAACCGTGCGGCGCTTAACAGCGCGCTATTCTCCCGGTTTATTGAACAGCTATCGCTAAAGTAAAAATGTCTTGATCAAATTAAGCAGAATAAAATTTTGGTTAATTTTATTCTGCTTTTTATTTACAACGCCGCGAGTCTTTTTGCCGCCGCCAGCAGCGTGGCTTCCTGTTTCGCAAAACAGAGGCGAATCAGCGTGTGCGGGAACGGATCGGCGCAGAACACCGACAGCGGGATCGCCGCCACACCAGCCTCTTTCGTCAGCCACTGGCAAAACTCGACGTCACCCAGATCGGAGATCGCACTGTAGTCCGCCAGCAGGAAATAGGTACCTTCGCAGGGCAGAATCTCCAGCCGACTGCCGCGCAGCGCGTCAATAAACAGATCCCGACGGGCGCGATAGAAGTCCGGTAGCTCGCGGTAGTGCTCAGGCTCGTGGCGCAGCATGTCGGCAATCGCCAACTGCGCCGGGGTGTTGACCGCAAAAGTCAGATACTGATGCACCTTGCGCAGCTCGGCGCTAATCGCCGCTGGTGCCACGCAGTAGCCCACTTTCCAGCCGGTCATATGAAACGTTTTACCAAACGACGACACCGCAATCGCCCGCTCACGCAGCTGCGGATGGGCCAGCACGCTGGCATGTCCCGCATCGGTAAAGCAGATATGCTCGTAAACTTCATCGCTCAGAACGTAAATTTCACGTTCGGCAATCGCCTGCCAGAGTGCGGCAAAATCCGCATTCTGCCACACCGTCGCCGACGGGTTGTGCGGTGTGTTGAGGATCACCAGCCGGGTTTTTTCGCTCAGCAGGGCCGCAAACGCCTGCCAGTCCGGACGGAAATGCGGCGGCTGCAGTGCCACCCGCTTCACCACCCCACCCGACAGGGCAATCGCCGGGGCGTAGCTGTCATAGCTCGGGTCAAAGCAGATCACTTCATCGCCGGTGCGCACCAGGGCAGTGATCGCCGCGTACAGGGCTTCGGTGGCACCCGCGGTAACCGTAACGTCACTGTTCGCATCGGGTTTGTAGCCATACCGTTCGGCGGTTTTGTCGGCAATCGCTTCACGCAGCGGCTGCGCACCGGTCATCGGCGCATACTGGTTCGCGCCGTTCGCCACGTGATGCGCCAGCCGCTGCTGGAGGTAGTGCGGACCGTCAAAATCAGGGAAACCTTGCGACAGATTGATCGCATTATGCTGCTGCGCCAGGGCGCTCATTTGCGTAAAGATCGTAGTGCCGAGGCTGGGAAGTTTACTCTCTGGAATCAATAGGTTATTGCTCATTATTGTGGGCCCGCGTGTAATACATATGTTGCTGCCACTATAACACGATGTTAGTATTTGGCAATCAAGACGCTTAGACGTCTAAACCATAATGATATTCCTGACCGACAGAGGTAATAAGGAAGATGACAGACAACCTGCAACTCACATCCCTGGTCGACGCCTGTCACTGGATCGGCGCAAAGGGCTGGGCACCCGCAACCGGCGGCAACATGTCGATCCGCCAGGACAACAGCTGGTGCTGGCTCAGCGAATCCGGCAAAGATAAAGGCAGCCTGACCAGCGATGACTTTCTGCAGGTTGAGATTGCCAGCAACCGCGCCCCATCCGGGCGTAAACCCTCGGCCGAAACTGGCCTGCACACGCTGGTCTATCGCCTCTTCCCCGAGGCCAATGCGGTGCTGCATGTTCATACGGTGAATGCGACGGTGCTGTCACGACTGGTTAAAGAGCCGGCGCTACGCCTGAGCGGCTTTGAGATGCAGAAATCCCTCCGCGGCCAGACCAGCCATCTCGATACGCTGTCGATCGCCGTATTTGATAACGACCAGGATATTGACGCGCTGGCGGCGCGCATCGCCGATTACGCGCAGACGCATCCGCTTAATTATGGTTTTCTTCTGCGCGGTCATGGCTTAACCTGCTGGGGACGCGACGTGGCAGAAGCCCGGCGTCACCTTGAAGGCCTCGAATTCCTGTTCGAGTGCGAGATGCGTTTACGACACCTGGAGAGAGTATGATTCGCGCGATTGTGACGGATATTGAAGGCACCACCAGCGATATTCGTTTTGTCCATAATGTCCTGTTCCCTTATGCGCGCGAGCGGCTGGCCGCGTTCGTCAGTGCGCAGCAGTACGCCGAACCGGTAAAGACCATTCTGGACAATCTGCGTGAAGAGATTGCCGAGCCGCAGGCCAGCGCCAGCGAACTGGTCGACACCCTGTTCGCGTTTATGGACCAGGACCGCAAATCAACGGCGCTGAAAGCGCTGCAGGGCATCATCTGGCAGGATGGCTACGTCAACGGCGACTTCACCGGCCACCTCTACCCGGACGTCCTGCCCTCGCTTGAAAAATGGAAAGCGCAGGGCATTGATTTATATGTTTATTCCTCTGGATCCGTTGCAGCGCAAAAACTGTTATTTGGCTACAGCGACGAAGGTGATATTACTCATCTGTTCAGCGGTTATTTTGATACCCACATCGGGGCCAAGCGGGAAACCCAGTCTTATCAGAATATTGCGACGCAAATTGGCGTTGCCCCGTCGCAGATCCTGTTTTTGTCTGATGTTCATCAGGAGCTGGACGCTGCCGAACAGGCAGGTTTTCGCACCCTGCAGTTGATTCGCGGCGATGACGACGGCGCCAGCCATCACCATCAGGTGCACCAGTTCGATGACATCAATCCGGAGCAGATCCCTTCATGAGCGCATTGACCATTTTTTCTGATAACGAAGCCAACCAGCCCCAGTGGCACAGCACCGACGCCGCCGAGATTGCCGAGAAGTTGCATGCCCGCGGCGTCCGCTTTGAACGCTGGGAAGCCGACCGCGATTTAGGCCGCGACCCGGCCGCCGAGACGGTGATTAACGCCTATCAGCACGCCATTGATAAGCTGGTAGCGGAAAAAGGCTATCAGAGCTGGGACGTGATCAGCCTGCGTGCCGACAACCCGCAGAAAGAGGCCCTGCGCGCGAAGTTTCTTAATGAACACACCCACGGCGAGGACGAAGTGCGTTTCTTCGTCGAAGGCGCCGGGCTGTTTTGCCTGCACATTGAGGACCAGGTGTATCAGGTGCTGTGTGAGAAAAACGATCTGATTTCCGTCCCCGCCGGCACCCCGCACTGGTTTGATATGGGCTCCGAGCCGAACTTTACCGCCATCCGCATCTTCGATAACCCGGAAGGCTGGGTAGCCCAGTTTACCGGCGATGCCATTGCCGATGCCTATCCGCGGCTACCTTAGATTTTGTAGGCCGGGTCAGCGTTCGCGCGACCCGGCATTTTTCAGACCGTGCTCCCCGCAAAAATCCCCTGCTCCACCGCGTCCGGCAATACCACGCCCGTATCCAGCACCCAACCGCTAATCAGTGCCGCAGGCGTCACGTCAAACGCCGGGTTATAAACCTGGGCATCAACCGGAGCCCACTGCACGGCACCAAAGCTGCCGGCTACCCCGGTGATCTCGCGGGGATCGCGTTGTTCAATCGGGATCGCGTCGCCGTTCGGACAATGCGGATCGAGAGTGGTTTGCGGGGCCGCTACGTAAAAAGGGATCCCGTGGAATTTCGCCAGCACCGCCAGCGAATAGGTGCCGATTTTATTCGCCACATCGCCGTTGGCGGCAATGCGGTCCGCACCCACCCACACCGCATCCACCTGCCCTTTCGCCATCAGGCTGGCAGCCATGGAGTCGGTGATCAGTTGATAAGGCACACCCAGCTCGCCCAGCTCCCAGGCCGTCAGCCTGCCGCCCTGCAGCAGCGGACGGGTTTCATCCACCCAGACGTTACTCACCTTGCCTTGCTGATGCGCAAGGGCAATCACCCCCAGCGCCGTGCCGACGCCCGCTGTCGCCAGCCCGCCGGTGTTACAGTGGGTCAGCAGGCGGCTGCCCGGCTGCACCAGCGCGCTGCCTGCCAGAGCAATGGCTTCACAGAGCTGTTTATCTTCTTCTATCAGGCGCAACGCTTCGTCCACCAGCGCGGGAACAAAATCCTCCTGCCACAGGGCCTGCTTCATGCGGTCGAGATTGTTCATCAGGTTCACCGCCGTCGGGCGCGCGGCGCGCAACGTATCCAGCGCCACCGCCAGCGCATCCCGGTTGTGACCCTGTTCCGCCAGCAGCGCCAGTAGCAGGCTGGCAGAGAGACCAATCAGCGGTGCACCGCGCACCCTCAGGGCGTGAATATGCCCCACCAGCGCCTCTACCGTTGAGGCATCCAGCCAGCGTTTCTCCTGCGGGAGCGCCTGTTGATCGAGAATAAATAACTGATTGTTTGCCACTCGCAGGCTGGTCGTCTGTAATGTCTGCATGTCGTTAATTCTCTGTTGCGTTGTTGTATCACATTGTGTCAGGATGAATTCCAGATGTATAGACGTCTGAATGTCTTTATTATGAGAACCCATGAGGAACCGGCAATGTCGCAATACCGTACCTTTACCGCCCAGGACGCCGTGGCGTACGCCCAGCAGTTTGGTGGCCTTGAAAACCCATCGTCACTGGTGGAGGCGCAGGAGGTGGGCGACGGCAACCTCAATCTGGTGTTTAAAATTTTCGACAGTGAAGGTGTGAGCCGCATTATCGTCAAGCAGGCGTTGCCCTATGTGCGCTGCGTGGGGGAATCCTGGCCGCTGACGCTGGATCGCGCCCGCCTCGAAGCAGAAACTCTGGTCGAGCACTATCAACACAGCCCGCAGCACACGGTCAAAATCCACCACTTCGACCCCGAGCTGGCGGTGATGGTGATGGAGGATCTCTCCAGCCATAAGATCTGGCGCGGGGAGCTGATCGGCAATGTGTACTACCCGCAGGCCGCGCGTCAGCTGGGCGAATACCTGGCGCATACCCTGTTCCACACCAGCGATTTTTATCTGCACCCGCACGCTAAAAAAGCGCGGGTGGCGCAGTTCATCAATCCGGAGATGTGCGAGATCACCGAAGACTTGTTCTTCAACGATCCGTACCAGATCCACGAGCGTAATAATTATCCGGCGGCGCTGGAAAACGACGTTGCCGCCCTGCGCAATGATGACCATTTGAAGATCGCCGTCGCCTCCCTGAAGCACCGCTTCTTCTCGCAGGCCGAAGCGCTGCTGCACGGCGATATTCACAGCGGCTCGATTTTTGTCGCCGACGGCAGCCTGAAGGCGATTGACGCCGAGTTCGGCTACTTTGGCCCGATTGGCTTTGATATCGGGACTGCCATTGGCAACCTGCTGCTTAACTTCTGCGGCCTGCCGGGCCATCTCGGGATCCGCGACGCCGCCGCCGGACGTGAACAGCGTCTGATCGACATCCAGCAGCTGTGGACCACCTTTGCCGAACGCTTCCAGGTGCTGGCTGCGGAAAAATCCCGTGATGCCGCGCTGTGCGTGCCAGGCTATGCCTCTGAGTTTTTGAAAAAGGTCTGGCAGGACGCGATTGGCTTCTGCGGCACCGAGCTTATCCGCCGCAGCGTGGGCCTGTCGCACGTGGCGGATATCGACACCATTCAGGATGACGAAATGCGCCACGAATGCCTGCGCCACGCCATTACGCTCGGCAAAGCGCTGATTGTGATTGCCGACCGGATCGACAGCGTGGACGCGCTGGTGGCACGGGTGCGTCAGTACAGCTGATTGTTCTCCTCTCCCTTCGGGAGAGGAGGTTTACCCCAGATACTCAATCACCGACAACCCGCCGTTGTAATCCGTGCTGTAAATGATTCCCTGCGCATCAACAAACACATCGCACGACTGGATCACCTGCGGGCGATTCGGTCGGGTATCCATCATCCTTGCGGGTGCTGCCGGAACCAGCGCCCCGGTCTCCACCGGTCGATACGGGTCCGAAATGTCATACGCCCTCACGCCCGCATTCTGATACGTGGCAAAAATCAGCGTTGAGCTAACAAAGCTCCCAGGACGGTTTTCGTGCAGATTGTGCGGACCGAAGTGCGCTCCTTTTGCCACGTAATCCCTTTCGTTCGGCTGCGGGAAGGTGGAGATGCTAACGGGGTTTGACGGCTCGCGAATATCAAACAGCCAGATGTGTTTTTCACCATCCTCCTGATTGTCGAGCACCGCTTCGTCCAGCACCACCAGCAGATCCCGGTCCGGCAGCGGCAGCGCGGTATGGGTGCCACCACCAAACGGTGGGCTCCAGTTGCGATGGCTGATAAGCCTCGGCTGGCTGCGATCTTTCACATCCAACAACGTCAGGCCGCCGTCGCGCCAGCTGCCGTAGGCGGTATCGCCGGCGATAATCGCGTGGTGCAACGCATAGCGTTTGCCCTCCGGCCAGTCGGGGGTTTCCCCTGCGGCCTGGTGCATCCCCGGCAGCCACCAGCGCCCGGCGACCTCCGGTTTACGCGGATCAGCCAGATCGATGGTCAGGAAGATGTAATCGGTAAAGCCGTCAATCAGCGCCGAGACGTAGGCCCAGCGCCCGCCAACGTACCAGATGCGGTGAATGCCAATCCCGTCCAGCGACAGGAAGCTGATTTCGCGCGGCTTATCCGGGGTCGAAATATCAAAAATGCGCAACCCCGCGCTCCAGCCTTTGTCCTGCACGTCGCTGACCGTCTCCCCCACCTGGCGGGTGTAGTAGACCTTTTCATCCGCAAAACGGGCATCGGCAAACAGATCCCGGGCGTTGATCACCAGCAGCAGATCGTCGTGGGCCTGCAGGTGTACGTTCCAGGTGCCGGGCGGCGCGGGCACATAGCCCGCCGCTTTCGGCTTTTTCGGATCGCGCACGTCAACAATCGAAAAACCCTGCGACACCATATGGCCGATATAAGCAAAGCCGCGATGCACCATCAACTGCACGCCATCCGGGCGACCGCCCTGATCGCTGTGGCCAATCAGCCGCATATTGCGGCTGTATTCGGGTGTGGGCAAAACACTCATTTGTTTTTCGCTTCCAGGGTCGCAAACCACGGTGCGATAAAGTCTTCGGTCTGGCCCCAGCCCGGAATGATTTTGCCCAGTGACGCCACGTTCACCGCGCCAGGCTGTGCCGACAGCAGCGCCTGCGGGATTGCTGCCGCTTTAAAGTCATAGGTCGCCGGGGTGGTTTCACCGGCAATCTTGTTGGCAATGAGACGCACGTTGGTGGCACCAATCAGCTTCGGATCCACCGCCACGCTCACTACCCACGGACTGTTCGCTTCGCGCATCAGCTGGAGATCCTGGTTAGAGATATCGATGCTGTAGAGTTTGATCTCGGTACGGCCGTTCTCTTTCAGTGCTTTATACGCGCCCTGGCTGAAGGCATCCCAGGTACCCCAGATGGCGTCGATCTTGCCTTTCGGGTATTTCGCCAGCACTGCACCCACCTTGTTGGCGGTATCGCCCTGCACGTCAGAGGAGACCGCGCCGATAGATTCCAGCTCTTTGATGCCCGGGTTCTGCTTGAGCAGTTCCTGATAGGCTGTCTGACGACGCTCCATTGGCGGGAAGCCAGCTACCCACAGCTTGATGATGTTAGCCTTGCCGTTGAAGTCTTTCACCAGCTGGCCGAACGAGAGATTGGTCAGGGAGGCGTCATCCTGCTGGGTGACGGTTACGCCCGGGATCTCGCCGTTCACGGCGGTATCAAACACGGCCACTTTGATCCCTGCATCGACCGCTTTTTTGATAAGCGCGGTGGAGTACGGATCGCGGCCCTGAGAGAGGATAATGCCGTCGTATTTCTGGCTGATCGCCTGGTTCACGAAGTCCTGGAATTTGGCGTCATCACCGTTGCTTAAAAAGGTGCTGACCTTAAACCCGTGCTTTTTCCCTTCCTGAATGGCACCGGAGACAAACTGGGTGGTGTTGTCGTCCGAGCCCAGGTTACGGATCACCGCAATGCGGATCTGTCCGTCATGGTTGGCAATCGCGGCCGGAACCGGTGCAGGTGTTGCGGCGTAGCCCGGTAACGATGACAGTAACCCCAGCGCGACTAAAGAGAGTGCAATTTTTTTCATTATGATTTTCCGTTGTGTTGTTAACGTTTTTGTATGTAGGTGATTGCCAGCGCAACCGCCAGCACCAGCCCTTTTATAATGTCCATCGCGTAATACGGCACCGAGAGCATCACCAGCCCGTTGGAGAGCACGCCGAGGATCACCGCTCCCACCAGCGTGCCCAGCGCATTCGGTTTACCGGAACCCGCCAGCGAAAAGCCGATCCACGCCGCCGCCACCGCATCCATCAGATAGCCACCGCCCGCATTCACCTGCGAGGAGCCAATGCGCGAGGCCAGCAGAATGCCGCCCAGACCCGCCAGCAGCGAAGCAATCACATAGGCCGCCACCTTGTAGCGGGTGGTGCGAATGCCGGACAGACGCGCTGCCTCGGGGTTGCCGCCAATGGCGTACATCCGCCGCCCGTGGGTGGTCAGCGACAGCCCAAGCTGCGCCAGCACGGTCACTGCCAGCATAATAATGACGATGGTGGGTACCTGCCCCAGCGCGCCAAACGCAGTCGGAATAACGCCTTCGGCCATGTCACCGCTCGGCAGAACCATGTTTTCGGTAATCGATCCGCCGTAGCTGTAGGTCATCGCCACGCCCTGAATCACAAACAGGCTGGCCAGCGTGGCGAGCATGTCCGGAATGCGCAGGATGACAATCAAAAAGGCGTTAAACAGCCCGACCAGGGTACAGAGCGCCAGGGTGATCAGGATCGACTCGGTGGTGCCAAAGCCGTGCCAGACGAAGAGCGAGATCACCAGCGCGTTCGCCAGCGACGCGGTCGAGCCGACCGAAAGATCAAACCCGCCGACGGTCAGCGAGATGGAGACGCCAATGGCAATCACCGTCACGATGGCGATGGAGCGCAGAATGTTGATGATGTTAAAGGGATCGAGGAAGTTCTCCGACGCCACGCCAAAAATGGCCACCAGCGCGACCACCGTCAGCAACATGCCCCATTTATAGAGAAAATCGAAAATTTGCTGACGGCCAGACGCCGCCGCAGTCACTGAAAGGGCCTTGCTCACGACGCCGTTCCTCCGGTTGAATAATAAAGTAATGTCTCTTCGCGGGCGCTTGCCCCGTCCACTTCCGCCACAATGCGCCCGTCCCACAGCACGCAGATGCGGTCGCAGAGGCCTACCAGCTCGGCGAATTCGCCCGAGGCGTAAATCACTCCTTTGCCTTCCCGCGCCAGGCCGTCGATCAGCTGGAACAGGTCGGTTTTGGCCTTCACGTCCACCCCTTTGGTGGGCTCGTCGAAGATCAGCACCTGCGCATTCCCGCGCAGCCATTTGCCAATCGCCACTTTCTGTTGATTGCCGCCGGACAACCGACGCAGTACCTGCCCCGGCCCGCGCGTACGCACGCCGACCCGGGCAATCACCTCTTCCGCCCAGCGCCACGCCTGACGGTGGCCGAACAGGCTCCAGCGCGAGAACGTGTTATCGGCGCTGACGGCCAGGTTCATGCTTACCGGCTCATCGATAAAAATGCCCTCTTTGCGCCGCTCTTCCGGCACCAGCGCCAGTCCGCGCAGTACCGAATCCGCCGGATCCTGCGGCTTCCACGGCTGCTGGTTCAGTTCGCCCTTCGCTACCCGACTTTTGCTGGCACCAAACAGCGCTTTGCAGAGTTCCGTTTTCCCGGCCCCCGCCAGCCCGGCAATCCCGAGGATTTCGCCTTTGCGCAGGTGCAGGGAGATATCCTTCAGCAGCCCTTCGTCATGCAATCCCTCTACGCGGAGCAGGGTTTCATCACTGTAGGCCGGGCGTGCAGGCGGATAGATATCGCTCAACTCGTGGCCGAGCATCTTCTCGACAATCGCCTCGCCGCTCAGCTCGGCCATCGGCCCGGACTCAATCATCTTGCCGTCGCGCAGCACGGTTAAGGTGTCGCAGATCGCTTTCAGCTCATGAATGCGGTGCGAGATAAATACCACCCCAATACCCTGCTGCTGCAGACGACGCACCACCGCGAACAGCCGTTCGCTCTCATGAGCGTCCAGCGGCGCGGTGGGTTCATCCAGAATGAGAAAACGACAGTGATGGGAGAGCGCCCGCGCCAGCAAAATCTGCTGCTTTTCGGCCAGCGAGCAGCTGTCGATGGAGCGGCGCACATCGAGAGTGACGTCCAGCTGCGCCAGCGCCAGACGGGCCTGCTCGCGCACGGTACCCCAGCGGTAGCGATGTCCCGGCTGCGCCAGATGGTCGAGCATGATATTTTCGGCAATACTGAGGCCGGGGATCAGCGCCACGTCCACTTCCTGCTGCACCAGATGAATGCCCAGCCGTTTGGCATCGACCGGTTCGCGAATGGCGACCGGCTGATTGTTAATGCTGATTTCGCCTTCATAGCGCGCGTGCGTGCCGCACAGCACCGCCATCAAGGTGGATTTCCCGGCACCGTTCGCGCCGGTGAGCGCGTGAACCGATCCGCCCGTCAGCGTAAAATCGACGCGCGACAGCGCCTGAAAGCCCGAAAAGGCCAGGCTGATGCCACGCATCTCGAGGCGACTGGTTATCATCCGCCGTGATCCCTATGATTAATCTTTTGATTTATAGAATTTTTCACAGCCGGGTCTGGCTGGCAACGACAGAAAAAGCATAAGATAAAGCAAAATAATATTAGCCATCCGGATGTCCAGACATAACATCAGGTTAGCGCTTCGCAAAAAGGACAACAACATGAGCAACACTGATATCCGCGTCGTTCCCGGCCCGGCCAACTACTACTCCCACGCCGGGGCCCTTGCCCGCCTGCACGATTTCTTTACCCCGGAGCAACTCGACCGCGCGGTGTGGATCTACGGTGAACGCGCCATTGCCGGTGCACAACCCTTCCTGCCAGAGAGCTTCCATGCAGAGGGGGCAAAACGGCTGCTGTTTACCGGCCACTGCAGCGAGCACGACGTCAACCAGCTGGCGCAGGAGGCCGGAAGCGATCGCAGCGTGGTGATTGGCGTCGGCGGTGGCGCCCTGCTGGATACGGTTAAAGCGGTGGCGCGGCGTCTGGGGCTGCCGGTGGTGGCGATCCCGACCATCGCGGCGACCTGCGCGGCGTGGACCCCGCTGTCGGTGTGGTACAACGATGCCGGGCAGGCGCTGCATTTTGAAATTTTTGATGACGCCAACTACCTGGTGCTGGTCGAGCCTGAGATTATCCTCAACGCCCCGGCGGAATACCTGCTGGCGGGGATCGGCGATACGCTGGCGAAGTGGTACGAAGCGGTCGTGCTGGCCCCGCAGCCTGAAAACCTGCCCCTGACGGTCCGGCTCGGAATTAACGGCGCGCTGGCGATCCGCGACGTGCTGCTGGAACAGAGCGAGCAGGCGCTGGCCGACCAGGCGCGCGGTAAGGTGACGCAGGGCTTTCGCGACGTGGTGGATGCCATTATCGCCGGTGGAGGCATGGTCGGCGGGCTCGGCGAGCGCTACACCCGCGTGGCCGCCGCGCATGCGGTGCATAACGGTTTAACCGTGCTGCCGCAGACCGCCCCGTTCCTGCACGGGACCAAAGTGGCGTACGGCATTCTGGTCCAGAGCGCCCTGCTCGACCAGGACGACGTGCTGAACGAACTGGTGGCGGCGTACCAGCGATTCAACCTGCCAACCACCCTGCGCGCGCTGGAAGTGGACATCCACAACCGCGAGGAACTGGATAGAGTTATCGCCCATACCCTGCGTCCGGTGGAGTCGATTCACGCCCTGCCGATCGCGCTCACAGCGGATGTTCTGCGCGCCGCATTTGAGAAAGTGGAAAACCTCACCCGCTAAGCGCATTGACGCCGGGCAAGCGCCTTCTATACCTAATGAGGGTTCTCACCACTCTCTAACGAGGTCATCATGCAGATCGATTTAACAGGTAAGAAGGCGCTGGTTACCGGCGGCAGCCGGGGCCTGGGCCGCGCCATCGCGCTGTCGCTTGCTCAGGCGGGTGCTGATGTGGTTATCACCTATGAAAAATCCGCCGACAAAGCCCAGGCCGTGGCGGATGAAATTACGGCTCTTGGGCGACAAAGCGCGGCGATTCAGGCCGACAGCGCCAGCGCACAGGCCATTCAGGATGCCGTCACGCACGCGGCGCGCACCCTCGGCGGGCTGGATATTCTGGTCAACAATGCCGGGATTGCGCGCGGGGGTCCGCTGGAAGCGATGACGCTGGCGGACATTGATGCGCTGATCAACGTCAACATCCGTGGGGTAGTGATTGCCACCCAGGCTGCACTCGCGCATCTCTCCGAGGGCGGGCGCATCATTAATATCGGCAGCTGTCTGGCAAACCGCGTGGCCCAGCCCGGCATCTCTGTCTATTCGATGACCAAATCTGCACTCAACTCCCTGACCCGTGGTCTGGCGCGCGATCTGGGCCCGCGCGGCATCACGGTAAACCTGGTGCATCCTGGCCCGACCAACAGTGATATGAACCCGGAGGACGGCGAGCAGGCCGACTCTCAGCGTCAGCTCATTGCCACCGGGCATTACGGCCAGCCGGAAGATATCGCCGCAGCGGTGACGTTTCTGGCCAGCCCCGCCGCCGGGCAGATCTCCGGCACCGGGCTGGATGTCGACGGCGGGCTGAATGCCTGAAGCCTGATCACATCTTCTATGTCCGCCTCTGTCGCCCGACAGAGGCGCTTTCGCGCCGCCTCGACGGTTGTGGTTTTACCGCTTTCGCCGGTTTGATCCCCGCTCTACAGTACCCCATAAGACATTCGGAATTTATCTAATAGTCTTATTATTTCCTTATATTTCTTGTGGGCGTACAGTGGAGGTACGGATGAAGATTGTCTGGTCAAAAACCGCAGAGAAGCAATTTTCTAAAATCGATAGTCGGTATCAGAAGCGCATTAAGTCAAGGCTCGAAACAATGGATGACGCCGCCGCACCTGTCGCGGATATTAAAAAATTATCCTCATCCGAAAACCACTATCGATTGCGAATAGGTGACTACAGAGTCATCTACACATTAGCGTATCAGCAGAGTAATACCTGCCACGTTGTGTCAGTTAAACGTCGAACAACCACCACCTATCTTCACGAGGAGCATACGAAATATGACTGTTCAGATAATTAAGGATGAAGAAGGAAAAGCGCAATATGCCGTCATTCCGTACAGTGATTATTTTCGCATGCGCTTAGCCATGCTGGATTATGACGACGATGACGAGAGCGAATGGGAAGACATCCCCTACGAATCAGATATCTATGACAACGTGGGTTTGCCGGGAGAAGTCTGTAACCTGATGCACAGCGAAAATGTCAGCCTACAGGCCGCCTGGCGCATTCACTGCGGCTTATCCCAACAGGACGTCGCCGACAAACTGGGCATCAGCCAGTCCGCCGTGTCACAGCTTGAGGCGGTAGATTCTCGTCCGCAAAAACGCACCCGTGAAAAACTGGCCGCGATTTACGGCTGTAAGCAGGAACAGATCAGTTTGTATTTACCGAAAGAGGGTTAACAGCACTTCGCGCCGCCCTTGCCGCCATAGCGCGCTTCCTGGCGCTCGCGGAAGAACTCCTCGTAGGTCATTGGAGCCTGGTCAGGGTGGGTGATGCGCATATGCTCGACATAGTTATCGTAGTCCGGCACACCAATCATCATTTTGGCCGCCTGGCCTAAGTATTTACCGGCTTTTGACAGGGTATCGAACATAAGGTTACGTCTCGTATTTATCCCCTCTCCCCGCTGGGGAGAGGGTTAAGGTGAGGGATTAATGCGCCCTTTTCACCTGGGTCACAATCTCTTGATAGTTAGCAGGCATCGGCTCATACGGCGTCTCTTTCGCGGTTGGCTTGTCCTGTTTCAGGGCCGCCAGGGCCGTCTTCACAGAGTACAGCGCCAGCACCACAACCACCACCATAAAGAAGATGGTCAGCCCGGCATCCAGACGGTTGTTGAACACCAGCTGTGACAGCTGTGATTTCGTATACTGCGCCGGAATGTTGTCGCTGTCGATCATCGCCTGGAACTTGTTGGCGATCGCGAGGAAGCCCACTTTGGCGTCGGCGCTAAAGGCCTTCTGCCAGCCGGCGGTCAGGGTACAGATCAGCAGCCAGGAGGTCGGTACCAGCGCCACCCAGGCGTAGCGTTGCCGCTTCATCTTGAACAGCACCACCGCACAAAGCATCAGCGCCATCCCGGCCAGCATCTGGTTAGCGATACCGAACAGCGGCCACAGGGTGTTGATACCGCCCAGCGGATCGACCACCCCCTGATGGAGGAAGTAACCCCAGGCCAGCACGCACAGCGCCGTCGCCAGCAGGTTGGCCGGCAGCGATTCGGTGCGTTTTAGCCCCGGAGAAATCACCCCCAGCAGATCCTGCAGCATAAAGCGCGCCGCACGGGTTCCCGCATCCACCGCCGTCAGGATAAACAGCGCCTCGAACAGAATGGCGAAGTGATACCAGAAGGAGACGTCCATCAGCCCGCCCAGCGCGCCGTGCAGAATGTAGGCCATCCCTACCGCCAGGGTCGGCGCACCGCCCGCACGGGAGATAATCGACTGCTCGCCCACTTCGTTGGCAATCTGGGTCAAGGTTTCCGGGGTAATGGCAAAGCCCCAGCCGCTGACTACCTGCGCCGCAGACGCCACCACGTCCACCGTTCCGGCCGGAGCCAGCACCGCAATCGGGCTGTTCATCGCAAAGTAAACACCCGGATCGATAATACAGGCCGAGACCAGCGCCATAATGGCGACGAAGGACTCCATCAGCATGCCGCCGTAGCCGATAAAGCAGGCCTGGTTCTCATTCGCCAGCATCTTCGGCGTGGTGCCGGAAGCGATCAGCGCATGGAAGCCAGACACCGCGCCACAGGCGATGGTGATAAACAGGAACGGGAACATGCTCCCGGACCAGACCGGGCCCGTGCCGTCAATAAACTTGGTCAGCGCAGGCATGGTCAGGGTTGGGCGCATGATCAGAATCCCGATCGCCAGCCCAATGATGGTGCCGATTTTCAGGAAGGTAGAGAGGTAATCGCGCGGCGCCAGCAGCAGCCAGACCGGCAGCACCGCGGCGACAAAGCCATAACCCACCAGCATCCAGGTGAGCTGCACGCCGGTATAGTCAAAGTACGGCGCCCAGGTTGGGCTCTCAGCTACCCAGCCGCCCGAGATAATGGCGAAGATCAGGAAGAACAGGCCAATCACCGACACTTCACCGATGCGCCCCGGACGCAGATAGCGAATATAGACGCCCATAAAAATCGCCAGCGGGATGGTAAAGGCCACGGTGTAGGTTCCCCACGGGCTGTGGGTCAGGGCTTTCACCACGATCATCGCCAGTACCGCGAGGATAATCACCATAATCATGAAGCAGGCCACCAGCGCAATCACCCCGGCGGT
The DNA here is from genome assembly GCF_025564065.1 of Silvania hatchlandensis. Classification (GTDB taxonomy): domain Bacteria; phylum Pseudomonadota; class Gammaproteobacteria; order Enterobacterales; family Enterobacteriaceae; genus Enterobacter; species Enterobacter hatchlandensis. The sequence continues at coordinate 215,296 of NZ_JAMGZK010000052.1, read as the reverse complement.
CGGGCCCATCTCCTCTTTCACCAGCTCGCCGAGCGAACGCCCGTCGCGGCGGGTAGAGACGAACAGCACCATAAAGTCCTGCACCGCACCGGCCAGCACTACGCCGGCGAGGATCCAGATCATCCCCGGCAGATAGCCCATCTGCGCGGCAAGCACCGGCCCGACCAGCGGTCCGGCCCCGGCGATGGCGGCAAAATGGTGACCGAACAGCACTTTTTTGTCGGTCGGCACATAGTCCAGACCGTCGTTATGCCGCACCGCTGGCGTCATGCGCGTGGCGTCAACCGCGAGCACGTTATGAGCAATAAACTTCCCGTAAAAGCGATAGGCAATCAGATAAATACAGACTGCGGCAACCACTATCCACAGCGCATTAATCTGTTCCCCGCGATTAAGGGCGATATAGCCCAACGCAAAGGCCCCCACCACGGAGAGCGCAGCCCAGATGAGGTATTTCCCTGAATTAATCATTTTATGGTTTCCATCATCGCAGAAGTGAGATGTTACATTTTGTATCTATAACACTCGCTTAAGATTTAACAACTCAACTACACACAAAAGCAGACATCCAACCAGTCATTTACATAACATTGTTAAGCCGATCACTTTCACCCTGAACGCGGCTCCCGACACCCGCTCTCCAGCTCACACTTCGCGCAAATTCTCCCTTACCCATCATTACAGAATGATTTACATCAGTTTTTTTATGGGTAATCCCACCAGAATGACCATGCAAGACCACACATTTAACAAGGAAATTAAAATGAAGAGTTCACACCCTGAGGAGTACAAGGTGGGGCCTGGCGCGTATTTTGCGCTGGCCTTTGCAGCGGTCTTTTTCTCCGGCCTGTTAGGCGGAAAAGAGTGGTACGGCGTATTTGATTTCACCACACTGAACGGCGCATTCGGCAAGGTGGTCAGTAAAGCCAGCCTGGACGATGGCACTTTAACCACCGCCACCAGCGCCTTTCGCGGCACCGGCGGCAGCGGCGCGATGGACGGCTTTTTGTTCGCGCTTGGGCTGATCCCGGCGGTGATGTTTGCCCTCGGGATGATCAACGTGCTGGAGCATTACGGGGCGCTGCGTGCCGCCCGCAAGCTACTGACGCCGCTGCTGCGCCCGCTGCTGGGGATCCCTGGCACCACTGGACTGGCGATGATCGGCAGCCTGCAAAGCACCGACGTGGGCGCGTCGCTGACCCGCAACCTCGCCGATGAAGGGCAAATCACCGAGAACGAAAAAGATGTCTTCGCCATGTTCCAGTTCTCGGCCGGGGCGATGATTACCAACTTCTTCTCGTCCGGCGCGATCCTCTTCACCCTGATTGCCGTCGACGGCACGGCGGCGGTGCCCACCTCCATTGGAGCCTGCATCGCGGTGATGTTTATCATGAAAATCGTCGGCGCAAACATGATGCGCCTGATCGTGAGATTCCAGACGAAAGCCCCGGCCACCACCCCGGCAGAAGGAGAAGCCTGATGAGCGCCCCGCAATCGAACCCCGTTATTACCGATGTTTTTGTCGAAGGCGCCCGCAAGGGCTGGAGCATCGCCACCAGCAGCACCCTGCCGAACGTGGTGATGGCCTTTATTATCATCAAAGCACTGGAGATCACCGGCGCGTTGAAAGGCCTGGGGCTGATATTCGCTCCACTGATGGGGTTGTTTGGCCTGCCAGGCGAAGCCGCCGCAGTGCTGATTGGCGGCTGGATGTCGATGGGCGGTGGGATTGGCGTTGTCATCGGCCTGTTTGATAAAGGCATACTGACCGGTGAGCACCTGGCGATCCTCGCCCCGGCCATCTACCTGATGGGCTCGCAGGTGCAGTATCTCGGGCGCATTCTGGGGGTGATTGGCACCCGCGCCACCCGTATTCCATTGATGATCGGCATTTCGGTTATCAACGCCTTCTTAGCCATGCTGCTGATGCGCATTATTCTCTGAAAAAGGACGTCCCCATGAATCTTGAACACTACATCGATGAACTGAAAATGCTGGTCAACGTCGACTGCGGCACCAAAACCCTCGACGGCGTCGCCAGGGTCGCAGGCATTATGCAGCGCCTCTGGCAGGCCGAAGGCTGGCACACCGAACAGATTGATTTGGGCGATAAGGTCGGCCCCGGCGTGTTGGTCACCAACACGCCGCAGGCCGACCGCTTTGACGTGCTGCTGGTCGGCCATCTGGACACCGTCTTTGCCCCCGGTACCGTGGCGCAGCGCCCGCTGAGTCAGGATGAGACGCGTCTGTACGGCCCCGGCGTCTCGGACATGAAAAGCGGCCTGCTGAACATTCTGTGGGCAATGCGCGGACTGGATGCGGCAGATAACGCTCGGCTGTCGATAGCGGTAGCGATGAACCCCGACGAAGAGACCGGTTCCGTGTACTCCCACCACTGGATTGGCGAGCTGGCGAAACGGTCCCGCTGCGTGCTGGTGTGCGAAGCCGCACGCGCCGACGGATCGCTGGTGAAAGCGCGTAAAGGGATGGCGGGTTACACGCTCGAATTCAGCGGCGTGGCGGCCCATGCCGGCAACGATCCGGAGAAAGGCCGCTCGGCAATCGTGGCCCTCGCCCACAGTATTCTGGCTATCAACGGCTTAACGGATCTGGCGCGCGGCACCACCCTGAACGTCGGGGTGATAAACGGCGGCAGCGCGGGCAACGTGGTGGCAGACAGCGCCACTGCCGAACTCGACGTCCGTTTCTGGGAAAATGACGAGTGCGATCGGGTACATCAGGCACTGGCGTCTTTGTGCGCCAGGGGCTTCCTCGACGGCGTCACCACCACCCTCACCCGGGTGAATCACAAACCGGCAATGGCCGCCAGCGACGGAACGCGCGCATTGATGCAGCTGGTTGAAAAAGCAGGCAGTGAAGAAGGGATCGCCATCACCTGGCAGGCGGTGGGCGGCGGCAGCGATGCTAACCATACTGCCGCGCTGGGCATTCCTACCCTCGACGGCTTTGGCCCGACCGGGGCCGGTTTCCACAGCCCGGCGGAGTGGCTGGATAAAGCCTCCATTGAGCCGCGGATTCGGTTGTTAAAGCGGGTAGTGTCGATGTTGTAAAACACCCCTCACCCTAACCCTCTCCCCATAGGGGAGAGGGAACAGTCCGGTGCGGGGTTTTAGATTGTGCTCGATTTGCTTTTCACCCTCTCCTCTTTGGGGAGAGGGCCGGGGTGAGGGGCCCAGAGCGCACAATCTCAACTTACCCCAGCACCATCGTACTTAACCGGCAGGTACAGCAGCGCCGTCCCTGCTCGTCAAACACCACGATTTCCCAGCTCTGGCTGGTACGCCCCAGGTGCAGCGGCTGACAAACGCCGCGCACCTTTCCCTGCGACACCGCGCGGTGATGGGTGGCATTCAGCTCCGTTCCCACCACGCTCTGCCCATCACGGGTCATCAGAAAACCGGCCATCGACCCCAGCGTCTCCGCCAGTGCCGCCGACGCCCCGCCGTGAAGCAGCCCAAACGGTTGATGGGTGCGGGTATCCACCGGCATCTCGGCTTCAAGCGTGTCGTCGCCAATCCGCGTATAGACAATCCCCAGATGCGCCACCATCGTGTTCAGGCTGGTGGCGTTGAGCGCTTCCAGCGATAAATGCCGTTTCCAGATCATCTAGGCCCCCAGCGTCGAGCCGCCATCAACCACGATATCCTGCAGCGTGATGTGGCTGGCGTGGTCAGAGGCGAGGAACAGCACGGTGCTGGCGATCTCCTCGGGACGGGCGATTTTGCCCAGTGGAATGCCCAGCTTGAACTGCTCGCCAAAACCGCGAATGCGCTGCTGTTCGGCATCATCACTCACCCACAGGGTACGCTGCATGTCGGTATCGGTTGAACCCGGCGACACCAGATTACAGCGCACGCCGCTGCCCGCTAGCTCCAGGCCGACGGTCAGCGCCAGGCTTTTCAGCGCCGCTTTCGATGCGCCATAGGCGCTCATACCGATACGCGGCGTGTGCGCGGCATCAGAGGCGACGGTGACAATCGCCCCGCCCTGCTGACGACGGAACTGGCCCATCGTCTGCTGGAACAGGTTGAAGGCCCCGCCAACGTTGACCGCAAAAGTCTGCTGCCAGTCGTCCTGCGACAGCTGCTCGGTGGCCCCCATGCGCAAAATACCGGCGGCATTGACCAGCACGTCCAGACGGGTCAGATCGTTGAGCAATCGGCCGCAGACATCAGCCACCTGCTGCGCGTCCGCCACGTTCAGCGTTTCAGTTGCAAACGGATAGCTTGCCTGCGGGAAGGCGATGTCAAAACCGGTCACCTCTGCGCCCGCTTGTGCGAAGGCCTGCGCGGTGGCGTAGCCGATGCCTTTTCCGGCCCCGGTCACCCAGACGGTTTTGCCGCTAAAATCCAGCCCGGCCATTATTTCACCTCGCGGGAGAGCAGTGCCCACCAGGCATCGAGGGTCGGGTTTTTCGCCAGCATCACAAAATCAATGTCGCCGTGCACTTTGCGCCAGCGCGCCGCCAGCGCCATCATGCGCACCGAATCCAGACCGTAGTCGATCAGGTTTTCGTCATCCATTGGCTCGTCGGACTCGTCCAGCAGCGGCAGGATCAGCGCCCGCAGCGCCGCCTTGCTGGCCGGTACCGACGGCAGCAGTTCGTCAGTCATCACCACCCGACCAGAGCGCCCGGCCACGTAGTTGAGCGACATCAGGTGCTCGTCGCGGCTGAAATCTGCCAGCGCATCGGCGACGAAGAATGGCTGGATGTCGCGCATAAAGGCGTCGGTGGCGGTGGTCATGCAGCCGATGTGGGCATACACGCCGGTGATGATCAGCTGGTCGCGACCGCTCTCTTTCAGCATCTGCTCCAGCGGCGAGCGGTGAAATGCGCTGTAGCGCCACTTCACCAGCACGGTATCGGCCTCGTCCGGGGCCAGCGCGGCGACGATGCGCTGCTGCTCCGGCGAGCGGGTCAGGCCCGGCCCCCACATGTCGTTCAGCAGGGCGCGGTCTTCATCGCTCTGCTCTTTTGGCTGGGCGGTGTAGTAAACCGGGATATTGTGCTTTTTGGCATAGTCACGCAGCGCCGCGATATTGGCGACCACCTGCTCCATCATCGGGCAGTTATCGCCCCAGAAGTTAAGAAAATACTCCTGCATGTCGTGGATCAGCAGCGCCGCGCGCGCGGGCTCCAGCGCCCAGCTCACTTTATTGGTCGGGAGATCGCTTGCGCCTGGCAGCGCGTAGCCGGTTAATTTTGGAATTGCCATTGTATGCTCCTCAGCCCTGCGCCCGTTCGGCCAGCCACAGGCGTAATTGTTTTTTATCGACTTTGCCCACCGGCGTCAGCGGCAGTGCATCCAGGCACTCCACGCGATCCGGCAGTTTGAATTCAGCCACGCCCTGCTCGCGCAGGAAACGGCGCACCTCGACTGCACGCAGGGGTTGTTTCACCACCAGATACGCGCAGCTCTTCTCGCCCAGCAGGCTGTCTTCCATGCTGACGAGGGCTGCGTGGATCACCGTCTCATGGCGCAGGAGCAGGTTTTCGATCTCTTCGGCGGCGATCTTTTCCCCGCCGCGGTTGATCTGATCTTTCTCGCGCCCCTGCACGGTGATGTAACCCTGCTCGTCGATGGCGATCAGATCCCCGGAACAGTAAAAGCCGTTCTCATCAAAGGCGCTGGCGTTGTGCTCCGGGCTTTTGTAATAGCCGCGGAAGGTATACGGCCCGCGCGTCATCAGGCGGCCCACCTCACCGCGCGGCAGCGGATTACCGTGTTCATCGGCCACCCAGACTTCATCGTCCGGACACATCGGGCGGCCCTGGGTGTTGGTGATACGCTCCGGGGAATCATCCAGTGCGGTGTAGTTCACCAGCCCTTCAGCCATGCCAAATACCTGCTGGAGCTGGCAGCCGATCTCCGCCGGAATACGCGTTGCCAGGGTCGCGGAGAGTCGCGCCCCACCCACCTGCAGCAGCTGCAACGACGCCAGTTGGGCGTTACCCGCTCCTTCGTTGATGGCCTGCAGCCACAGGCTCACTGCAGGCGGCACCAGCGAGGTGACGGTGATCTGATGCTGTTCAATCAGCGGGAAGCAGATCGTGGCGCTGGGATCGTTTGCCAGTACCACGCAGCCACCGGCCATAAACACCCCCAGCGAGCCGGGGGAGCTCATCGCAAAGTTGTGTGCCGCAGGCAGCGCATTCAGATAACGGGTATCGGCGGTAATGGCGCAGATCTCGTTACTGCGCAGGATGCTGTAGTAATAATCGTTGTGGGTGCGCGGGATCAGCTTCGGCGTACCGGTGCTGCCGCCGGAAAGCTGGAAAAACGCCACTTCATCAGCTGGCGTTGGGGTGGCGACAAAATGTTCTGACGGGCGCGCAATGGCGGCTTCCAGCGCGTACTCGCCAGCATCGCCGCGCAGCAGCACGCTGCGCACAGAGCGGTGTTGACTGACAAAGGTATTCAGAAACTCATCGCCCGCAAACAGGGCGTGGGCGCGATCGGCAATCAGCAGCGTGGGTTCAATCTGCAACGCGTAGGCGTTCAGCTCGCTGCGCTGATGGCTGAAGAGCGCATTGACCGGCGCGACGCCCACCTGCAGCAGGGCAAAAAAGGTGATGTAAAACTCGGCGACGTTGCCCAACTGCACCAGCGCGGTTTCGCCACGCTTCACACCCTGCGCCTGCAGAGCTGCGGCAAGATTGTTGACGGACTGGTGGAACTGACGCCAGTTCAGGTGGCGCTCGCCGTCAACTATCGCCCGCGCGTCGCTGTCGGCGTGGCGGGTCAGAATGTCGGTCAGGGGCAGATCCTGCCAGTAGCCTTTTTCACGGTAGCGTCGGGCTAAATCGTCGGGCCAGCGGGTAAAGGGAAGGGTCATGGTTAATCCTTAGTGCAAGCCAAAAACGTTCAGCATGGTGGACAGTTTGACGCCGGTTTCGCGCCACTCGGCGACCGGGGAAGAAGCAGGCACGATGCCAGCGCCGGCAAACAGGCGCACGCTGTTAGCGTGAATGCGCGCGCAGCGGATCGTCACCACCCACTCGCCGTTCCCTTCGCTGTCGCACCAGCCCACAATGCCGCCAAACAGTTCGCGATCGAATGGCTCCAGCTCGGCAATCAGTTCTTTCGCCGCCAGGTGCGGGAAGCCGCTCAGCGCCGGGGTCGGGTGCAGCAGACAGGCCAGCGTCAGGGCATTTTCATCGTCACGCGCCTCGCCTTCCACCGGGGTTGCCAGGTGCCACAAGGTCGGGGTGTTCACCAGCTGCGGGGAGGACGGCATGGTCAGCTGATGGCTGCGCGGGGTCAGCACCGCGTTCATCGCCTGGGTCACCAGCTCGTGTTCGTGGCGATCTTTCTGCGAGGCCAGCAGCTTATTGCCCGCCTCGCGATCGAGCATGTCATCTGGCTGACGACGGGCCGAACCGGCCAGCGGCAGCGAGCTAAAATGCCCCCCCTCTTTGCGCAGCAGCAGCTCCGGGCTGGCACCGAGCAGCACGCCGCCATCTTCCAGCGGGACGTGGAAGTTAAAGCTGGCCGGGTTCTGGGCAATCAGCCTTTCCAGCAGGGCGCTGCTGTCGATGTTCTCAACGGTGGCAATATCAATCAGGCGCGAGAGCACCACTTTATTGACGCGCGGAGTGGCGGTCAGCGCCGCGGCGCGGGCGACCATATCCTCAAACGCCAGCTGGGCCGGGATCTCCGTGCGGGTTTTTACCGTCAGCGACTGCGACTGGCTGGCGTAGCGGGCAGACTGCTGGCGCGCCGGTCGGGCAAAACTCTGCCACTGCTGCGGAATAAACAGCGACGACGGCTGGCGGGTATCAAACGGGATCGCCCCCACCATGACGGGGTTGGCAATGCCGTTAGCTTTAGCGTCGGCAAAGGCCTGGGCCAGCTGCTGCTGGAAGGCGCTCGCCAGTGAGTCGCCGTCCACCGCCGGGGCAGAAAAGCGGGCAAAACAGCCAGACGTGGTAAAACTGCGATAAGGCGACATAAAAAAGAAGCTGTCAGATTGCAGCGTGGTCGCGATGTGCTGAACATCCTCAGCCAGTGACGTATCCATATCATCCTCCTGAAATGATAAAAGCAGTAAGAATTATTATCATTTATATTTTCGCTCGCTAACCTAATCCCAGCGCGCGGCGCTGTCAACCGCAGACAGTGCAAGTTGTGCGACTATCGCTTGCATCCATCCGACTCATTTATGAAAATGAGAAGCATTAACCTCAACGAAAACAGGATGTCCCTTAGTGAAACTGCCCGCCATTTGTCGTAACACCCTGCTTTTAACCGGACTTTTACTTTCAGGATTAACCTCAGCCCTTGCCGCCGACTGGCCGCGCCAGGTAACTGACAGTCACGGAAGCCATACTCTCGAGAGCAAACCGACGCGGATTGTCTCCACCAGCGTCACCCTCACCGGCTCGCTGCTGGCAATTGATGCGCCGGTGGTCGCCAGCGGAGCCACCACGCCAAATAACCGGGTGGCGGACGATCAGGGCTTCCTGCGCCAGTGGGGCGACGTCGCCAGACAGCGTCAGCTCACGCGTCTGTACATCGGTGAAGCAAGTGCTGAAGCGGTGGCCGCGCAAATGCCGGACCTGATCCTGATAAGCGCCACCGGCGGTGATTCAGCCGTGGCGCTGTACGATCAGCTCTCGGCCATCGCCCCGACGCTTATCATCAATTACGACGATAAAAGCTGGCAGGCGCTGTTAACCCAACTGGGCACCCTTACCGGGCAAGAAAGCCAGGCCGCGGCGCGTATCGCCGAATTCGATAAGCAGCTCGCACAGGTGAAGCAGAAGATTAAACAGCCGCCGCAGCCGGTGAACGCCATCGTCTATACCGCCGCCGCGCACAGCGCCAACCTGTGGACCGCCGAATCCGCGCAGGGCAAACTGCTGCAACAGCTGGGCTTTAGCCTTGCCACCCTACCCGCCGGACTGAACGCCTCGCAAAGCCAGGGCAAGCGTCACGACATTATTCAGCTGGGCGGCGAAAACCTGGCCACCGGGCTGAATGGCGAAGGGCTGTTCCTGTTTGCCGGGGATCAGAAAGACGTGGACGCTATCTACGCCAATCCGCTGCTGGCGCACCTGCCCGCTGTGCAAAACAAGCGCGTCTGGGCGCTGGGCACCGAAAGCTTCCGTCTGGATTATTTCAGCGCGATGCGAGTGTTGCAGCGTCTTAACACCCTGTTTGGCTAAGGGTATTGCCCCGGATTAAACCGGGGCAGCTTCCTGACGGAACCGACGTAACTCCGCCAAAACCCACACCAGCATCGCCCCGACAATCGCCAGCACAAAACCGCTGCTGCTGGCCGAAGCCACCGGGGTCATCATCGCCCCCAGCCCGCCCAGGATCGCCGCGCCAATCGCATCGCCGGTGACGTTCTGCGCGGTCCACAGCCCGTTAATGCGCCCGAGCATCGCTTCCGGGGTCTGGGTCTGGATCAGGGTGTATTGCAACAGGGAACTCACCGCGCTCAGCCAGCCAAACAGCGCCAGACAGACCACGCCCAGCGCCCATACCGGCATCAGGCTGAACAGCCCAATTGCAATAAACGAGGTAAAGGTGGCCAGCAGCATAATCATCCCCGGCCGCGCACTCTGCGCCAGGTTGCCGCTGGTCAACGCCCCCAGCGCCGCGCCAAGCGGGATGGCGGCGTACAGGAATCCAATCTGCGACACGCTCATCTGCCACTCCTGCGCCAGCGCCGGATAGAGAACGCGCACCGCGCTCGCCATCGTCAGCAGGCCACCCAGCAGGGCGATCCCGCCGATCAGCGGACTGTTGAACAGAAAACGGATCGCCGCCAGCAGGGATTTGAGCGGATGCTCGCGCGGCTGCGGCGGAGGCGGCAGCAGCGGCAGGCGCAGCAATGTTAAGGTGGTGATAAAGGTCCCCGCCGCAGCCAGGCCGTAGTTCCAGGCCACATTGCCGGTGCCCAGCAGCAGGCCGCCGACCATAGGCGAGATAACCGACCCCAGACGCACGGTCAGCATGGTGATGGCGCCTGCCTGCATCAGATTTTCTCGCCCCACCAGCGCAGGCGTCGCCGCCAGCAGCGCCGTCACGCCAAGGGAGGCAAAAAAGCCGTCCCACAGGCCGAGGGCATAAATCGCAATTAATGAGGGCTCAGGCAGCATCGCGTTCAGACACAAGCCGACAAATCCCACTCCGCAGGTGCCACGCGCCAGCAAGATCAGCTTCTTACGCTCGTAGCGATCCGCCAGCACCCCACCGACCATCAGGCCGACAAACATCGCCCCGCCGGTTAAGGTAACGGCAAGCCCCACCAGCCAGCTGGAGCCGGTCATCATCTGGATCTGTACCGGCACGGCAACGCCCAGCAGGCCAAGCGAAAGGATGGAGATAAAGCGGGCGATAAAGACGGCGCGGAACGCCGGGTGGGTCTTCAGCAGGCTCAGATTAAGCAGCCAGGATTGTCGGGTCATTACAAAGCCTTAATGGTTTCTTTTATACCAATTCAATGGCGGCACATGCTAACATAGCCAAATAAGATAGATAACGATAATTACTATCATTATCAAATCATGGACGTTGCTATGTCGTACTCCTCTTCCGCGCCACGCGCCCTTGCCGTGCCCGGTTTACTGTTACTGCTCCTTCTTGCGATCGCCCTCAGCCTGCTGGTGGGCGCTAAACCTCTGCCACTTTCCGTGGTGGTGGATGCCTTTTCTGCCACCTGTCAAAGCGCTGACTGCACCATCGTGCGGGATGCCCGCCTGCCGCGAACCCTTGCCGGACTGTTGGCCGGGGCGGCGCTGGGCCTTGCCGGGGCGCTGATGCAAACCCTGACCCGCAACCCGCTGGCCGATCCCGGTATTCTGGGCGTCAACGCGGGGGCCAGCTTCGCCATCGTGGTGGGTGCGGCGCTGTTTGGTTTCTCCTCCCCCAGCGAGCAGCTGGTGATGGCGCTCTGTGGCGCCTTTGCCGCCTCGCTGCTGGTGGCCTTTACCGGCAGCCAGGGCGGCGGCCAGCTCAGTCCGGTGCGCCTGACCCTGGCGGGTGTGGCGCTCGGCGCGGTGCTCGACGGCCTCTCCAACGGCATCGCTCTGCTCAATCCGGACGTCTATGACCAGCTGCGCTTCTGGCAGGCGGGCTCGCTGGATATCCGCACCCTGCAAACCCTGCAGGTGGTGAGCGTACCGGTACTGATTGCCGCCGCCGTGGCGCTGCTGTTAAGCCGGGCGCTCAACAGTCTGAGTCTCGGCAGCGACACCGCCACCGCGCTGGGCAGCCGGGTCGCGCGCACCCAGCTCACCGGATTACTGGTCATCACCGTGCTGTGCGGCAGCGCCACGGCGGTGGTCGGCCCTATCGCCTTTATCGGCCTGATGATGCCGCACATGGCCCGCTGGCTGGTGGGAGCCGATCACCGCTGGTCCCTGCCGGTGACCCTGCTTGCCACCCCTGCCCTGCTGCTGTTTGCCGATATTATTGGCCGCCTGCTGGTGCCCGGCGAGCTGCGCGTCTCGGTGGTCAGCGCCTTTATCGGCGCCCCGGTACTGATTTTTCTGGTACGCCGTAAGCGCGGAGGTGCCCTGTGATGGCCCCTTCCCGCCGTTTAGTCTGGAGCTGCCTGCTGCTGGTGCTGGTGAGCCTGGGCGTGGCAATCATCAGCCTGCGAAGCGGCGCCGTGACGCTCGATTTCAGCCAGGTCTTTAATGCCCTGACCGGCAGCGCACCGCGCAATATCACCCTGGTAGTGACCGAATGGCGCTTGCCGCGCGTGATGATGGCCCTGCTGGTGGGGGCTGCGCTGGGGATCAGCGGAGCGATTTTCCAGTCGCTGATGCGTAACCCGCTCGGCAGCCCGGACATCATGGGCTTTAACACCGGGGCCTGGAGCGGCGTGCTGGTGGCGATGGTGCTGTTTGGTCAGCATCTGACGGCCATCACCCTGGCGGCGATGGCGGGCGGGATCCTGACTTCGCTGGTGGTCTGGGCGCTTGCCTGGCGCAACGGGATCGAAACCTTCCGCCTGATTATTATCGGCATCGGGATGCGCGCGATGCTGATGGCATTTAATACCTGGCTGCTGCTGCGGGCATCGCTTGAGACCTCGCTCTCTGCCGGGCTGTGGTTCGCGGGCTCGCTCAACGGCCTGACCTGGTCCAAAACCCTGCCCGCCGCGCCGCTGATCCTGCTGATGTTTGTCTGCGCACTGCTGCTGGTGAAACGCCTGCGCCTGCTGGAGATGGGCGACGACAGCGCCTGCGCGCTGGGCGTCGGCGTTGAGCGTTCACGGCTGATGCTGATGCTGGTGGCGGTCGTCCTCACCGCCGCCGCGACCGCCATCGCCGGGCCGATCTCCTTTATCGCGCTGGTGGCACCGCACATTGCCCGCCGTCTGAGCGGCACCGCCCGCTGGGGATTAACCCAGTCGGCGCTGTGCGGGTCACTGCTGCTGCTGGCCGCCGATCTCTGCGCCCAGCAGCTGTTTATGCCTTATCAACTTCCGGTGGGCGTGGTGACGGTCAGCCTTGGCGGGATCTACCTTATCGTCTTGCTTGTTCAGGAGTCCCGCAAGAAATGACACACACCGCAACCCGCCTGCGCGGCGACGATTTAACCCTTGGCTACGGCAAAAAAATCGTGGCCGAGAACCTGCAGGTGGCGATACCCGACGGCCACTTTACCGCCATAATCGGTCCCAACGGCTGCGGCAAGTCGACGCTGCTACGTACCCTGAGCCGCCTGATGACGCCCATCCACGGCAACGTGTTTCTCGATGGGGAGCAGATCCAGCGCTTCAACAGTAAAGAGGTAGCGCGACGGGTCGGGCTGCTGGCACAAAACGCCACCACGCCTGGGGACATTACCGTGCAGGAGCTGGTGGCACGCGGACGTTATCCCCACCAGCCGATGTTTACCCGCTGGCGCAAAGAAGATGAAGCGGCAGTCAACAAAGCGATGCAGGCCACCGGTATCACCTCGCTGGCGGCGCAGAGCGTCGATACCCTGTCCGGCGGACAGCGCCAGCGCGCGTGGATTGCGATGGTGCTGGCGCAGGAAACGTCGATTATGCTGTTGGACGAGCCGACCACCTGGCTGGACATCAGTCATCAGATCGATCTGCTGGAGCTGTTAAGCGACCTGAATCGCACCCAGGGATATACGCTGGCAGCGGTGCTGCATGACCTCAACCAGGCGTGCCGCTATGCCACCCACCTGATTGCCCTGCGCGAGGGTAAGATTGTGGCCGAGGGTGCGCCAAAAGAGATTGTGACCCCAGATCTGATCGAGCGGATCTACGGGATGCGCTGCATGATTATTGACGATCCGGTGGCGGGTACGCCGCTGGTGGTACCGCTGGGGAAACGTGCGGTCTGATCCCCTCACCCCGGCCCTCTCCCCAAAGGGGCGAGGGTGAAAAGACAGCTCCGTGCGATCCTCTCTCCCCAAAGCGGCAGGATGAAAAGACGGCTCCGTGCGATCCCCTCTCCCCAAAGCGGCAGGATGAAAAGACGGCTCCGTGCGATCTCCTCTCCCCAAAGAGGCGAGGATGAAAAGACGGCTCCGTGCGAGCCCCTCTCCCCAAAGGGGCGAGGGTGAAAAGACCGCTCCGTGCGATCCCCTCTCCCCTATGGGGAGAGGGTTAGGGTGAGGGGAAACTACCCCAGAATCCCCTTCAGCACCGGCCCTATCGTCTCAAACGCCTGCGGGGAAATGATATCCACGTGGGCGCAATCCTGACAGTACACCTCCAGCTCCCCTACCCACGGTGCCCAGGCGACCTGAGGATCCACCGTTCGCGTGCGTTCGGCAACAAACAGCGTGGCTTTGCCGTCAAACCTGGCACTGTGGGCCGTGGTCAGCAGACGCACTGCATCGGCGTAGTTGCCTTCAATTGCCGTGAACAGCTCGCTGGAGGTCTGCCCCTGCTGGGCGGCAATAAACGCCTGTCGCTCACGTTCAATCTCAGCCAGAACTGCCGGATCGAGTCCGTTGGCCTCTTTTTCGCTCCAGTTTTGCGTCTCCGGCGGCCAGGTATCCAGCAGGCCGAGGAAGGCCACCGCTTCACCCTGTTCGCGCAGACGCGCGGCAATGCCCTGTGCCAGCGTCCCGCCAAGCGAGTAGCCAAACAGATAATACGGCCCCTGCGGCTGCTGAGCTAAGAGCGTCGCCAGATGCTCATCGATCACCGCATCCAGCGTGGCGCACTGCTGCATCGGGCCCGTTGGTCGCGGTGACTGAATGCCCGTAATCGACCAGCGCGGGCTGAGATAGCGGGCCAGCACGCTGAACTGCCAGGCAAAACCGGAAGCCGGGTGGAAGCAGAACAGCGTTGGGCCATCACCTTCGCGCAGCGGCAGAATGTTCTCGTAACCCAGGCGCTGGGCCTGCTCGTCGCTCATCCCTGATGCCAGTAAGGCGCTCAGTTTGCCCACCGTCGACGCCACCATTACCTGACCGGGCGTGACCTGGCGGGCAAAGTGGCGGCTCAGGCTGGCGGCAAGACGCATTGCCAGCAGCGAGTGACCGCCGAGGGCGAAGAAATCGGCCTCGATATCGTTGATCTCACAACCAAGCAGCGTGGAAAACGCCGCCGCAATTGCGTGTTCCGCTTCGCTTTCCGGCGCGCGTCCTGGGGTTTTTACGGTCAGTTCCGGCAGCGGCAGCGCCTTGCGATCCAGCTTACCGTTGGCGCTGAGCGGCAGGTCGCTGAGTTGCAGCAGCACCACCGGCACCATATGCGGCGGCAGCTGGGTTTTCATTTCCGCCAGCAGCGCGTCGCGATCCAGCGGCAGGCCAGACTCAGAGACGAGGTAGCCCACAAGCTGGCGGGCATCGCCGCCGGTGGCTGTCGCCTGGTTAATCACGCAGGCATGGGTCACCGCCTGCGCCACGTCCGGCAGGGCCAGCATCGTCCGGTCGATTTCGCCCAGCTCAATGCGCTGACCACGAATTTTAAGCTGATCGTCGCTGCGACCTAAATACTCTACCGCGCCGTTGTCCAGCCAGCGGGCCACATCGCCCGTGCGGTACATGCGCTCGCCGGGGGCAAACGGATCGGCAATAAAGCGACTGGCGGTCAGGTCCGGGCGGCCAAGATAGCCCTGCGCCAGCTGAATGCCGGTGAGATACAGATCGCCCGCCACACCGAATGGCACCGGGCGCATCATTGCGTCCAGAATGCGCAGGCCGGTGTTCCACACCGGGAAACCAATCGGCACGCTGTTGCCCTCGACGGCGGCCAGTTCCGGGCCATATGCCGGATACCAGCTGACGTCCACCGCCGCTTCGGTCGGGCCATACAAATTATGTAGCGCCACCTGGGTGAGCTGTTCCCACTCGCGACACAGCCCGGTCGGCAGGGCTTCGCCGCTGCAGAACACTTGTTTCAGGCTGGCGCAGCAGGCCGCATTTTCCGGTGTCAGCGAGGCGACAAACGCCGCCAGCATCGATGGCACAAAGTGAGTGGTGGTCACGCCGTACTGCGCAAAGAATGCCTGCATCGCCAGCGGATCGCGGTGCGCCTCCGGCTCGGCCATCACCAGCTTCGCACCGGCGATGAACGGCCACCAGAACTCCCACACCGACACGTCAAAACTGCACGGCGTCTTTTGCGCCACCACATCCTGTGCAGTGAGCGGATAGTGGTTTTGCATCCACAGCAGGCGGTTGACGATAGCGGTTTGTCCGACCATCACCCCTTTCGGGCGGCCAGTGGAGCCAGAGGTAAAGATGATATAGGCGGTCTGTTCCGGCGTGCTCAGGTGCAGCGGTTCGCTACCCAGCACAGGTAATAGTGTGTTGTAACTAAAGCTGGCCAGCGGAAGATGGCTGAAGCGCGGGAGCTGGTCGTCGGTGGCGATCAGCAGCGACGGCTTCGCATCCTCGAGCATCATCTGCAGGCGGTCGTCGGGATACCCGGTGTCCAGCGGCAGCCACGCGGCCCCCGCCTCGACGATGGCATGCAGCGCCAGGGTCAGGAACACCGAACGCGGCAGCGCCACCGCCACGCTGTCGCCGGGTTTGACGCCGCGTGCACGCAGGAGCGTCGCCAGAGCCACTACCTGCTCGCGCATCTGGCGATAGGTCAGGTTGTACTGGGCATCAGCCAGCGCCGGGGCGTCCGGGGTTTTCGCAGCCTGCTCCGCTACCAGCGTGCTCAGGGTGGTCAGCGGCAGCGGGACCGCAGTCTGGTTGATGTTCTCCAGCAGGCGATACTCGTCATCAGAGAGGGTTTCCGCCTCGCCGCAGCGCAGGTCGCTGTTGGCGGCAAACTGGGCCAGCAGGGCATGCAGGCGTTCGACATGGCGCACCAGAGCGGCTTCATCGTAACGCTGTTTGTTGGCGAGGATCTCAATGCTCAGCCCGCCCTGTTCATCCGGGAATAGCGCCATTTCGAGATCATTCACCGGACCGGTCGCCAGGGTATGCGTCACCGCCTGTACGCCGTCGAGATCCAACTGGTAATCGAACACTTTGACGTTAAATACCGGGCCAAACAGCGCTTCATCCCGGGCAGATCCCCCGCTGTCGCGAACGATCTGCTCGGCGTCGTAACGCTGGTGGCGACGCATTTTTTTCATCTGTCCGGCCAGCCGCTGGGCCAGTTCCGGCAGGGTTTCCTGCGGGTTGATGTTCACGGCCAGCGGCAGCACGTTGAGCACCGGGCCAGTCGCGGTCAGCGCCGCAGAACCCATTCGGCGCATAAAGATAAAACCGGCAGCATAATCCATGCGCCCGGTCAGACGGGCGAGCCACAGGGCCACCAGCGCCAGGGCCAGATCGGTTGGCTGGGTCTGGCTGGCATGGGTCAGCTTGCTGAATGCGCGGCGGTCAGCAGTCAGCTTCAGGCGCAGAATGTCAGTGGTGGCCGCGCGTCCCGGCAACGGTGCGCTGGAGAGCGACACCGGCGGCGGCAGATGTTTGCGCTGCTCAGCCCAGAATGCGCCATCGCGGGTATAGGCCTCGCTGTCGCGGTAGCGCTGATACTCTTCCACCACTTCGGCAAACGGGGTAAACGGGGACGCTGGCATGGTTTCGCCTTGCGACCAGGCGCGGTAAATAGCCACGATCTGGCGGGTAATGGCCGGGAAACTGAAGCCATCCACCACTAAATGATGATAGCGCTGATACCAGTACCAGCGGTTATCCGCCACCTGAATCAGCAGATGGAAGGCCAGCGGCTGCCCGCTGTCGACGCGCAGATTCTGATTCAGATCGGCGTGCATTGTCGCCAGCGCGGCACTGTGCGGATCGGCGTCGGCACGCAGATCGACAATCTGCGGCTCCGGCAGTTGGAACGCGTCGTCCACCCACTGCCAGATTTCGCCGTTATCTTCGGCAAAACGGGTGCGCAGGGTATCGGCCTGCATCATGCCCGCCACCACCGCTTTCGCCAGCAGTGGGGCGTCAAGCGGGCCGTTCAGCTCGACGTAATGCGCCACACTCCAGGCATTGGGCAGGTCGGAAAGCTGTTCCGCCATCCAGATCCCCGGCTGGGCGGCAACGAGAGGATGTTGTGCGCTCATGATTTCACCTGTGCAAAATGGGCCGGGATAAGGGTTTGCCAGTGGGCGACAAGCCACTGCTGACACGCCTCCTGCGACTGCGGCTCGCACACCACGCGCCAGCCGTCGGGCAAGGCGCACTGCTGCGGCCACAGGCTGTACTGCTGCTGACCGTTTTGCACAATGGCGAACAAACCCTGCGGATCGTCGAAGGGGTTACTGAATTCCATACCAGACTCCGTTATTGAATAAGCGGCTGCCAGAGAGTCATCAGCCCCTGCGTCAGCCCTCCCCGCCAGCAAAGTGCATCATGTCCACCGTCAACCGGACGCCAGACAACCGGCGGCTGCGCGTGCTGTAGTTCGGCATACAGCGCCTGAGCGGCGCGGTAAATCAGCGGTTCACGTCGCCCCGCCTCCAGCACGATGCGCAGGCCCTGCCCCGACAGGTTTTGGGTTTTAAGCTGTTCGATAATCACGCCGTCCTGGTTCGCGCCGCGATGCGGCCACCAGAAGGAGCCCGACTGGCTGAGCACGCAGCCAAAGCGCTGGGGCCAGTTGAGCCCGGCGTACAGCGCGGAGAGGCCGCCAAAGCTCTGCCCGGCCACCACCGTGCGATCGGCGCGGTCGCTGAACGGGGCGAGTGCATGAATTTTTGGCAAGAGCTCTTCCTGCACCGCCAGCCAGAAGTCGGGGTTACAGGGCAGCTCGCGGCTGCGGTGGGCGGTGTCGATAACGTCGATTAAGACATAGACGGCGGGCGGCAGTTGATTGCTGTGAGTGAGAGCGGTCAGTGCGGGCCATACCGGCATGCTTTCGGCCCAGAACTGCCCGTCAAGCAGCACCGCCAGCGGGCGCTCGTGCGGAGTTGCCTCGCCACTCGTGAAGATCCACACCCGACGCGTATTGCCCAGCCTTTCGCTGGTCCAGGAGATGCACTGGGGTGGCGGGTACGACGCGTCGGGACGATCCCAACCGGGCTGCAGCGGGGCCTGCGGCATTTCGAGCGCCGAGACCGGGTGCCCGCGTCCACCGCGCCAGTGCTGCGGGTTAAGCGGATCGGCGATGGCGTTGGGCAGCAGTTTGCGCCAGCCTTCGCGCAGGGCCATGCGGTCCGGCGGATCGGTGGCAAACACTGACTCAACGAAATCGTCGTCATGTTCAGAGGGGATAAAACAGTAGCTTCCGCGCCAACTGGGGCTGAACTCACCCTGCCACTGCCAGATGTCAGTATCGGCAATGCGCACCAGCGTCTGCGGGCGGGCGTTGTGGTGGTGATCGGTCACACCTGTGATGTAGAGCCACACCCGTTTGAGCGGCGAGGTGTGCTGCGTTCCACCGGGGTCACGCCACCAGAACGTGACTTTATAATGATCCCCTTCCGGCACCCTTTCGGGCCCTTTTTTTGCCTGCCACCAGGCATTGCTTCCCGCTTCCAGCGTTGTCACCGAGTTAACCCCAAGACCTGTTCTGTTTTTTTGATAAAAGATAAACAATATCGATAATATTATTGATAACTATTTTCATTTGCAATAGCGTATGGGCGCGCTGTGGGAAGCGCGAACAATTTATAGCCATGCCCTGCACTGCGTACGGACTCAGGAACGAGGCGTTTTCGCAAATTGCGGGCGATATCATGCCGTCTCCTCACCCGTTAGGGAATGGAGCCATGGGGAATACGGCACCGAAAAGCAGGACATACAATGAATAACAAGCTTCACTCTCTGGCCTTACTGGTCAATCTGGGGATCTACGGTGTAGCACTGCCGGCCATGGCCGCCGACACCGCCGCAACAGAAGATACGATGGTGATCACCGCCGCCGAGCAGAACCTGCAGGCGCCGGGCGTGTCGACCATTACCGCCGATCAGATCCGTAAAAACCCGCCTGCACGCGATGTGGCTGAGATCATCCGCACTATGCCGGGCGTGAACCTGACCGGCAACTCCACCAGCGGCCAGCGCGGTAACAATCGCCAGATTGATATCCGCGGAATGGGCCCGGAAAACACCCTGATCCTGATTGACGGCAAGCCCGTCACCAGCCGCAACTCCATCCGTCTGGGCTGGCGCGGCGAACGTGACACCCGGGGCGATACCGGTTGGGTGCCACCAGAGATGGTTGAGCGCATTGAAGTGATCCGTGGCCCGGCCGCCGCACGTTATGGCAACGGCGCCGCGGGCGGCGTGGTGAATATCATCACCAAAAAAATCAGCAACGAGTGGCATGGCGCCTGGAACACCTATCTGAATGCCCCTGAGCATAAAGAAGAGGGCTCCACCAAACGCACCAACTTTAGCCTCAACGGCCCGCTGGGCGGGGATTTCAGCTTCCGCTTATACGGCAACCTTGATAAAACCCAGGCCGACGCGTGGGATATCAACCAAGGCCATCAGTCTGAACGTACCGGCGCCTATGCCGATACGCTGCCCGCCGGGCGTGAAGGGGTTGAAAATAAAGACGTTAACGGCGTGCTGCGCTGGGACTTTGCCCCGATGCAGTCCCTGCAGTTTGAAGCGGGCTACAGCCGTCAGAACAACCTGTACGCCGGCGACACGCAGAACACCAACAATGACAACAGCAGCAGTGGCCTGGTGAAGCAAAACTACGGCAAAGAGACCAACCGTCTGTATCGGCAGAACTTCGCCGTGACCTGGAACGGCGGCTGGGATAACGGCATCACCACCAGCAACTGGGCGCAGTACGAGCACACCCGCAACTCGCGTCTGGGCGAAGGGCTGGCGGGCGGTCTGGAAGGGCTGTTTAACAGCAACCAGTTTACCGATACCGACCTGTCCGACGTGATGCTGCACAGCGAAATCAACCTGCCGATCGACTTTATCGTGAACCAGAACCTGACCCTGGGCACCGAATGGGATCAGCAGCGTATGAAGGACATGTCCTCCAACGGCCAGGCCCTGCAGGGTGGCGCGGTTCCGGGGATCGACAACAATCGCAGCCCGTATTCCGATGCGGAGATCTTCTCTCTGTTTGCCGAAAACAACATGGAGCTGACCGACAGCACCATGCTGACCCCGGCGCTGCGCTTCGATCATCACTCGGTGGTGGGTAACAACTGGAGCCCGTCGCTGAACCTGTCTCAGGGCCTGGGCGACGACTTTACCCTGAAAATGGGTATCGCCCGCGCCTATAAAGCGCCGAGTCTGTACCAGACCAACCCGAACTACCTGCTGTACAGCAAAGGCCAGGGTTGCTACGCCAGCGCCGACGGCGTCGGCTGCTACATGCTGGGTAACGAGGATCTGAAAGCCGAAACCAGCATCAACAAAGAGATTGGCCTGGAGTGGAAACGCGACGGCTGGCTGGCGGGCGTGACCTGGTTCCGTAACGACTACCGCGACAAGATTGAAGCCGGTTACGCGCCAGTGGGTCAGACCTCACTCGGCAAAACCAAAACGGATATCTACCAGTGGGAAAACGTGCCAAAAGCGGTAGTTGAAGGTCTGGAAGGTACGCTGAACGTACCGGTCAGCGATGCGGTTAACTGGACTAACAACATCACCTACATGCTGCAGAGTAAGAACAAAGAGACCGGCGACCGTCTGTCGATCATCCCGGAGTACACGCTGAACTCGACCCTGAGCTGGCAGGTACAGCAGGATCTGTCAGTGCAGTCTACCTTCACCTGGTACGGCAAGCAGCAGCCGAAGAAGTACAACTACAAAGGCCAACCGGCGACCGGTTCTGAGCTGGATGAAGTCAGTCCGTACAGCATCGTGGGCATGAGCGCGACCTGGGACGTGACCAAATACGTCAGCCTGACCGGCGGCGTGGATAACGTCTTCGACAAGCGCGTATGGCGTGCGGGTAACGCCCAGACCACCGGGAATACCGCGACTGGCGCGTACATGTACGGTGCGGGGGCTTATACCTATAACGAGCCAGGCCGTACATGGTATATGAGTGTCAATACGCAGTTCTGATGAGAGCGTTAAGGCAACGTGCGTTGTCATGCTCATCAGTTACGTATTGATGAACGATCCGTTCACCTTATGTTCAGCAGAATATAAGGTGAACGGGAGAACCCCTGACCTGCTCCCTCCGCTGTGAGCGAGGAGCTGACGATGCTATCTTTATCACTCTCCGAGCGTTGATAAGGTATCGACTGATATGGAATTGACATTATCAGGTGGGTGTTTATGCGGGTTTATCAGATTCACAGCGATTAACCCTGCTTCCTCTCATTCCTGCTCCTGCGATATATGCCAGAAGCATTCTGGTTGTCAGACCGCAGTATGGCTTGAATTCAACTCGGCGGATGTTAAATGGACGGGTGAAGGGGGCACGCCTTCTCTGTTCCGCTCATCTACGACTTCATCCAGAGCATTTTGTGCCAGGTGTGGCAGTTCAGTCGGTGCTATCGACGACACTCCGGTGACTGCATTGCTAAGCGGTATTTTTGACCACAATGAATGCGCGATGTTTTCGCCACAATCTCACTCATTTCAGGATATGAAGCCTGAGTGGTGGAGAAAAATCATGCCCGATACCGCTCAATAAATAACCAAGTGCCGCGCAATGTTCTCAATGTTTATGTTGTCAAACATGGAATAATACTTATGAATATCTATACAAGATCAGCTCTACTTTCTGATGTTGATAGTATTTTCGACGTTAGAACCTCGGTTATCGAGAATCATCTGAGCCGCGAAGAAATGCAGCAGATGGGGATTAACGAAAGCGTCGTTGCCGATCTGATACAACAGAGTCGATGCGCATGGGTTGCAACCGTAAACGACAACGTCGTGGGCTTCTCAATGATTTTGCCGGATGAAGGATGTCTTTTTGCGGCGTTTGTTCTGCCGGAATATGAAGGCAAGGGTATTGGCCGAAGCCTTGTTGAGCTGGCCGAGCATGAATTGTTCAAACATCATGAGATTGCCTGGCTGGAAACGGATAAAAATAGTCGTGCGGCGCGATTCTATTTGCAACTCGGCTGGGGTAATAAAAAGGCTATAAATGATACTGATATCAGATTAGAGAAATGTCGCGGTGTTTAATCCGCAATAATACTCATGATGTCCGCTTCTGGTGCGAGGTGGAAGATGGTCCGCTGTGAGCAAGGAGCGGACATTGCTAACAACATTCTGTGTGAATCAACAAGGAGCTGGTCATGTTAATCAACAACGATATGTTTTCTCCACATGCACATTCAAGTACATTGCGCCACTACACTATATAATCGCTAACGATGATAAGTATATTAGTCTTTGCCCTTAGCCCCTAGATTAATTTATTGAAGCTTCACGAGAATAATGACAAACAAAAAAAGTAGCAATAATAATGGATTTAATTATGGAATGGAGATTTTTAGGTTCTATATCAGAAGCCAGGAAATCTGGCTGTAGCGGAGTTTATCTTATTGTCCATAAAGGACTTTTCAATCGTGTGGTTTACGTGGGGGTAAGTTGTAATGTAGGTAGAAGGATAAACGAACATTACGACGGTTACCTGAGAGGAAACCGAACAATTTACGACGCGGGTCACGATGACGATGTGTATCGCTTCATGTCAGCTTATAAAATTCATAACCACACAAAGCACTATCAAGCCTTGGCGAAGGATTATAAGATATGGGCATCTACAACATTGTATTCTGATTTGCCGAAAAACATGCTAGCAAAAAGCCAAACCTTTGATGCTGACTGGCAGAGCATTGCATTAGAAAAATATATTCCTCAACTGGTAGTTTGGGCCCTTCCAATGGCAAGTTACTGTTATTCAAATGCAAGCAGGATTGAAAGTGTAATCCAATCAAAACTCATTAAATCTTTTGATTTAAGAGGTTTTTTTAATATAAAACAACTAAGCATATTGGGTAAAATTGAATATCCACATATGGAAAAGGTCAAGGTTTTTATTATTGATACGCCTGATTTAGATCCGGCATCCCAACTTATTGTTAGCAATCTGTATAACAAAAAAACTGATGACAATTTCTGTAAAGAGTTCCGTTCACAGTTTAAAAGCGAGATTTTTCAGAGGGAAAGTGAAACTCAGAGAAAGCGAACTATCAGGGAGCATAAGGTCTCTCTTTATGAAAATTTTGGCAAGCCCTGGACTTTAAAGGAAATGGAAAAACTTAGAGTCATGCTTGTCGATTTTGATTTGTCCCCGACAGAAATATCTGAGTATCTAGGAAGAGAGCCTCGCTCTATCTCTAAAAAAATAAGCGAAAATGATAAAGTTACTAATTATAAATGGAGAGAGAGCGTCGGCTGGTTGTGACGTCACGTTTTGATTGAAATAACCCCATTTTGCAACTTCCGCTTCTGGCACAGAGCTGACAGACTCAATTCGCACCGATTGACGTACCGGCCGCAGTCAGCGCGGCCTTAATCTCTGTGGTTGCATCCACCTAGGCTGTACTCAACCCTGGCTCCTGGACTTTGCATCAAACGTCGGGAGGTTTAAAACGATGAAATACCCTGTATCAGCCCGGCAGGCATTGCTAACATAGACCTCCCTTTTTTGTCCGTTACGAGAAGCCCATGTTCACTACCCACGCCACCTTTCTTCTCGCCGGACAGACTGTTCACCACATCACCTTCAATCCCTCGACCTTTTCCGACGCCGATCTGCTTTGGCTCCCGCACTATCATCAGTTGGCAGAAGCCGGGCGCAAGCGCAAAGCCGATCACCTGGCCGGGCGCATCGCCGCCTTTCATGCTCTGAACGGGCAGACCGTTCCTGGCATTGGCAACAATGGGGAACCGCTGTGGCCGACAGGCATCACCGGCAGTATTTCCCATAGCGGAACGCAGGCCGTGGCGATATGTCGCCAAAATGGGTTAACAGGCATCGATTGCGAATCAATCATCGCCGAAAAAGAATCTCGTGAAATTCAGGACGGCGCAATTCATCCGCAGGAAGCGCAGCTGCTGACCCAAAGCGGTCTGCCTTTCGATCTGGCCTTTACCCTCACCTTTAGCGCCAAAGAGAGTCTGTTTAAGGCGCTGTTCCCGCAGGTGCAGGCGTGGATGGGCTTTGACAGCGCACGCATCACCGCGCTGAATGCCGACACCCTGACGCTGACGTTGACCCGCCCTCTCCCACCCTTTGCACAAAATCAGCCATTTACCCTGCACTGGTGTCGCCTTGACGCGATGGTGGTAACCCTGATTTGTGATGAATAACCGCTCAGGATCGTGATCGTTTTCTCCTTTTAAGAAATTAGCTGCCTAAACCGTAGACAGTTTAATCAGGCAGACTTATCGTTACATTGAATAATAAATCATTATTGAATAAATATTCAATGTGGAGAAAAAGAATGAACAAGACCTTTGTAAAATCCGCTTTACTGGCCTCAATGATCGCCGCTTCCGGCTCCCTGTTTGCCGCCGATAACGGACTCATTGCGATTATTACCCCTTCTCACGACAACCCGTTCTTCAAGGCTGAAGCCGACGGCGCGGCGGCGAAGGCGAAAGAGCTGGGTTACACCACGCTTGTCGCCTCGCACGACGATGACGTGAACAAACAAAACCAGCTGATTGAAACCGCCATCGCCCGTAAAGCGAAAGCGATTATCCTCGATAACGCCGGGGCAGATGCCACCGTCGGTCCGCTGGAAAAGGCCAAAGCGGCGGGCGTCCCTGCCTTCCTGATCGATCGTGAAATCAACAAAACCGGCGTCGCCGTGGCGCAGATTGTGTCGAACAACTATCAGGGCGCGCAGCTCGGTGCCGAGAAGTTCGTCAAGCTGCTGGACGGCAAAGGGAAATACGTTGAGCTGCTGGGCCGTCCGTCGGACACCAACGCTGGCGTGCGTTCGCAGGGCTACCACGACGTTATTGATGATTATCCGGACATGAAGATGGTGGCGCAGCAAACCGCCAACTGGAGCCAGACTGAAGCCTTCACCCGTATGGAAGCCATCCTGCAAACCAACCCCGATATCGTGGGCGTGATCTCCGGTAACGACACCATGGCGCTGGGTGCCGAAGCGGCGCTGAAAGCCGCCGGGAAAAACAACGTGATTGTGGTCGGCTTTGACGGCAGCGACTACACCCGCGACTCAATCCTGAAAAAAGGCAACATCAAAGCCACCGTTCTGCAGCCGGGCTGGCAGCAGGCGCAGATGGCCGTTGAGCAGGCAGATTACTACCTGAAAAACGGCAAAGCGCAAAAAGACGAGAAACAGCTGATGGACTGCGTGCTGATTGATGAGACCAACGCCAGCAAGTTGAATCTGTTTAACCTCAGCAAATAAGCGGAGGCAGTATGCGTTTAACACAATGGGGCGCTGCGCTGACAGGCGCAGCTGCCCTGTTGCTGACGGCCTGCACGGTGGTGGACCTGGATGAGAACGGCAAGCCGATAATGCCTGCCGATCCCAATGCCAAAGCCAGCTTTGACAACCAGACCCCCGAGCAGATCGCGCAACAAACCTGGCAGCCCCGGATCCTTGATGCCGCCAAAAATCATGCGCTGGACGCCAGCGCGCTCTCCACCCAGCTGAACACGCCCTCTGAGAAACCGCAGAGCGTCTTCGTCCGGCTGACCGGTAAGGTCGAGCGCGTGGATGCCAGCAGCGAACGTGAACAGAAGCTGGTGATGACGGTAAACGGTCAGCCACTGGCCATCCAGGCCGGGTCGGTGATGCGCGGCAACGCCATCCGCGATGCCGCCGGATTCCGCTTCGATGAATTTACCAACCAGGTGCAGTATGCCCAACTCTCCCGCGCGTTAAATCGCGAGGCGGTGAAGCATCTGCCGAAGATCGATGACAGCTGGAGCGGGAAAAATGCCACCGTCCTGTTCGCCACCACCCTGACAGCCGGGAAAGCGAGCGAGGCGACGGCGCTGGAACTGAAACAGGAGACGCCGTGATGAGCGACAACCCGGCAGAGGACATTATCCTCAGCACCCACGGCATCTCGATGCTGTTCCCCGGCACCGTGGCGCTGGACAAGGTCGATTACCGCGTCTGGCGCGGCAAAGTGAACGTGATTATCGGCGAGAACGGCGCCGGAAAATCAACGCTGATGAAAATCCTCGCCGGGGTACAGCAGCCAAGTCTCGGCGAGATGTGGCTGAACGGCAAACAGGTGAAGATCGCCAACACCCGCGATGCCGCCGCGCACGGAATTGGCATGGTGCACCAGGAGCTGAACCTGTTTGAAAATCTCAGCGTGGCGGAGAACATCTTCCTTGGCCGCGAGCTGCAAAAAGGGGTGATGCCGATTAACGAGGCCGAGCAGGAGAGCCGCACAGCGGAGCTGCTGAAACGCCTCGATCAGCCTATCTCCCCGCGCGAGCTGGTCGGCAATCTGAAAGTCGGTCAGCAGCAGCTGATCGAGATCGCCAAAGCGCTGGCCGAGGACGCAGACATCCTGATCCTCGACGAGCCCACCTCGGCGCTGAGCAAAACCGAAGTCGATATTCTGTTTCGGGTGATCCGCGAGCTGACCCGCCAGGGCGTCTCCATCATCTATATCTCTCACCGGCTGGAAGAGCTGATGGCGATAGGCGATGTGATCACCATTCTGCGCGACGGCAAATTCCAGGCCGAGGCGAAGGTGCAGGACATCGACGTGCCGTGGATTGTGCGCGAGATGCTCGGCAGCGACCCGGTGAGTAACTTCCTCGAGCCCGGCCGTACCTTCGGTGCCCCGGTGCTGGAGGCGGAGCACATTACCTGCGTCAACGGGGCCGGGAACACGGTGGTTAACGACGTCAGCTTCCAGGTGAATGCCGGAGAGATTGTCGGGATCTATGGCCTGATGGGCGCCGGGCGTACCGAGCTGTTCGAATGCATGCTCGGCACCGAACGCAACTATCTGGGCAAGCTGTGGCTCGACAGCAAGCCGGTGCCGCAGCGGCTGACCACCGCCGAGCGCATCCGCATGGGGATGAGCCTGGTGCCGGAAGACCGTAAACGCACCGGGATTTTCCCGGGCTCGTCGGTCGCCAGCAACCTGACCATCGCCAGCCTGTGGCGGCGTCTGCAGCGCGGCTTTGCCATCGAGCAAAAAGCCGAGCAGGAAGTGGTCGCCAGCACCATCGGCAACCTGTCGATCAAGGTCTCAGCTCCGGAGGTGGAGATCCAGGCCCTCAGCGGCGGTAATCAGCAAAAAGTGGTGATTGGCCGCTCGCTGCTGACCAACCCGAAGGTGCTGTTTCTGGATGAACCGACGCGCGGCATCGACGTGGGCGCCAAAGCGGACGTGTTTCGCATGATGGTGCAGCTGTCGCAAGAGGGGATTGCGGTGGTGTTCTCCACCTCAGATTTGAAAGAGATTATGGCGGTATCTGACCGCATTCTGGTGATGTCCGGCGGCAAACTCACCGCCGATATTGTTCGCGATCGGGCCGAAGAATCGGCACTGGTAACCGCAAGTGCTCAGGGGTTCTGATATGAAAACAACACAATCTGTCGCGCTGATGCCGCAAAAAGGGGCCGCGCCTTCCCGGGAAAAATTACTCCTGCTGTTGCTGAAGATGCGCACCTTCATTGCGCTGTTTTTAATCGTCGGCTTTTTCACCATGACCGTGCCCGGTTTTCTCTCCCCGGGCAGCCTGGTGATTATGATTAAACACATCGCCATCAACGCCTTCCTGGCACTGGGGATCACCTTTGTGATCATCACCGCCGGGATCGACCTGTCGATTGGCGCTACGCTTGGGCTGTGCGGGATGATCGCCGGGTGGATGATCACCAAAGGCATTGTGCTGCCGATGTTTGGCATCGCCATCTTCCCAAGCGTGTGGGTCATTGTGCCCATCGTTCTGCTGATTGGCGCCTTTATCGGCTCGATAAACGGCTGGATCATCACCCGCTATAACGTGGCACCCTTTATCTGCACCCTCGGCACCATGTACGTGCTGCGCGGTGCCGCGATGCTCACCTCCGACGGGCAGACCTTCCCAGGGTT
The DNA here is from genome assembly GCF_025564065.1 of Silvania hatchlandensis. Classification (GTDB taxonomy): domain Bacteria; phylum Pseudomonadota; class Gammaproteobacteria; order Enterobacterales; family Enterobacteriaceae; genus Enterobacter; species Enterobacter hatchlandensis. Next base: position 186,926 of record NZ_JAMGZK010000052.1, on the reverse strand, counting down.
GTCCGGCAATCCGCAGTTGGGCAATACCGGTTTTGATGAAATAGGCGCGGGAACGCTGCTCGGCATTCCGTGGGCCATCTGGATGATGATTGTGCTGGCGCTGGTGATCGCCTATATCGCCCGCCGCCTGCCGTTTGGCCGCCACGTGTACGCCATCGGCGATAACGAACGCGCAGCGGAGCTTTCCGGGGTGCGGGTCAAACGGGTGAAAATCCTGGTCTACACTCTGTCGGGTTTCTGCGCCGCCATCGCCGGGATTGTGGTCTCCGCCCAGTTGCTGGCGAGCCATCCGGCCAACGGCACCGCCTTTGAGATGAACGCCATCGCCGCGGTGGTACTGGGCGGAACGTCGCTGGCCGGCGGGCGTGGCACTATTCTTGGCACCCTGATTGGCGCCTTTGTGATTGGCTTTTTGGCCGACGGACTGGTGATGATGGGGGTCAGCGAGTTCTGGCAGATGGTGATCAAAGGGCTGGTGATTATCGTGGCGGTGATCATTGACCAGATGCAAAACCGGATGCAGCAGAAAGCGGCGGTGGTGGCGCAAAAGGCGGTAATGGAGGGCAAATAGCGGCTCTGTGCGGCGGGGCACTGCCCCGCCGTTACACCAGTAGATCGGTAATGCTGTCGGCACTGAGCTGAACCAGCCCCTTCACCCCATAGTGATAGCCCGTCTTATAGTGACGAATGCGAATCTCACTGATGTGCCGATCCGAAGAGTTGTCCAGCATACTCTGCGCCAACGGCAAAATGGCATCACCGTAATCTTCGAACAGCTCCCCGGTGACAATAACGGTTTTGATATTATGTACCGGCGCGGTGCAGCAAATCGCGAAATAAAGCGCCTTGGCGGTGGTGAGCAGCGTCTCCTGCTGGCGATTTTCATCGACGTTAAACGCCTGCTCAATCCCCCCTTCCCACGGCAGATGCACGATTTCCGGGTAGAAGCCGTTTTCCCCAAGCCCGGTCTGGCCATTCATGCAATAGCCATAGCCCAGGCTGCCAAAGCCTGGCATAAACGCCACCCAGGACATGCCCGGAGAAAGCTTCGCCAGCAGATAGGTGGTGCAGTGGGCAATGTTATATACCCGGGTCGGGATGCCGGTGCTCTCTTCCACTAATGCCCTGAGATTGACGTTGTTATCAACAAACAGCGGACAATAGCGCACAACGCCGGTGAAATGTTCAATGCCCCCCTGCAGCGCCACGCTCACAACCTTGATTCTTGACATCGGCAGCTGCGACGATTCGCACAGGGCTTTCACGCACGCCACCAGTTCAGCGGTTAACCCAGCCGGGGTCATCACCTCTGGCAGCATGCGGGTGTGGGTGGTCAGGGGCGGGAGTTGGGTGTTGTAGTCGTTGAGGCTGGCCTGCACATTGCCTCTGCGCAGCATGATGTTGACGCTGTACCAGGCGTAGCTTTTTACCGCCAGCATCTGCTGGGGACGGCCAAAGGTGACGTCTTTCACCTCCCGCTCCTCGATCAGGCGCTCTGCCAGAAGCTGGGAGGTGAGTTTGGTAATGTATGCTTTGGTGACGCCGAGTCGGCGGGTCATTTCCGCCCGCGACTCGTTTTCACTGTGCAGGATATTGAGGATCTGCTTTTTATAATCCATGACGTTAAGCCTCTGTGCGCGTCAATGCCTCATCGCGCCGCTATCATAACATCATGGAGCACAGCAATTTCAGTTCTCTTTTTTGCTTAACACCAGCACCCAGTCCGTCCCGGTATCAGGAGGATCGATACTGAGGAAAAAGGTCTCCGAGATATCGCTGCTGACCCGGTTCATTACGCCGTAGCGGGGATCGAACCAGCTGATGGTAAAGCCACTGTCGGCAAAATCCCGCACATCGACCACCACGTTTTGTTGCTCGGGGATGTACACCGCAATCCAGCCCCGCTGGCTATCACGCATGGCGCGACAGTGCTTGTGGTCGGTGGGGTTGGCGTTCAGCAGCAAGGCTTGATCCGGCTCACGTTGCCACCAGCGCGGCAGGGATTCGATAAACCGGCGCAAAGTGCCAATATTGAACGCCCCAGGGTAATTGAGCACCTCGAACCAGTATGGGATGGTATCCCCCTGATAGGTACTGGCAGCACTTTCCGGGATGGCGACGGCGTCATCTTCCGGGCGACGCATCTGCCACAGGCTGTAGCAACCGTAGGTAATGCCCGCCCCACCGGCAAACACGGACCAGTAGCTGGTGCGACGCACTTCGCGGTCGGTAAAGCGGCTGGCATCCTGCGAACGTTTGAACTGGTGCTGGCACATCACCGGGTGGGCTTCGTAGCATGGCTCGCCGTCGAGTACCGGCTTTTGCTGGCGCTGATAATCCATCTCAATGGGCCGCCATGACGGATAAGCCTGGCCCATATGCCCGGTTTGCCAGACCACAAAATCGTGCCACGGACGATCGCCTGTCATATCCAGCGTGCTGCGCCCACCCTGGCTGTGAACGGTGATCGGCGCATCTCCGCTGCTGCCCGACCGCAGACCGCTTGCCATCTCCTCCAGCAGCTGGCGTTGGTCATCACTGGCTATCGCCCGGTCACCGCCAATCATCCAGATAATGCCGGTGCCTTCCAGTTTATCGCTCAGATAGCGGCAGAAGGTTGCGACGTTATGTCGATTAAACAGCGGGGCTTTATCCTGCCCCCAGCTATTATTGACGCTCCAGTGCGAACCCCACATCGGCACCAGCGCCAGGGTGATGCCGAGCTGGTTAGCCAACACCGTGACGGCGCGCAGATGGTCGAAGTAGGCCTCATTAGGTTTGAGCGTCGTCAGGTCGCTAAACGGCAGATGCCCGCCTTCATAGGTTGGGGTGTGCAGCCCGTCCAGCTCGCATACCGCCACCGCCTGCACCACGTTAAACCCTTTTTCCGCACGATTACGTAAATAGCGTTCCGCCTCCGGGAGGGTTAATTTATGGAACAGTTCCCATGCGGTGCATGCCGTCCAGAAAAAAGGCTGACTGTCACCGTCATAAAAGCTTCGTCCCTCAATGTGCAGCTTTTTCATAACCCACTCCTGATGTTGAATGTTCACTGTCCTGAATAAAGGTCTGGCACGCCTTTTCATCGAGTTTGTAGCGAGAGAATAATGCGGCGGCCATAAACATGCAGACCGCGGGCAGCCAGGCATAAAGCAGCATAAACGCGGATAATTGATTTTCAGAGGCGCTGCTCATGGTGTCGGGGTTATAGCCAAACCAGGCCAGCACATAACCAATAATCGCCCCGCCAATCGCCATCCCGGCCTTGGTGGCAAATAACATCCCGCCGCCAATCATGCCGTTAATACGTACCCCGAAACGGTGGAAACCGTAATCGGCAACGTCGGCAACCGTGGCCCAGATAATCACCGCGATAAGTTCTACGGCCAGCGTCGCCAGCACAAACAGCAGCGCATGGAACCAGATAGCACTAACCGGCGTCAGGCCGATGGCGAGGGTGATCATACCGCCGACGATCTGGCTCCCCACCAGCAGCGGGATCCGTTTAACCCAGCCCTTTTTCAGAAAATAACCGGTTAATAAAGGGGCAAGGATCCCGGCAATCGAACCGGCGGTAAGCAAGAGACTTAAAAATGAGGTCGGCATACTCAGCACATATTTAACGAAATAGGCTGCCGCACCAAATTTGAGGGTATTCATAACCATCACCACGGTTTGCGCGGCAAAGACAATCATCGCCTGGTCATTTTTAAAGACATATTTCACCTGCTGCTTCAGGCTCAGGGCGTCGCTATTATCGGGCAGCACGCGCTCGGTAGTATTGAAATAGCAGATCAACACCAGCACGGTAGACAAAATACCGATGCCGCACATCACCACGCGATAGCCCACCACATCGTTATCGAACAGCGCAATTAAGGCAGGCACCAACAGGGAGCAGATTAAATAAGAGACTTTAGCCAGCGGGAAACGAATAGCATTAATCTGGATACGCTCTCCGCTGTCGGCGGAAATCGCCCCCAGCAGCGAGACATACGGCACCACCACCAGGCTGAAGCTCAACACCAGAATTATGTAGGTGATATAGGCATACAGCGTGCGGCCGGTTTCACCCAGCTCCGGCGAGAAGAAGACCGCCGCGCAGCTCAGGCCATAGGGAATGGCAAACCACAGCAGCCAGGGGCGGTAGCGGCCCAGGCGTGAACGGGTGCGATCCGAGAGCGAACCAATGATCGGGTCGCTGATGGCATCAATCAGCCGCGTAATCAGAAACAAGGTTCCCATTGCTGCGGGGCTGAGTTTAAACACGTCGGTATAGTAAATGGACAAGAACATCATCGTCATGCCCATAAAGATATTGGCCGAGGTATCTCCCAGGCCGTAGCACACTTTCTCTCGAAAACTGACAGGGGTTATGGCGGCGCTTTTCATTTTTTTTCACCTTCCGATTGTGGACTGTAGGGGACAGCGACCCAACATTAGTAAACACAGGAAACAAAGTGAAGGTCATTAAGTTTCATCTGTGAACTTAGTCAATATTAATTTAATGCCCGAGGGTTCGGGCATTTTTTTAAATAAGATAATTCAACAGGATAGGATTTATGCTTTGAGCAGGTCACGTGCTGTCGGGTAATCAGTGATCAAGACATCGATATATTTTCCCTCCAGCGCACCGAGGATCGCATTCCGCTTTTCTGCTCCACCCGCGAGAGCAATCACCTGCGGACAGGCGCGGATCTGCGCCAGCTCCATGCCGATCACCGGGTCCTCTTCTGGCGTGAGTACCGGCTCGCCTTTGGCGTCGTAATAGTGCAGGCAGATGTCACCCACCGCCCCGCGCTCGGCCAGCAGCTTGAGCATATCTTCGTTGTAGTAGTTACCGGAGTTTTTCAGCAACTGAGAGGGCTCCAGTTCGCCGATACCGACAATCGCCACGTCCACTTCGGCAAATTTGCCAACCACATCCGCCACGTCCGGACTGCTGACCAGCCGGGCACGCTCTTCTACCGAGTGTTCAATGCTCTGGGACGGCAGTAGACCCGCCGGGCAGCCAAGGTGCGCCGCCAACTGCTGCGTCAGGATCGTTGCCTGCACGTTGCCGTTCGGCCCCACCCCACCCAGCAGCTGGATCACCCCGGCCGCGCGAATATTTTGCGGGTGCATCTCATCTACCATGCAGCGGATGGTGCTACTCCAGGAGGAGATGCCGACCAGGTCTTCCGGGCGCAGACGGGTTTCAACATAGTGCGCCGCCGCGCTGCCGATGGCGTGCTTAATCTGTGCCCCGGTAGGGTCTTCGCCCACGTCCACCACAATCGCCTGACGAATGCCGTACTGCTCTTCCAGCGCCTTTTCCAGCGAGACAAAAATGTTGGTCGGCTGGACGACGGTAATTTTGACCAGCCCCTCTTTCTGGCAGCGCGTTAACGCCCGCGACACAAAGGACTGGGAGAGATGCAGCAGCGAGGCAATCTCGGACTGCTTTTTGTTCTCGCTGTAGTAAAGTGTCGCGATCTTGACCAGTAATCGCTGTTCATCCTGCTTAGACATAACGTTCCCCTCAATCGGCTGTCGTTATTTTTATTCATCCCTGAATATTTAACAAGCAAGGGCGATCGCGATCGGCCAGCCAAATGTGATCCTTTTCTCCTTTCTTCGAAATTTGCCTGCTCAAACCGTAGACAAACCCCGGAGCAAGGCATATCTTACATATCATGAATAATAAATCAGCATTGAATATATATTCAAAGCGGTCATGAAATCCCTGCTGTAGCACCGGTTACGGTGTTTCAGATCCTGCAAAGGGGGATTGCTTTACCCGGCTGGAATAATTATTCACAACAGATTATAAATTCAGGAGGTATGTTATGAATCCGTTCTCGCTCTCTATCGCGGAGCTTGAAACCCGAGCGCGCTCGATTCGCCGCCGGATCATCGTGCTGAATGCCGAAAGCCCGGCAGGCGGCCATACTGGCGCCGATCTCTCGCAGGTCGAACTGCTTACCGCGCTCTACTTCCGCATTCTGAACTGCTCTCCTCAACTGAAGGACAGCGACGAACGCGACATCTACATTCAGTCGAAAGGCCATGCGGTTGGCGGGTACTACTGTGTGCTGGCCGAGGCCGGGTTTATCCCCGTCGAATGGTTATCCACCTATCAGCATGCCGACTCGCACCTGCCCGGCCATCCGGTGAAGCATAAAACACCGGGTATCGAGCTGAATACCGGCGCGCTGGGCCACGGCCTGCCGGTGGCGGTGGGGATCGCGCTGGCGGCGAAGCGCAGCAACAGTAAGCGCCGGGTGTTTGTGGTGACCGGTGATGGCGAACTGGCAGAAGGCAGCAACTGGGAAGCCGCGCTGGTGGCCGCCCACTATCAGCTGGATAACCTGTTCATCATCAACGACAAAAACAACCTGCAGCTGGCGGGCTCAACCAAAGAGATCCTTAATACCGACCCGCTGGATGAGAAATGGAAAGCGTTCGGGCTGGAAGTGACCGCCTGCAACGGTAATGACATGGCCGACGTGGTCGCCACCCTGGAAGGTTTGCAGCCTGGCGGTAAACCCCACGTGGTGATCGCCCATACCACCAAAGGTGCCGGGATCTCGTTTATTCAGGGGCGTCCTGAATGGCACCACCGCGTGCCAAAAGGCGAAGAAATTGAACTGGCGCTGGAGGAACTGAAAGATGAGTAAAAGCGAACATCTCGCTACGGTGATGGTTGATGCCTTTATTGATGCCGTCGATCGCGGCGTGGACCTGGTGCCGGTGGTGGCGGATTCGACCTCCACGGCAAAAATTTCTCCGTTTATGCAGCGCTTCCCTGGCCGGTTAGTGAACGTCGGGATTGCCGAGCAGACGCTGGTCGGTGCCGCCGCCGGGCTGGCAATTGGCGGTAAAATTGCCGTCACCTGCAACGCCGCACCGTTTTTGATCTCACGCGCCAACGAGCAGATCAAGGTCGACATTTGCTACAACAACACCAACGTGAAGCTGTTTGGCCTGAACGCGGGTGCCAGCTACGGCCCACTCGCCAGTACCCACCACAGCATCGACGATATCGCCATCATGCGCGGCTTTGGCAACATCGAGATTTATGCGCCGTCGAGCCCAAACGAGTGCCGCCAGATTATTGACTACGCCCTCGACCACGTTGGCCCGGTCTATATCCGTCTTGACGGTAAAGCCCTGCCGGAACTGCATGACGAAACCTACCGCTTTGCGCCAGGCAAGATTGATGTCCTGCGTGCAGGCCATGACGTGGCGCTGGTGGCAATGGGCTCCACCGTACATGAAATAGTGGAAGCCGCCGCACAACTCGCGCAAGAAGGTATTGACGCTACTGTTATCAACGTTCCATCTATTCGTCCCTGTGATACCCAACAGCTGCTGGCGGCGATTGCGCCCTGTAAGGCGGTGGTTAGCGTCGAGGAGCACAACGTCAACGGCGGTGTCGGCAGCCTGGTGGCTGAAGTGCTGGCCGAGGCCGGGTGCGCCATCCCGCTGAAACGTCTGGGGATTATGGATGGACAATACGCGATTGCTGCCGACAGAGCATCAACGCGGGCACGCCACGAAATTGATGTCGCCGGGGTGGTGAAACACGCCCGGGAAATGCTGGCGCGACGAGCTTCCTGAAAATAAAAACAACATCTTACTGGAGAGAAAAGCAATGTCCCGAATTCCTCAACAACTCACCATGGGCGTAGTTATCGGCAACCGCGGGTTTTTCCCAAGCTATCTGGTCGCAGAAGCGCGCGAGCAGGCGATTGCCCTGTTTGCCCGCCTGGGTATTAACACCATTATGCTCGACCCGAGCCAGACTGAGCTCGGCGGGGTTGAAACCCGTCAGGATGCCAAAACCTGCGCCGAACTGTTTCGCGCCCATCGCGACCGCATCCATGGCGTGGTGGTCCTGCTGCCTAACTTTGGAGATGAAAAAGCAATCGCTGAAACCCTGCGTCTCTCGGGCCTGAACGTACCGGTGCTGGTGCAGGCACAAGAAGATAACCTTGATAAAATGGGGCTGGCTACCCGCCGCGACAGCTTCTGCGGCAAGATCTCCCTGTGCAACAACCTGCGCCAGTACGGTATCCCCTTTACCCTGACCACCCAGCACGTCTGCGCCCTCACCGGCGAGGTGTTTGAACAGGATTTACGTCGCTTCGAGCAGGTTTGTCGCGTGGTGACGAGCATGCGCGGCGTGCGCGTGGGTGCCATCGGCGCACGTCCCGCGGGCTTTAATACCGTGCGCTACAGTGAGAAATTGCTGGAACGCCTCGGCATTGCCGTCGAAACCCTCGATCTGTCCGAAGTCTTTACCCGCATTAAAACGCTGCGCGATGACGACATCCGCGTGGACGAAAAACGCCGCATCCTGATCGATAACGCCGACGCCAGCGGCATTCCAGCTGACAAGCTGGTCACCATGGCGAAGCTGTTTGTGGTCATCAGTGAATGGGTGGTCGCCAATGATATCGACACCACGGCCATCCAGTGCTGGACGTCGCTGCAGGAGAACCTGGGGATTAACGTCTGCTCGATCATGAGCGTGATGTCCGGCCAGCTGATGCCGAGCGCCTGTGAAGTGGATGTGATGGGCGCGCTGTCGATGTTCGCACTGGCGAGCAGCAATATGAATCCGGCCTCCATCGCCGACTGGAACAATAACTTCGGCGACGATCGCGACAAATGCGTGCTGTTCCACTGCGGTAACTTCGCTGCCTCAAGCCTTGAATCCCCGCATATGGGCACCGCCGATATCATCGGTACCACCGTCGGGAAAGAGAACACCTGCGGCGCCGTTCACGGTCGCCTGAAGAGCGGCCCGCTGACCTACTTCCGCCTGAGCACCGACGATCTTACTGGCGAGATCAAAGCCTACGTCGGCCAGGGCCAGTCGGTGGACGATCCGCTGGACACGGTCGGCTGCCGGGCGGTGATTCAGGTGCCACATCTGGAAAACCTGCTGAACTGGATCTGTCGCAACGGCTTTGAGCACCACGTGGCGATGAACCACTCGGCCAGCGCTGAGATCCTGCACGAGGCGTTTACCCGCTACCTCGGCGTCTCAACCTATCTCCACCACTAAAGGCAGGAGGCCGCTATGTCGGTGAGTAAGGACATCATCATCGCCCTCGATGAGGGCACCACCAATGCGAAAGCGGTGGCGCTGGACGCGAAGGGCCACGTGGTGGCCAGCTTCTCGCGGGCGCTGGCGATTCAGACCCCGCATGAAGGCTGGGTTGAGCAATCTGCCCAACTGCTGGTTGAAGCCTCTCTTGAGGTCGTGGCCCGCGCCATTGCCACTGTTGGCGTGGACCGCGTTGCCGCGCTGGCGATCAGTAATCAGCGTGAAACCGTGGTGGGCTGGTACCGGGCAACGGGTAAACCGATTGCCCCGGCGCTTAGCTGGCAGTGCTCGCGCACGGCGGCCTTTTGCCATCAGCTGCGCGAAAACGGCAATGGCCCGCACATTAAAGCGGTAACCGGTCTGCCCGTCGCCCCGTTGTTCTCGGCGTCGAAAATGCGCTGGCTGCTGGATAACACCCCCCGGGGTGCAGAGCTGGCCGCAACGGGGGAGATCTGCCTTGGCACCGTCGACAGCTGGCTGCTGTGGCAGTTGACGCAGGGTGAGGCCTTCTGCTGTGACTATGCCAACGCTGCCCGCACGCAGCTGATGAGCCTGCACACCGCCGACTGGGATCCGGAAATGCTGGCTTTGTTTGGCATTCCGCGCGCGGCGCTGCCGACCATCAAACCCTCCAGCGGCCTGTTTGGTTACACCCGTGGCTGCCCGTCGATCCCCGACGGACTGCCGGTAATGGCGATGATTGGTGACTCTCACGCCGCGCTGTTTGCCCACGGTCTGGGTGCCGAAGGGTGCGTCAAAGCGACCTACGGCACTGGCTCGTCGGTGATGGCGCCGGTTGCCTCTGCCCGCTGCGACGTGAGTGCCCTGGCGACCACCGTGGCCTGGCATGACGGTGAGACGCTGGTGTACGGCCTGGAAGGTAACATTCCGCATACCGGTGATGCCGTGGCATGGATGGCGGACAGCACCGGACTCAGCGAGCTATCGCAGGCAGAGCTGGCCCATGAGCTGAACACCCTCCCCCGTTCGGTAGACTCTACGCTTGGGGTCTATTTTGTGCCGGCACTTACCGGACTTGGTGCCCCCTGGTGGGATGAGAATGCGCGCGGCATGATCCACGGCCTGAGCCGGGGCGTGAAGCGGGCGCACCTGATCCGCGCGGCACTGGAGTCCATCACCTACCAGATTGCCGATGTGATACAGGCCATGCGCGTCCATCCGGGCTTTACCCTCAATGCTCTGATGGTCGACGGCGGACCGACGAAAAACGACTGGCTGATGCAGTATCAGGCCGACCTGCTTGGTTGCCCGGTGATGCGCAGCGACGTCGCAGAACTGTCGGCGATGGGGGCCGCCCTGCTGGCACGTAAGGCGCTGTTTAACCTGACCACCTCGCAGCTGCGCCAGTATCTGCCGGAACATGTCACCTTCAGCCCGGATATGGCGCGTCATGCCCGGCTACAAACCCGCTGGCAAGCCTGGCAGGAGACGGTTGCCCTGTTGCGGAAGTAAAAAAGCCCCGTCTGGCGCATCACCCGCAGCGCGGTTCAATCAGTGAATACGGACGGATTCTCTCCCCCAGAGGGACATTTGTTGCTCAATGGGTTGGCAGCTGAAGCGGGTTACCGTCGAACGGGACATATTAAAAAAAGCCGCTGTAGATTCAATTGGTCAACGCAACAGTCATGTGAAAACATGGGGTTGCGGAAGGTTTTTGAATGAGACGGACATTTACAGCAATGGAAAAGCATCTGTTTTTTGAACTGTGGAAGAACGGAACAGGCTTCAGTGAGATAGTTAATACCCTGGCTTCAGCAGCCGCATTCACCACGCCATCAGGTAGACCTGAGACTGACAGGACAGATTAAACAGTTCTGGCTGGAATCGGGATGAGTCTATGGTGATCGCAAGATCCCTCTGGATCTGCGCGACACCAGGTAACAAAACCGGGCAATACAAACCGTGTATCTACCACGCCAAAAGTATCAGATATAGGTTCTTTTGAAATCTTCGCCCGGATGGTTACCAGACTTCGCGAGGTGGTCACGGAGTCGAAAAGATTGCCAACGATGCTTGATCAATGATAACCAGGCCCCGAGCATGAGCAGGCGTGGCAACTGCTGATAGAATGCGGTGGTGAAATCAGTCTTCAGTTCGCTGAACAATGAATTCATCAGAAAGCATACCGGCATAACTATCTCGATGGGGTCATTTCGAATTTCCTATTAATTTTAGTAGTTATCTATTTCTGCAGCCATTCTTATAATTAATAATTGTTTTTCCTGTTCATATTTTAATCTGTGGATTTGTGCAGATGGCGCAGCGATTTCGATGATTAGAATTACAAGGACTGTTGAGCACAGTATTCCTGTGCAAAATTATATCAATCTCTACCCTGCCTTTATTTCCCTCATTGATCGGCATCTCTCTGCTGGCTATAAAAATCTGTTTGCCCGGCCCCACCTTGCCTCGGACGGGGCGATTGAGTGGTACAGCGATATCAACGGTCAACCTGTTTCACTGATTGCGCTACCACCAGCGGAAAAAGAACAGGCGCGGGCCTTGTTACAGCAAAAGCTAATCGTAATTGAACAGCTTTATCAAATACTCTCGCTAAATAATTCTGCACCTGCCGAGGTCATGCAGGTGCTGTCGCTCGCCAGTCGTCAACCCGATGAGCGCGGCGTCTGGGTTGTTGACGGCCAGCCGGTCATCACAGCCTGGAGCGAAAGACCCGCCGTGCCAGCGACGCCGGTTGCTCGTCCGGGTCGCCGTTGGTTGTGGTTGTTGCTGGTATTGCTCGTGCTGCTGGCTTTGCTTTTGCTACGCGGCTGCCTGCCCACGGCAGAACGGCCCGTCCAGCGTGCGCCTGCGCCGCTGCCGGTAAAACAGGTCTGCCCGATAAACCGCACCAAGCAGCAAGCCCCTGAAATGGTATTGATTTTTGATGCGTCAGGCTCGATGTCCATCAGCATGGACATTACGCCGGAGGAACTGCGCCGTCTGATGCAGGATGAGCCGGTGGAGAATTTTGATCGCGAACCCCGGCGTATTAGCCTGGCGCACCGCTCGGCAAAACAGGTGATCGACGAGGTACCTAAAGACATCGATATCAGCCTGGTAGCAGCGGCAACCTGCCAGCAAGTCTTTGTTACTTCAGCCCTTCCCTTTGCCCAGCGCAACGAACTTAAACACGCCATCGATAAGATTCAACCGGTAGGCAAAACCGCGCTGGCAGAAGCGCTGGAGAAGGCGGGCAAGCTGGTCGACGGCGTGGATCGTGATGCAATTATCGTGCTGATAACCGATGGTGAAGAGACCTGCGGCGGCGACCCGTGCGAAGTCGCGCAGCGGCTCAAGCAGAGCAAACCCCGCCTGCAGGTTAACGTGGTCGATATTATGAATACAGGTGCCGGAAACTGTATTGCCAGCCATACAGGTGGTTCGGTGTATGCCGTCAACAATACCCATGAATTTAATGAAATGATGAACCAGGCAATTAAAGAATACATACCCGAGGGCTGCGACTAATACCTGACAAGCCTTGCCAGATTAATGCCGATATAGTTTCAGTGAGAAATCACATGTGTTTTCTCGTGCAGGCCACAGTCACTGCCGCCAAAATTTAATTTATGGCTAAACGTTTACTGTCACCTGCCGATAATGTTTCTGCTCATTTTTTTTATCCTTCCCGGAAGGTGATTCACATCGCTTGCGATTTGACGCCGTCGAGGATGCTGTACATATCAATAAAGCAGAGTTAACCCGAATAATTACCAGTAAGGGTAGGCCAACGTGAAAGAGATGTTCCTGTGCAGTGACAGGCTCGACAAATATCAGTCAATGGGTGAGAACGGTCAGGCAGTTCATATTTCCGCACTGCAACTTCGCGAAACACTGCGTCTGAGAAAACAGAGCGCGGTTGCCGATACGCTGGCAATTCCGCAGGTCAACGAACAGGGCGATCGCATCGACTGGTACGCTCCCGCCGCCGGTGATGTTATCCCGTGGTCAGCCGCCACCGAGAGCGAGCGCCAGGCCGCGCTAAGTCAACTGGAAAACAGCCACGCCGTTTTACGCCAGCTCAGCGCTGAATACAGCCAGCACTCCAGCCCGGAACAACGCCTGTTCGGCCAACTGCTGGAGAAGACGCTGCAATTCCCCGACCAGAACCATGTCTGGCTGGTGGGCGGTAAACCGGTCATCAGCTTCTGGGGCTTCGTTAATGCCCGCCATCCCTCCCGTATCGACCCGCTCGATTGTCTGCGCCCGCCCGTCCCGCTGGCCCCTGTAGTTGCAGCACCGGCCGCTCCGCTGGCCGCTGAACCCCTGACTGAACGCCAGGTCTCTCGCCGGGGCTGGTGGTGGACACTGCCTGGCTGGCTGCGCTGGTTACTCCCTTTGCTGCTGCTTGCCCTGCTGATCATGCTGCTGTTGCGCAGCTGTGTTCCCGGTCTCTCTATCCCGGGTTTCTCGGCCACCTTGCCGGGCCTGCCGGACGCACATCTGAAGGTGCCAACGGTCAACACCGGCCTGCATACTCCAACCGGAACGGGTGACAGCGGTCGATTACTGAACGGCAGTGGCAATGGCGCGAACCTGCCGGACGCGTCGCTCCCGTCAGCAACTTTGCCTGCCAATGGCGAAACGCCTGCCAATGGCGAGACCCCAGTCAACGGCGAAACGCCGGCTGCGCCCGCCCTGCCGGATGAAGCACCTGCAGAGAACGTACCACCGGTTGATCCTGCCGCCCCGGAAAGCGCAGCTGAAACCCCAACCCCGGACGCCGCCGCAGGCCTGACGCCACCGGATGTCACGCCCGGCAACAGCCCGCCGGGCGTGAAAGCGCCGTTGACTATCCCCACCGATGCGCTGGCGCAGGGAAACACCGACTTCTTAAACGGACGCTGGCACGCTGGCGCAGGCATCCAGGATCAGCGTACCGGTAAGCCTCTCAGCCTGAATTACCAGATCAACGACGGCAAAGGCGAAGTTCAGATGGTGCGTGGCGATGGGGTGACCTGTCGTGGCGCGGTCAATGCGGCCATCCAGTCTGGCAATCTGGCGATCAATAACCAGGGTGAAGCCCAATGCTCCGATGGCTCGGTCTATCAAATGCCTGACGTTCAGTGTGCACCAGGCGCGCAGAACATTGCGGATTGTAAGGGCCGTTACGACGCCAACACCCTTTTCCCTATTTCGATGAAGCAGGAGGCAAGTAAGTAAATGCTCGCTGAACTTACTGATTTTAAAAAGCAGGTCAAAATTATTCGTGACAGCGGCATCCAGTTCCTGGATTTCGCGTTTACGCTGCCTGCCCGTAAAGAATACGGTGATTTTTTGCGCCAGAACGGCGATGGCGCCATTCTGCGCCTGGTCTATAACGAACGCGAAGATAAGCTGCAGATCCCGGCAGCAGACAATGCCGCGCCGCGCTTTGCCGAGTCGGATTACTCCCTGACCACGGAAGAGTCACTGCGCCTCTATCAGGGGCTGTGGCTCCCGCTGCCCTTCTTCCGCTTTAACCCGCCGCGCGCGTTTGCACACGGGCCCACCAACTGGGCTCGCGTGCAGTTCCACGAACTGGCAGAACCCGACGAAAAAGGGAACACCTGGCGTGCAATCCTGATCTTCGATACCAAAATTTTCCCGGATCGCGATAACACCCAATATCTGGCCCCCAGCGAAGATGACGTGCGATCTGGCGCCGGTTTTGCGCTGGCACTGCACCCGCACGAGATGGGCGATTTCCTGACCCTCCCGTGGGTGGACGAGTGGTTGCGCGAAGTGTTCAGCATCCAGGCGCGCGACGTGCTGCGCCAGCATGCGGAAGACATTGATGAAAAATTACGGCAAAAAGAGCACCAGGCGCACTATCTCAACCTGCTGAATATCCTCGATGCCACCGTGGGCATCCCGGAAGTGCAGGTCAACGACGTGAAGATCCGCGACTCGGCCATTCCGGTTGATCTGGTGCTGGATATCGGCAACTCCCGCAGTTGCGGGATCCTGATTGAAGAACACCGCGATGACAACAAAGGTCTGTCGCAGCTTTACCAGCTGCAACTTCGCGACTTAAGCCAGCCGCAGAACGTCTATAACGAACCCTTCGACAGCCGCCTCGAGTTTGCGCAGGCCGAGTTTGGCAAGCAGGACTTCTCGCTGAAAAGCGGACGCAGCGACGCCTTCACCTGGCCGACCATTGGCCGCGTGGGCGATGAGGCTTTCCGCATGGCGGCACAACGCCTGGGGACCGAAGGCTCGACCGGGATCTCCAGCCCGAAACGCTATTTGTGGGACGATCAGCCCTACTCACCCGGCTGGCGATTCAGCCAGGCGTTCGTAAAATCCGATCGCGAGCCGCTCGCCACCGCCGCCCCGATGCTGTACATGCTGAACGATCAGGGCAAGCTGCTGATTCGCCTGCCGGAAGATGAGCGGATGCCGGTCTTCTCCCCGGTTTACAGCCGCAGCTCGCTGATGACCATGATGCTGTCGGAAGTCCTGAGCCAGGCGCTGATGCAGATCAACAGCCCGGCACAGCGCCTGAAGATGAACCATGCCAGCACGCCGCGTCGCTTGCGCAATGTCATCATGACCGTGCCACCGGCGATGCCAAAACCTGAACGCGCCATCTTTGAGCAATGCATGCTGGATGCCATCCGTCTGGTGTGGAAAGCGCTGGGCTGGGAAGAGATGGACGACGAAAGCGAAGAGACCGAACAGCTGAAACACCCGCGACCTGGCGTTCACGTCAAGTGGGACGAAGCCACCTGCGGACAGATGGTCTATCTGTACAACGAAACCCAGACCTACTTCGGCGGCCGTACCGATGAGTTCTTTGCTGCAACCCGTCGCCCGGACAACCAGCCTGCCGCCAACGCGCCTCGCAGCCTGAAGGTGGCCTCCATTGATATTGGCGGCGGCACCACCGACCTGGTGATCTCCCGCTATACGCTGGATGACGGCGAAGGGATCAACGTTCGTATCACGCCAAAACAGCTGTTCCGTGAAGGCTTTAAAGTGGCGGGAGACGACATCCTGCTGGATGTGATTCGCCTGTACCTGCAACCGGCAGTGAAAGCGGCGATCGTGAAGGTCGGCCATAGCGATATGTCGGCAGAATCGATGATGTCGCAGCTGTTTGGCAGCGAATCCATCGAGGCGGGCAAGCAGGTTCTGCGTCAGCAGCTGACCTTGCAGATCTTTGCCCCACTGGCGCTGGCGATCCTGCATCGCTATGAAGACTACGCACCGGAGACTGGCCGCGAGCAGCTCAACTTCACGTTCCGCGATCTTCTGACCGAAAACATGCCGACGCAAAAAGTGCAGGACTACGTGAATGACGTGGTGCGCATGGGTCAGGTATCCAGTGAAGCGCCATTCTCGATCCTCGATGTGCCGCTGGAGATCGATCTGGCCAACCTGCACAACGAATTTATCAACCCACGCAGTGGCCGCATGAACATCTGCCACAGCCTGCGCGCGCTGTGCGAAGTGCTCTGGCACTACAACTGCGACGTGCTGCTGCTGACCGGACGTCCGTCGCGTCTGCCAGGGATCCAGGCGCTGATCCGCCAGCTCCAGCCAGTGCCGCCATCGCGCGTGCTGCCTCTGCATGGCTATGAGACCGGCGGCTGGTATCCGTTCAACAAAAAAGGCTGTATCGACGACCCGAAATCCACCGCTTCGGTTGGGGCGATGCTGTACCTGCTGGCAGAGAACTCGCGGCTGAGCAGCTTCTTCTTCCGCACCCAGAACTTTGTGCCCTACTCCACCATCCGCTATCTCGGGATGCTGGACGGCAACAACCTGATCAAAGACAGCAACGTCTTCTATCGCGATGTTGACCTGGACGCGCAGGCGTTCCAGCTTCCGCAGGGGCAAGGCTTTGAAGCGCGTGGCGAAGTGCGCATTGGTTTCCGTCAGCTGGATAACGAACGTTGGCCTGCCTCTGCCCTTTACACGCTGAAAATCGCCAACCCTAACCTCGCGAACGAACTGGCCGGGGACGCCATGATGCGCATCGAACTCACCGCTGAACAGGGACGCCCGCGCAACGGCATCGAGGCGGTCAGTCCCGAGAAGTTCCGCATTGAATCCCTCGAGATGGAACATGCACGTCGCAACTACAACCGCAAAGACGTGGCATTCCAGTTGAACACTATGGTCGGTAACGGTCTCAGCGAGACGCACTACTGGCTGGATAGCGGGAGTATCAAAAGCTAATGAGTACCCATAATTCTGCAAATATCATTCAGGGCTGGCAGGGCGTTGAGCAAGGTGCTGGTCAGGCAATTGACTGGATTAGCGCCGTTCGCCAGGACGCCCCGCGTCTGAATACCGAAGCCGACCGACTGACGCTGAACCTGCGTCGCAGCCGCAACAAAGCCCGCCGACTGGCGCAGGCGGCCGCACGTCCGATGACCATCGGCTTCTTCGGTTTGTCGCAGGCAGGCAAGTCGTACCTGATTTCGGCGCTGGCCGCCGGTGAAAACGGCAAGCTGGGCACCGTGCTCGGCGGGCGTCAGCTCGATTTTCTGACCCACATTAACCCGCCAGGCGGCGGTAAAGAGGCCACCGGTCTGGTAACCCGCTTCAGCCGCCTGAAGCATGACGACGACCAAAACTGGCCGGTCAGACTGCAGCTGTTCAGCGAAGTGGAGATGGCCAAAATCCTCGCCAACGCCTTCGTGCATGACTTCAACCAGGAGAAGTTCGACTGGAATTATGACGAAGGACGGATTGGCGACCTGCTGGCCACGCTGGAAAAACGCCGCCGCCCGACGCGCGTGCCGGGCGTCACGGAGGATGACGTGGTCTCCTTCTGGGACTACCTCGTCCGTCATGCGGAAAAAACCCAAAGCCGCTTCGCCCTGCACTACTGGCCGCAGGCGGTAAACCTCGCCCCGTGGCTGACCACCGACGATCGCGCCCAGCTGTTCTCGGTACTGTGGGGAGAAGTGCCTGAGCTGACCCGCGCCTACGGGCATTTTGCCCAGACTCTGCAACGCCTCGGCAGTGTGCAGGAAGTGCGCGCCCCGTTAAGCACGCTGGTGGTTGAAGAGAACGGCCTGCTGATCCAGAAAAACAGCATCATGAACGTGGACATGCTGGAGCATCTCAACCAGCCGCACGACCCACGTATTGAAGTCTGTCCGCTGCAGGATGGCCAGCTGGCGGCGCCTGTCACCATTTCGCTGGCCGAGCTGACAGTGCTGACGGCGGAACTGCATGTTCCGCTCTCCGCGCCGACCACCGAGCCGCTGTTCGATCAGGTGGATCTGCTTGATTTCCCTGGCTACCGCGGCCGCATGTCTATCGACACATTCAACGGGAAGTCGGCCGAGAGTGAAGGCGGCAGCCGTCTGGCAGAGCTGATCCTGCGCGGCAAAGTGGCTTATCTGTTTGAGCGCTATACCGAAAACCAGGAGATGAACGTCCTGGTGCTTTGTACCCCTTCCGCCAGGCAGTCGGACGTGAGCGATGTGGGCGATGCGCTGGACGAGTGGATCTCTCGCACCCAGGGCGCCGATGCAGATGTGCGCAGCCGCCGTCTGCCGGGGCTGGTCTGGGCGTTGACCATGTTCGATAACCGCGTCACCGGCGCGCTGGGACACGAAGAAGCCCTGCTGCGTCAGTACTGGGGACAGGGCGGGATGATCAAAATGGCGATGCTGGAGAAATTCGGCAAATACAGCTGGATGAGTGAATGGAAGAAGGGCGAAACCTTCAACAACACCTTCCTGGTGCGTAAACCTGGCATGCCGACGCCATTCATTCGTATGAGCGGTGGGAGCGAAGTCGCCTTAAGTGAAGACAACGCCGATCAGCTGACGCTGATGCGTAAAACCTTCGTGGAAGACGACGCCGTGAACCGCTACATCGCCTCGCCGGCAGAAGCCTGGGACGCAATGCTGAGCCTCAATGATGGTGGCATGAACCGCATGGCGAGCTACCTGAGCCAGGTCGC
Source organism: Silvania hatchlandensis (assembly GCF_025564065.1). GTDB lineage: Bacteria > Pseudomonadota > Gammaproteobacteria > Enterobacterales > Enterobacteriaceae > Enterobacter > Enterobacter hatchlandensis. Next base: position 167,895 of record NZ_JAMGZK010000052.1, on the reverse strand, counting down.
ACGCCCGGAGAACAAGCTGGAACGCATCGCCGAACAGCTCGAAGAGAGCCGTCACGAGCTGGTGCAAGGCGGGTTGGGCAACTGGTATCAGCCGGATGGCGACGAAGAAGTCGCGAAGAAAGCCCGTATCGCCCAGGAGATTGTGGCGGCGGTGAAAAAACGCAACGGGATGCACGGGGAACTGCTGGCGCGCCTGGTGCCGACGCGCCGCTCGCTGCACGCCCTGTACATGCAGCAGGTGAGCCTGCCTGATGCGGCAGAAGAGGAAGATGTGTTTGATATCGGCCTCGACGACGCCCAGGGTAGCAGCGCCTCCGGCATCAAGAGCCACAGCCACGAAGTCGCCTTTGCCCGCCAGAGCGTTCAGCACTGGATCAACCACCTGCGCGGCCTGCCGGAAACCCCGGCAATGCTCAATTACATTGGCCTGCCACGCGCCACCGCCGAAGAGCTGGTCGATGAACTGATCACCGGTCTGCTGCGTCTGCGTGCCGAAGAGGCGCTGGTTGCGGTGATGCAAAACACCGACCAGGCTGGCGTGCGTCGCGACTGGATGGTGAATCGTCAGGTGTCGCGCGTTCTGCACGTCATGAGCGATTTTATGACCTGGCTTGGCTATCAAAGCGTGCCGGAGAAGAAGCGTCCAACCCGCCAGAACCAGCCCGATCAACCGATCTTCACCCGTCCGGCCCAGTGCGACAGCGTGGTGTGGAAGGATGATGAACGCCTGGTCAGCCTTACGCCGCAACAGCTGAACTACAGCGGCTATTTCATTCTTGACTGGCTGATCGGCCTGGAAGCCCTCATCACCGAGAACGCCGGGCACTCCGCCGGTCGTGAAATTAGCGTGGCGCAGAATGAAAAGCTGGGAGCCATCCTTAACCTTATTCAGCGTTCACAGGAGTAACCGGACGTGATCAAACCCGAATTAAAACCCTTAAACCCCGTCAATCCTGGCTACGCCACCCTGCTGCTTAAGGGCTGGAAAGGCGGTACCGAGGGGGTTGAGATCTCCATCCTGCGCAACCAGGACAGCCTGTACCTCGACAGCCGCGGCGGTTGGGTGAGCGGTGAAATGTTCCTTGGCCTGCCCGCCCTGAGCCTCGTTGACGAGGTGCCCGCCGTGCAGGTTGGCCCGTCGTTTATCGACCCGCTGCTGGCAAACCGTCAGGCAGCGTATCGCATCACCATTAAAGACAGCTCGACCCGCGATGTGGGCATTCTGGCCATCACTGACGGCCTGCTCAGCTCCCAGGCAGGAGGGGAAAACCCACTGGCAGAGAACAGCCAGACGCTGGATGTCACGCCGCTCGCCCAGCCTGAGCCGGTGGTGGACGCCCCGGCAACAGAGACGGTTGTTGATGTGCCTGCGGCCCCCGCAAGCCGCAAAGCGCCGGTGGCCATTATCCTCGCGATAATCGCCCTGCTGCTGGCGGCAGCTGCCGCCGGATGGTGGTTTATGCGTACACCCGCAGGGGCCGACGCGCCCGCACCGGCCCCTGTTGCTGCCCCGGTAGCCAAAATCAGCGGCCCTTGCGGTGATGACCTTATGAACAGCGGCAACGCCATGGAATTCGTCAAAGGCTGTCTGCGCAGCCAGCCAAGCAGCGCCCAGCTGCTGGATGTGATTGCCAAAGCGAAAGCCGACAAAAAATGTGACGTCGCTCAACGCCTGTATGCCTACAAGGCGCAGTCCGGCGATAGCCAGATGGCAATGCGCTACGCGCATGAATACGACCCGAAATCCGCCCAGGCGGAGGGATGTTTCAGCCCTGACCCGCAAACGGCCAGCTACTGGTACGAAGCGGTGGTGAATCAGGATCCGCAAAACGCCGAGGCGAAAGCCCGTTTAGCTGAGCTGAAAAAATAGGACTAAGGAATGAAAAAGAGTTATGGATTCAGTGGCCTGCTGTGCGCGGTGGCATTAAGTTTACCTGCCCACGCCGCTGACACAAAGCCACTGCTACAGGAAGGTAAACACACCCTGTTCCAGCGCATACTCACCTATCCGGGCTGCCAGCTGGCCGCTAAAGCGGGCGAAGCGGGCAAAGAGCAGCCTGCGTTCAGCCGCTTTTATGTTTACCAGCGGGAAAAACAGGGCCAGGACGAGTGGTTGCAGATCGGGCCGGACAGTTTCGGCCACGTCTCTGGCTGGATGAAGGCCTCATGCACCGTGGACTGGAAAGTGCAGCTCACGCTGGCCTTTACTAACCCCGCCGGACGCCACCCGATGCTGTTCTTCAAAGAGAAAGGCGATGTGGAGTCGCTGCTGAACAACGCTAAACCTGCCGCCGCGCTTGAGCCGATGATCGCCAGTCTGAATCAGAAAAAACCGGTGCCGCAGGTGCTGGCCCGTGAGCCAGACTACATGGTCGATCAGCTGAAAAACTTCTACCTGCTTCCGGTTCTGGGTTCTGACGATGTCTTTACCGATACCGGTTTCCAGGTACGGGTGCTGAACGTGGCTTCAGTGAGTGAGAATGGCAGCGCCAACGCCCCTGCTAAAGCGACCGACGAGAAGAACATGATGAAGGGCTTCTCGGCATCGGTGGTGTTCGTGATCGATTCGACCATCTCGATGGGACCGTACATTGATCGCACTAAAGAGGCGATCGACAAGATCTACAAACAGATCGAAAAAGAGCAGTTACAGGACAAAGTGAAATTTGGCCTGGTGGCCTACCGTTCCAGCGTGAAGGCGGTGCCTGGACTGGAATACGATGCCAAAATGTATGTCGATCCTAACACGGTGAAAGACGGCAAAGATTTCCTCGCCAAAGTGCATGACCTGAAGCAGGCGACCGTCTCCAGTAGCAAAGTGGATGAAGACGCATACGCCGGGGTGATGACCGCACTGGATAAAGTCGACTGGACACAGTTCGGCGCGCGCTATGTGGTGCTGATCACCGATGCAGGCGCACTGGACGGCACCGATAGCCTCTCTTCAACCCATCTGAGTGCGGAGCAGGTGCGCCAGGAAGCGGCGTACCGTGGCGTCGCGCTGTACACCCTGCACCTGAAAACGCCAGACGGGAAGAAAAACCACGCCTCTGCCGCTGCGCAATATCAGGAGCTGACGCTTAATCCATTCCTGCATAAACCGCTGTACTACCCGATCGATTCAGGCGATGTGAACAGCTTCGGCACCATCGTCGACAGCCTGTCAAATGCCATTACCGCCCAGATCAAAACGGCCTGGAGCGGTGAAGAGACCGCAGGCAGCGCTCTGGGCGCCAGCCCGGAATACGCCGGTAAAAAAACCGATCCACTGCTGAGCGATGCCGAGAAACTGAGCAAAGCCATGCGTCTGGCGTACCTCGGTGAAAAGCAGGGCACGCAGGTGCCGCCGGTGTTTAAATCGTGGATTAGCGATCGCGATCTGGTAAATCAGAACCTCCCGGCCACCGAAGTCCGCGTCCTGCTGACCAAAAGCGAGCTGAGCGATCTGAGCGACGTGATGAAGAAGATCGTTAACGCCGCCAACGAAGGGATGATCTCGCCGGATGACATGTTCGCCAGCCTGCGATCGCTGGCCGCGACCATGGGCAACGATCCGAACCAGGCAAAAGGTAAAAATGCGACCCGCCTCGGTGAAATGGGCCTGCTGGGTGAGTACATCGAAAGCCTGCCTTACCTGAGCGAAGTGCTAAGCCTCGATGAAGAGACCTGGAAGAGCTGGGATGGCCTGGAGCAGGAGCGTTTCATTCGCCGCCTGAACACCAAACTCAACTACTACCAGCGCTACAACGAAGATGCCGATCGCTGGGTCGCGCTGGCACCGGACAGCGACTCGCGGGATAACGTCTACCCGGTTCCGCTGGAGAACCTTCCCTGATGCTCCACATTCGCGATATGGACATCCGCCGTGGGGGAGCTCAGGGCTTCTACGTCTCGCTGCCAGCGTTAACGCTCCGGCCCGGCGAAGTTGCGGCGCTGACTGGCCCCAGCGGCTGCGGCAAAAGCACGCTGCTGGAGATGATCGGGGCGATCCTGCGTCCCGGAACCCTCGGCGCCTATCAGCTGGGCGAGCGTGATATTGCCGCCCCGCTACTGGCCGAAGACGAGCCGGCACTGGCCGCTATTCGCGCCCGCGATTTGGGTTTTATGCTGCAACATGGTGGGCTGCTGCCATGGCTGTCGGTGATGGAAAACATCACCCTGGCGCGACGGCTGGCGGGCCTCACCACCCAATCCTCCTGGCTGGCGACGGCCATCGACACCCTGGGCGTACGTCACCTGCTGAAGAGCCTGCCTTCCCGGCTCTCCATTGGTGAACGACAGCGCGTGGCGTTTATTCGCGCCATCGCCCACCAACCGCGCCTGCTGCTGGCGGATGAACCGACCGCCGCACTGGATCCCGACAACGCCAGCCGCCTGTTTGCGCTGATCGTTGACATGGTACGGACTCTGGAGATGACCGCGATCGTCGTCAGCCATGACTGGCAGCGTGTTGATCAATTCGGTCTTAAACGTTACACCGCCAACATTGAGGAGGGGAAAAGTGTCTTCCTGCCCGGTTGACAGGCCTTCTGAACGCGGTCTGCTATGGCGTATGGCACTGCGCGATCTGATTCACGATCGCAAAGTTGCCCTGTGCATTATCTTTTCTCTGATTGCCGTGATTGCCCCGCTGCTTCTGCTATTCGGGCTGAAAAACGGCATCGTCAACCAACTGCGCCACCAGCTGTTGGACGATCCCCGCACCCGAGAAGTGCGGATTACCGGCAACGGAAATTACGATTTCAGCTGGCTGGAACGGCTGGCGGAACGCCCGGAAGTGGGCTTTTCTATCCCCCTGACCCGCTCGCTGAACACCCAGGCGGATCTGGTGCGCGATGGTCAGCACTTTGTTGCGGGCGCTGAAGTCATCCCCACCGGCAGCGGCGATCCGCTGTTGGCGGGCGTTACGGTGCCTCGCCAGGATCATCAGGTGGTGTTGAGCGCCAGCGCAGCCCGCCGGCTCGATCTCAAACCCGGCGAGTCATTCCGCCTGATGGTCAACCGAAAAGTTGAGGGACAAAACCAACGCGCGGCCTTCGCCCTCACGGTGAGCGGCGTACTGGACGACGCCCGGTTTGCCCGCCCAGGCGCCTTTGTCACTCTGCCGCTGCTGGTGGCGCTGGAGGACTATCGTGACGGCTACCAGGTGCCGCTATTACAGGTTAGCGAGGGCAAACCGCCCCGGGAGCGCACACGCTTCTCTCGTGCCCGCGTGTATGCCAGCTCGCTGGATGATGTCCCGGCGCTGGCACGCTGGCTGGAAGAGCAGCACATCGAAGCGGTCACCCAGGCGGCACAGATTGAGGCCGTGCAGGCGATCGATCGCGTGCTGGGCGTCATCTTCGGCGTAATCGCCTGGATTTCAGCGACGGGCTGCATCGCCTCGTTGATTGGTGCCTTTATCGCCAATATCGATCGCAAAAGAAAGGACATGGCGATACTGCGGCTGCTCGGTTTTCGCCGTCGCGCCGTCACCCTATTTATTGTTATCCAGGCGCTGTTCCTGACCGGGGTGGCGTTCACTGCCGGGCTGGCGCTCTATCTGTTGGGCAGCACATTGTTTAACCGGGTACTGGGCGCTTCACTGCCCAATCAGGCGTTTGTCTGCCACCTCGAACCCCTTCATTATTTGGCGGCGCTGCTGTGCGTGCTGGTGGTCGCACTCAGCGTTGCCGCGATCGGGGCATTACGCGCCTTGAAGATCGAACCTGCGGAGAGTTTACGTGAAATTTAAACTGGCACTGGGCCTGTCGTTGATCGGGCTGGGTTACTCCTGCGCAGTGCAGGCCACCTGGGATGAGAAGTTCTGGAACCCGAAACCGTTGGCAGACGATGTGATCTTGCCGATGCCGTGCGACGGTGCGATGGCGTTTCGCAAAGTCGCCATCCCGCAAAACAAACCGTTAGAAGATTACAACATCGTCCTCGGGCAGGAGGGCGATGAGTGGGGGTTCGTGGAGCAATCCCGGCAGGAGCATATTGCTGGCAGCTTCCCTGATCCGAAGAACAAAGGCCGCTATTACCTGATAGCAAAGTACGAACTGAGCGATTTGCAGTTCCGCGCCCTCTCTGGCGAGTGCCCGAAAGCAGACATCAAAGGCCGCCTGCCGAAAGTGAACATTGGCTGGATGGATGCGATGGCGTTCGCCAACCAGTACAACCTGTGGCTACGTAAAGAAAAGCTCGCCTCACTGCCAAAAGACGACGGACAGCCAGGCTTCTTGCGTTTGCCGACGGAAACCGAGTGGGAGTTTGCCGCACGTGGCGGGCTGGCGGTATCGCCGTCTGAGTTTCGCGATCAGTACTTCCCTATGCCGGAAGGGCTGAACGACTACGTCTGGTTTGCCGGAGCGCAGTCGGCCAACGGCAAGTTGCAACTGACTGGCCTGTTAAAACCGAACCCTCTCGGCCTGCATGACATTCTGGGCAACGTTGCTGAGATGATGTTTGAACCTTTCCGCCTCAACAAGCTCGATCGTCTGCACGGTAAAGCAGGCGGCTATGTGGTCCGGGGCGGCAGCTATGTCACCACCCAGGGGGATATTCGTAGCGCCCTGCGCGGCGAAGAACCTTACTACACCGACAGCGGCGAGAACGTGAGTAAAACCACTGGCGTGCGCCTGGTGATGGTCTCCACCACCCTCACCTCCCGCGATCGCGTGAAAGAGATCGAGAAAGAGTGGCAAGCCCTTGGTAGCGGACCAAAAACCGCCGCACAAGGCAAGGCGCCGGATTCGTTGCAAAACCTGAACGCCATCTCTGCCAAAGTGCAGGATGACGGGCTTAAAAAAGAGCTGGATAAATTGCGCGGCGAGCTGCGCGCCAACAGCCAACTGCGCGATGAGCAGCGCGACCAGGCCATTCGAACTTCGCTGCAACTGGGCGCATTCCTCTGCACCAAAATGAAAGATGACGGGGAGTTTCTCGAGCGTCTGAACCAGCTCTACAGCAAAACCTGCGCCGCCGACAGCCAGCTGGACGCCAACTGCGCGCGCCGCCAGGAACAGCTGGGTCAACACCAGAAAGCGCTGGATTTTATCTCCAGTTACTACGCTGACACGCTGGTTGATATGGGCTCCACCTACAACAAACCGCTTATCGACCCGCAGATTGCCGTGGTCCAGCAGCAGATGGCTGCGCGCGGGAAAACGAACCTGAACGGCTACCTGGACACCTATTGGAACAACCTTCAGGGCTACTGGAAAGATGGCAAAGTCGCGCGCGATGCGTGGCTGATGGCATGCAAAAAAAATAATTAATTTTGACAAGGAGATAGTAGGTAATGGTTACTTTTAAAGCATTACGCACAGCAGCAGTTGCAGGTCTGATGGTGGTTCTGGTGGGTTGTCAAAGCACGGGGAGCAGCAGTGGCGGCGGCGTAGACCCACGTCTCGCCAATAATCAGGATGTCGAGTTTTTTAACAAATCTGGCTGGCAGGCTTGCGCCGGCGGAGCGGCACTGGGTGCGCTGGCGTGTGCCGTCAGTAACTCCAGTAACAAAGCCGTGTGTATGGCAGCGGCAGCGGTTGCCGGTTGCGGCGTCGGGATCGGTGCCAACGCCTATCTGGATAACCAGCGTAAGAAGTATGCCTCGCAAGAGCTGCAGTTAGACGCGGCAATCAAAGATGTGGAAAGCGAAAACGCCCGTATTCAGAACGCCACTAACGTTGCCAAATCGGTAATCGCGTCCGACAAACAGACGCTGGCCAGCATTGAAAAAGAGATGGCCGCAAAGACCGCGAAAAAAGACGCGGTTCAGAAGCAGATTAAAGGAGTAGATGCCAATATCGCCTATCTGCGTAACACCATCACGGATATGAAAAAGCATGAAAAACAGTGGCAGGACGTCTCTGCGGGTATGAATAAAACCGGCAGCGACACTAAAAACCTTGACAGCAAAATTGCGCTGATGCATGACAAAATCGGCTCCCTTCAGGGCGAGCTGGATAGCCTGTACACCCAGCGTACCGCGCTGAAAGTGGGTTAAGGAGAGCAGAATGCGTTACTTACTGTTGGCCGTTGGCGCGCTGCTGTTGAGCGGCTGTGCGACGGATGCACGCGACTGCGACCCGACCACGGGCGATGTCAGTATCGTCACCAAATTTAACTGCAACTATTCCGGTACCTGGGATAAGCGCGTGGATGACAAACAGAACACGCTCGCGCACGAGCAAATTCTGAATGCGGAATTTAAAGCGGTTAACGAAGCCATTGAGAAAGAGAAAGCGCAGAGCAACGCCAGCGTTGCCAGCAAACGTCAGTCGCAACAGGCGCTGCAAAGCTCGCTGAATAAACTGGTGGCACAGCTGAAAACGAAAACCGCCGGACGCGCCGATGCGCAAAAACAGGTTGCCGACCTCGAAAAAAGTATCAAAGAGGCACAAAACCGACCGAGCGACTCTGTCATGCAAAAACAGATGGAGCTGCAAAAACTGCAGGGCCAGTTAGCCGATCTGCAAGCCACCCTGGCGACCCAGTAACGTGCACGACCTGCCGGGCACAGACCCGGCAGGTTTCTATTTCTCAGGAAAACACCATGAAAACAAAACTGATTGCCCTAAGCCTACTGGCAACGGCAACGCTCATGAACCAGGCCGTTGCGGCGCCGCCTGACCCTGAACTGCTTTTCAACTGTGATTTATCCAATGGCAAGGTGGTGGTCGTGCGACTCAATAACGACGTACCAACCTACTACTACGGTTCGATCGATAAAGTCGAAATGACCCTGCCCAAATCCGAAGGGGATAAGACCCAGGTTCGCGCCGGACAGGTAGCCTTCTCAGGCGGCGGTGCTTCCTATTACCGCTTTATTAATGGCGTATATAGCTATGTGGTGTACAGCGGCATAGGCAAAGGCTGGGAATTTACCGGCCTGAAGGTCTATAAAAACGCCAAATTGCTCATGAAAAAAGAGTGCACCAACGGCGGGTTCCTGACGCAGACTTATCGTGGAGAAAATCTGGTGCAGGAATCGGATACCGGCGACGACGGTACCTACGGATATGCCGATTAATGACAGGTCATATGATGAAGCAACCACTCAAAGTCGTTTCAATGCTGGCTGGCCTGCTATTTGTGGCACCCGCCAGCGCGCTGGAAATTTGGCACTCAAACACCGTATGGGCAAATCAGGGGATGTGTAGCGCCACCTTCATGCTGGACAGCGGTATGACAGAGGTGGGCCCGCTGGAGATTGGTGTAGAGCTGGTGAATGCTCAAGGCGTAGTCGTCGCCATCGATACGCTGAACGTCGATGCGTTTGGCGATTCGGAGGCAACCCGCTACCAGACATCCTATCTGGAAGGCGAAGCCGTCTGCGAGGATGACCTAACCGTACGCTTCACCTCCCTGACGTTGGTTTCAGGTCAGAACAAAAAAACGTTGCCATTACATGAGCTACAGATTCGAGCTTTCAAGCCCTTTATGCTCATCAATCAGCAAGAGGGCAAACAGAGATAGTCCCGCTTCAGTCGCAGATAGAGGCAAATTAGCCCCCAATGCACCCGTTGAGCATTAGCTGTATTTGAGATAAGTAGAAGTCATTGACGGTATTTTAATCGTTCCGTATCTGATATTAGGTTTTCTCGACCAGTAAATAATTAGTCGACGCATACATTATGGAGTTACCCAGGGGAGGATATATTTATTCAAAAACCTATAGCTACAGATAACCCCCCTAAAAGCAACAGCATATTTATTACACTGTTTGATAAAGATATATTAAAGCTGATAGCAATAGATTTAATAATACCCCTCTAACTTGTAAGTCTTAGACCGCAGGTTAGACGCCTTTTACCGGCGCCCATTCAAACTCTTTATTAGCCTGTCTAAATCAACTCAAAGCCCAATTCTCACCTCCTGGTTTCAACCGTACTTAACCAGAATCAAGTCACAGTTGAGGTTGCCATTAAGCGTCACGCCTTCTAAGGGGCCAGCGACACTCTCTTGCGTAATTGGACGAACAACCCTCCCACGCCACGGCCGCTTCCGGATTTGACCCATTATCCACTGCCACTTTCTGGTTCTGACCCATTATTCACTGACTTATCTAATGGCCCGCCGATAATATTTTTCCCTCACCCTGCGGATATTTGAGTTAAGTGAACTTATCTTCTTAATTAACCATAAATTACAGCTTTTATTACACGATTACACATCTTGACACGGATGTTGCCGATCGGTAATTATTACGTAAAGCAATAAGGTTTATCTTATTTCTTGTACGTTATTCCGGCCGTGCCATTTATCAACTCATTGTTATGTCGGGATATCCTGAGAAAAATCATGATCGGCGGGTCTTTTAATCTTTCTTAAATAAAGGTCTCTTCAGTCAATGGGGTTTCTTCCAGGTCGCTACGGTTGCCACATCCTTCCTGCAATCATACTTTCTTTACCCTTTGTCATTTCTGTGACGATGGCTCAGGCGAGGGCACCTTCGTCCCCCTCGCAGCATATTTCTGACGACACCTCGCCGGGCGGTTTGTTTGCCGCACTGCGGAGCACAATGCTCCATCACCCCGGTCTGGCCAGTCAGCAGGCGCTTGTGCGTTCCAAAGAGGCCAACGCCGACAGCGCCCGCGCGGCACGTTTGCCCACGCTTGGGGCCAGCGCGGGGACGGGGCAAATTTCGGGTTACAATGATTCCAGTTCCACCACGCTGAGCGTATCGCAACCGTTATGGGCGTTTGGGCGTATCGACAGTGCCATTGACTACGCCGACACTGACACCGTTGCTCAGCAAGCCACGGCCTGGGCTGCGCGTCGTGAATTGCTGGAAGAGACCGCAGTGGCCTACGCGAATGTGCAGGGTATACGCGAGCGTCTTACCGTTGCTGAAGCGAACGTTAACAACCATCAGGCGTTGCAAGAACAGATCCAGCGCCGTGCGCAGGGGGGACTGGCTTCTTCAGCTGATGTCAGCCTGGCGAAGGCCCGATTGTTGCAGGCACGTTCCTCGTTCGAACAGGCAAAATCGGACCTGCTAACCGCCGAATCCACGCTGTTATCCTTGACTCAGGAGCCGATCGCAAGCGATCTGCCGGTGCCTGGCAGCATCCTCAAACTGCCTGCCGCTCAGTCTATCCAGGAACAAATCCTTGCGCAGAGTGCGAGCGTGCGAGCACGCGAAGCGGGGGTCACGCTGGCCGAAACGGATGTGGAACGTCAGCGCACCTCATCGCTGCCGACCGTCTCCCTGCAAGCCTCTCGCAACGACTACTCGGGTATCCCCAACCAGAGAAATGACAATACGATCAATGTTGTTGTGACCGGCACGATGGAAGGTCTGGGACTGGTGAACCGCGGCCTGCAGAACGCGGCACTGGAGCGGGTGGAGTCCGCACGACAGGATCTGGCCCAACAACGCCACAGCGAAGAGATTGAGACACGCCAGTTGCTCGATCGGCGTGATGCTAACCAGACGCTGATAGCCGGTTATGAGCAGTCTGTCATCGAACTCAGCGACACGCTGGCATCGTTCCGTCGCCAGTACGAATCGGGCTACAAGAGCTGGCTGGATGTCCTCAACGCCGTGCGTGAATTAACCGAACAACAACAAGCGCTGGTATCGGCACGATCGGCATGGCGGGCCGACTCTCTGCGCCTGGCCGCACGCACGGGCCGTATGGACGATACCACTGGCGCCCTGCCCACGGGCACACAATTAGCTAACACGTCTGCGAGCCATCCCTGATGATACCTGTTCCTCTCTCTGAATTACTGGCCCTGCTGGACAAGCTACACGCCCCAGTGAATAAAGCGGCATTAACGCAGGCGTATGCGCGTGCGCAGACCGTTCCTCCGCTGACAGATCGCCCACAGGATCAGGTGCGCGGTTTACTGTCGGACGCGGGGATGAAAGATGTCCGGCTGGCGTTGCTTCCCTGGCGGCGATTTGATCCCCGCCATCTCCCGGCACTGATGTGGCACGAACAGGCATGGTGGCTGGCCGAACGTCACATTGAGGGCGGGAATACCGATACCCTTACGCTGACCCGTGAAGGTGCCGAATCCCGAACGCTGGCGCCAGACGACATTGTGACCGGTGCGCCGGGTACGGCTGCGGGTGACGAAACGGCGGTACTCTGGTTCAGCCTGGCTTCACATGTACAGTCAGAGAACCTCTCTGATAGCGAAAACCCGGCCATGCGCCTGGTCTGGCGAGAACTGTTGCGCGACCGCAGCTGGGTATTCCGGGTCGTGGCCGCCACGCTGCTGGTGAACATCCTGGCCATTCCCACATCGCTCTTCGCGATGCAGGTCTACGATCGCGTGGTTCCCACCCTGGCCTGGGCAACACTGACCACTCTGGTGGTGGGGATGGTGCTGGTTGTGGGGCTGGACTGGCTGCTTAAAACACTGCGTGCCCGCATCATGGACAGCGTTGCCAGCAGTGTGGATAAACGCCTTTCCCAGCATGTCTATGAACACCTGCTGCACCTGCAACTCGACCAGCAGCCCGGCAGTCTTGGCACGCTGGCCGCACAGGTGGGGGCCCTGGATTCGGTACGCCAGGTTGTCTCTGCCGGTCTGGTCTTCGGTATCGTGGATCTACCGTTTGCCTTTCTGTTTATCGGGCTTATTGGTTTGATCGGTGGGCCCGTTGGCTGGGTTTACCTCGGAATGCTTCCTGTCGCGCTGGCCCTTGGCCTGTATACCCGACTGCGCTTACGCCGCCTCACGCGCCAACAGATGCTTCGCAGCAACGAGCGTCTGGGCCTGTTAGTGGACAGTATTCGCGGCGCCGAGACGCTGCGCGCCAGTCATGCTGGCTGGCGCTTTGCACAAGACTGGCAGACGCTCAGTAATTCCATTGCGGGCTACAGCATTCAGCAAAAATCGCTTACCCAGTTCTGTACTAACACCACCGGCAGTCTGTCGACGCTGGCGTATGTTATGGGGATTGTGGTGGGAGTCTGGGGCGTCGAGGCAGGATATTTGACCACCGGGGGCATGGTCGCGTGCAGTATTCTGGGTGGTCGTGTCATCGGGCCGGTGAGTCAGGGCGTTCAGTACCTGATGCAGTGGCAGCAGGTCAGAGAAGCGCTGGATATGGTGAACAACCTGCTGCGCAAACCTACGGAGCGCCGCCCCGGACAGACCCTGTTGTTACCCGATCGCCTGCCACAACATATTGGTGTGGAAAAGCTGCGCTTCGCCTTTCCGCAGTCTCCGGTACAACAACTCAATATTCCCGCACTCCACTTTCACGCCGGTGAACGCGTTCTGCTGTTAGGGCCCGTTGGCGGCGGCAAATCGACATTGCTGAAGATCCTGGCCGGGCTGTATCGCCCCGGTGAGGGCCGCGTGCGTCTGGGAGATGCCGATTTGTGGGAGATTGATCCCCAGTTGGTCAGCGCTCAGGTTGGCTATCTGCCACAAGCGGTGCAGCTCTTCAAAGGTACGCTGCGCAGCAATCTTATGCTGGCGGGTGCCGTCAGCGACACCACGCTGACGGAGGTCACCCGCGATCTGGCGCTGGATCAGGTGGCTGCCGGTAATCCGCTGGGAATGGATATGGCCATCAGTGAAGGTGGCTCGGGTCTTTCTGGCGGTCAGCGCCAGCTGGTCGGCCTGGCACGTGTGCTGATGTCTCGTCCACGTATCTGGCTTCTGGATGAACCGACGGCCTCGCTTGATGGCGAAGCTGAGACACGGGTCTGGAAAGCCTTGCAAGCCAGGCTGCAGCCAGAAGATATCCTCATCGTCGCCACTCACCGTCCGATGGCTGCCGTTAATTTTGCCACCCGCGTACTGGTCGTGCAGGAAGGTACCGTCGTACGCGATGGTGCGCCAGACAAGGTGATGCCAGGACTGATGGCCCGCGCCACGGCCTCCCGGCCCACCGTTGAGGTAATGAACGTAAAAACACGTATGCCAGCAGCATCAAATTCAGCAGGAGTCCTTAATGGCCGTTGAACTGTTTGACGACGAGGTCGCTGACGCCGCGCGCGTGCATCGACTTGAAAACTACCACCGTAGCCGAATCTCCGCCGGGCTTATCTGGAGCATCGTCGCACTGGTGCTGGGTTTTGTCATATGGGCGATGTATTTTCACATTGATGAAGTCGCCCGGGCACACGGTGAAGTTATCGCCAGCAGTCGGGTGCAGATCATCCAGACCGTGGACGGGGGCGTACTTTCCGAGCTGCATGTCAAAGAGGGTGACCATGTTAAGGCGGGGCAGATTCTGGCTCGCCTCGATCCCACCCGCGTTGAGGCAGCGGCGGGTGAAGTGGACGCGCGTATCGTCGGTCTCAGGGCACGTATTGCCCGACTTCGCGCAGAATCAACGGGACAGTCAACTCCCCGCTTCCCTTCCGATCCCGGCCCGGCATTGCGCGAGCAGGCAGACATTGAACGTGCACTGTTTTTACAACGCCGTCAGAGCCTGCAGGAAGATATCACTGCCCTGCAAACTGCGGTGAATTTAGCCAATCAGAAGCTTAACCTGGTGAACGGACTTGAACGCTCAGGCGATGTTAGCACCAGCGAGCGGCTTAACGCGCAGCGCGATCTCAATGATGCCCGTGCCCGCCTGCTGGGTCGGCGCAATAAGTTTTTAGATGACTCGCGAGCCGATCTCACCAAGGCAGAAGATGAACTGAGCCAGACACTGCAACAGATGGCCGGCCGTCGCCAGCAGGTGCACGATACGGTCTTTACGGCCATGGGGCCTGGGATAGTCAAAAACGTCCGCGTCACCACGCTGGGTGGGGTATTACGTGCCGGGGATGAGATCATGCAGATCGTCCCGTCAGATGATGCCCTCATCATTGAAGCTAAGGTTCTGCCTGCTGATATTGCCCGCGTGCAGGTTGGGCTGCCGGCCACCGTCCGCCTTGATCCCTTCGATTACACCATTTATGGCGCACTGCAGGGGGAAGTGATTTATGTGTCGGCCGATACCCTTAAGGAAAACACACAACGTGGCGAGGAGATCTACTACCGCGTCCATGTTCGTTTGAAAAACCATGCAGAAGGTCAGTCAGACCGTCAGGAAGACGGACAGTTTGTGCGCAGTACGACGGGTCGCCAGCTGGACATCCTGCCGGGCATGACATCTCAGCTCGACATCCGTACCGGCGATCGCACGCTGATGGACTTTTTACTTAAACCTTTGCGTAAAACACTTAGTGAATCATTCCAGGAGCGATGACACCGCAGGTTGTCGTTGCACCCGATTTTCCTGTTCGCCCCAATTGGACATAACACACAATGCAATCCGAGGCCCAGATGAAGCCAAGCCAATATACGCTCAGTACCGGTAAAACTCGTATCTCCCTGCAGGCCGGGCAGACCAACATTCACAAGGCTGCACCGGGTGAAACTTACCGGGTGCTCAAGCGCAAGGGCGAAAAAGACCAGGAAAATCTGGCCGATGACGTCGTGGCTTCGCGTCACGGGCAAGATCTGCACCTGGATTATGCCGACGGCACCACGCTGACCCTGCAGGACTGGTTTACGCAAAGCGATACCAGCGTAACCCTGCCTGCTGATGGCACCTCTACCCAACTGATGACGCCCGCCAGCACCGAAGGGGCGGCGTTGGCCGACGGCAGCCATGTTTTCTATGCGCACGGTTCGCCGGACGCGCTGGCCAGCATGACCTCAGGCCATCCGGGGCTGGAGAGTATCTTATCCGGCCTGCAGAATGGCTCGGTCGTGTCTGGCCATCCGGTAACCTACCTGCCTCAATCGCATTCTTACACGGGCTACCTCGCCGGAGTAGTGGGACTGGGGGGCGTGGTCGGGGTTGCCGTAGCGAGTGGCGGTGGTGGCGGTGGCAATGGCGACAAGCACGACAACGGTGGAGGAGAAGCCACGGTACAGAACAACGTCGAGCTTAATTTTGTCGGCGGCCCGGCGCTCAGCGGTAACGATTTAAACGTGGAGATTTATCAGGCCGATGGCAAAACGCTGATTGGCACGGGGACGCTGGGGCCGAATGGCTCGGTAACCGTGTCTGCGGGCAGTTACAGCGGCGTGGTCATTGTTAAGCTCGTCAACAGCGGCAGTGCGGCGGACTACCTGGACGAAGCGACTGGCGCGGGCAAAGACCTCTCAGCTCAGCTCTGGAGCATGGGTGTTATCTCCGGAGACAACAGTACCCTCGTTCTCAATATTAACGTGTTGACCACCCTCGCCTATACCAAGGCCCAGCAAGCCCTCGGCGGCACAACTGACAGTCCAGCTACCCTGAGCGCAGCGCAGGTGGCCGACACGTCCGCCGCCATCAGCAGCCTGTTTGGTGTGGATGACATTCTGAACACGACGGTCGTGGCAACCAACGGCGGCAGTTATGACGCGACCGATGGCTTGAGTGCCGGTGAAAAATATGGCCTCCTGCTGGCGGCATTCTCCGGGGCGGAAGCCAACGCCGGTGCGTCCACCCAGACCATCCTTGACACCATCACTGCCGGAACCACACTCGGCAGCAGTAGCAGTCTGTCCGATGGGGTGCAGTCGTTGCTGATTAAAGGCGCAGCGGCCGCCACTGACACGTCCGGCGGCCTCAGCCTCATTATTGACACCCATGCGCCTGTCTTCACCAGCGCCACGACCGCCAGCGTGGATGAAAACATCGGCGCAGGCCAGGTGGTCTGGACTGCTGTCGCCACCGACCCCAGCCAATTTAGCTACAGCCTGAGCAGCACCGGTGATAGCGCGCTGTTCAGCATCAATGCCTCCACCGGTGCGGTCACGCTGACCAGCAACCCGGATTTTGAAAGCAAAGCCAGCTACAACTTCACCGTTGTCGCTACCGATGCCGCCGGCAATGCCAGCAGCCAGACGGTCACCCTGGGTATTAACAACCTCGATGAGGTTGCCCCGACGATCACCAGCGGAACCACGGCCACGGCGATCGACGAAAACAGCGGTGCGGGTCAGGTGATTTACACCGCCACCGCGACAGACACAGCTGATATCAGCGGGGGCGTTACCTTCTCCCTGAAAGCGGGCAGCGACGCGGGGCTGACTATCGACCCTGTCACCGGGGCGGTCACGCTGACCGGCAACCCGGATTTTGAAACCAAAGCCAGCTACAGCTTTACCGTTGTCGCCACCGATGCGGCTGGCAACGCCAGCAGCCAGGCGGTCACCCTGGGGATCAACAACCTCGATGATGCCGCCCCGACGATCACCAGCGGCACCACGGCCACGGCGATTGACGAAAACAGCGGTGCGGGTCAGGTGATTTACACTGCCACGGCGACCGACACCAATGATATCAGCGCAGGCGTCATCTTCTCCCTGAAAGCGGGCAGCGACGCGGGCCTGACTATCGACCCTGTCACCGGGGCGGTCACGCTGACCGGCAACCCGGATTTTGAGACCAAAGCCAGCTACAGCTTTACCGTTGTGGCCACCGATGCGGCGGGCAATGCCAGCAGCCAGGCGGTCACCCTGGGGATCAACAACCTCGATGAGGTCGCCCCGACCATCACCAGCGGTGCCACGGCCACGGCGATTAACGAAAACAGCGGTGCGGGTCAGGTGATTTACACCGCCACGGCGACCGACACCAATGATATCAGCGGGGGCGTCACCTTCTCGCTGAAAGCGGGCAGCGACGCGGGCCTGACGATCAACCCGACCACCGGGGCGGTCACCCTGACCGGTAACCCGGATTTCGAGAGCAAAGCCGGGTACAGCTTCACTGTTGTGGCTACCGATGCGGCGGGTAACGCCAGCAGTCAGGCGGTCACTCTGGGGATCAACAACCTCGATGAGGTCGCCCCGACGATCACCAGCGGTGCGACGGCCACGGCGATTAACGAAAACAGCGGCGCGGGTCAGGTGATCTACACCGCCACCGCGACCGACAGCGCCGATATCAGCGCAGGCATCACCTACTCGCTGAAAGCGGGCAGCGACGCGGGTCTGACGATCAACCCGACCACCGGCGCGGTCACCCTGACCGGCAACCCGGATTTTGAGAGCAAAGCCGGGTACAGCTTTACCGTTGTCGCCACCGATGCGGCCGGTAACGCCAGCAGTCAGGCGGTCACCCTGGGTATTAACAACCTCGATGAGGTTGCCCCAACCATCACCAGCGGTGCGACGGCCACGGCGATCGACGAAAACAGCGGCGCGGGTCAGGTGATTTACACCGCCACGGCGACCGACACCGGCGATATCAGCGGGGGCGTCACCTTCTCGCTGAAAGCGGGCAGCGACGCGGGTCTGACGATCAACCCGACCACCGGCGCGGTCACCCTGACCGGCAATCCGGACTTTGAAAGCAAAGCCGGCTATAGCTTCACCGTTGTCGCCACCGATGCGGCCGGTAACGCCAGCAGTCAGGCGGTCACCCTGGGTATTAACAACCTCGATGAGGTTGCCCCGACCATCACCAGCGGTGCCACGGCCACGGCGATCAACGAAAACAGCGGCGCGGGTCAGGTGATCTACACCGCCACCGCGACTGACAGCGCTGATATCAGCAATGGCGTCACCTTCTCCCTGAAAGCGGGCAGCGACGCGGGTCTGACGATCAACCCGACCACCGGGGCGGTCACCCTGACCGGCAACCCGAATTACGAGAGCAAGGCCGGGTACAGCTTTACCGTTGTGGCCACCGATGCGGCGGGTAACGCCAGCAGTCAGGCGGTCACCCTGGGGATCAACAACCTCGATGAGGTCGCCCCGACGATCACCAGCGGTGCGACGGCCACGGCGATTAACGAAAACAGCGGCGCGGGTCAGGTGATCTACACCGCCACCGCGACCGACATCGCTGATATCAGCGCAGGCGTCACCTTCTCGCTGAAAGCGGGCAGCGACGCGGGTCTGACGATCAACCCGACCACCGGGGCGGTCACCCTGACCGGCAACCCGAACTTTGAGAGCAAAGCCAGCTACAGCTTCACCGTTGTCGCCACCGATGCGGCCGGTAACGCCAGCAGTCAGGCGGTCACTCTGGGTATTAATAACCTCGATGAGGTTGCCCCGACCATCACCAGCGGTGCCACGGCCACGGCGATTAACGAAAACAGCGGCGCGGGTCAGGTGATCTACACCGCCACGGCGACCGACAGCGGCGACATCAGCCATGGCGTCACCTTCTCGCTGAAAGCGGGCAGCGACGCGGGCCTGACGATCGACCCGATCACCGGCGCGGTCACCCTGACCGGCAACCCGGATTTCGAAAGCAAAGCCAGCTACAGCTTTACCGTTGTGGCTACCGATGCCGCCGGCAACCACAGCGACCGGACGGTGACGCTGGGGATCAACAACCTTGATGAGGTTGCCCCGACCATCACCAGCGGCACAACCGCCACGGCGATCAACGAAAACAGCGGTGCAGGCCAGGTGATCTACACCGCCACGGCGACCGACAGCGGCGACATCAGCCATGGCGTCACCTTCTCGCTGAAAGCGGGCAGCGACGCGGGCCTGACGATCGACCCGATCACCGGCGCGGTCACCCTGACCGGCAACCCGGACTTTGAGAGCAAAGCCAGCTACAGCTTCACCGTTGTGGCTACCGATGCCGCCGGCAACCACAGCGACCGGACGGTGACGCTGGGGATCAATAACCTTGATGAGGTTGCCCCGACCATCACCAGCGGTGCCACGGCCACGGCGATTAACGAAAACAGCGGTGCGGGTCAGGTGATCTACACCGCCACCGCGAACGACACCGCTGATATCAGCTCAGGCGTCACCTTCTCGCTGAAAGCGGGCAGCGACGCGGATCTGACGATCAACCCGATCACCGGGGCAGTCACCCTGACCGGCAACCCGGATTTCGAAAGCAAAGCCAGCTACAGCTTTACCGTTGTGGCTACCGATGCCGCCGGCAACCACAGCGACCGGACGGTGACGCTCGGGATCAACAACCTTGATGAGGTTGCCCCGACCATCACCAGCGGTGCGACGGCCACGGCAATTAACGAGAACAGCGGTGCAGGTCAGGTTGTCTACACCGCCACGGCGACCGACACCGGCGATATCAGCCATGGCGTCACCTTCTCACTCAAAGCGGGCAGCGACGCGGATCTGACTATTGATCCGATCACCGGGGCAGTCACCCTGACCGGCAACCCGGACTTTGAGAGCAAAACCAGCTACAGCTTCACCGTTGTCGCCACCGATGCGGCTGGCAACCACAGCGACCAGACGGTCACGCTGGGTATCAACAACGTTGATGAGCAGGCCCCGAGCTTCACCACCGGCAACAGCAGCGACAGCTATGCCAGCGCCACGGTGAGCGTTGTTGAAAATACCGATGCCAGCACCGTCCTCTATACCGCGCAGGCCTTTGATAATGACGCCGCCGACGGTGGCGAGCACGTCACCTACAGCCTGGCTGACGAGTTTGGTCGCGCAGACGCCCAGTATTTCACTATCGACGCTACAACGGGTGCGGTCACCTTTAATACCAGCCCCGACTATGAAGACGCCCACGCGCCGCAATACACCTTCAACGTCGTTGCCACTGACGCAGCAGGTCACACAACCACGCAGAGCGTCACCGTCAATGTCACCGATGTGGACGAAATCGCCCCTACTGTCACGCTCGACGGCAGCACGTCCGGGCCAGTGATGTTAAGCCCGGCGACCAACTACACCTACCCCAACGGTTTTGACACCACCGCGCTGGGTGACGGCAGTTTCCTGGTGACATGGGCAGGCAACAACAATGGCAGCTACGGGATCTATGCCCAGCGCCTCAGCGCTCAGGGTGTGGCGCTGGGTGAACCGGTACAGCTCGCCTCGGGTGCGACCAACACGTTCTATAACTCGTCGGACAGTATCGTCAGCGTGACGGCCATTAATGATGCCGGGGCTTACGCCGTGGCATGGATCGGCCAGGACAGCAGCATCTATGCGCAGCTGTTCAACGCTGACGGCAGCCCACTATCCGCAGCCGCGCAACTTGATGGGGATGCTTCTGCGCAGGGCATCGCCCCGCAGATCGCGACGCTGGCCGATGGCGGCTATATTGTGACCTGGTACACCAGCAACGGCGGCGGCGTCTACGTGCAGCGCTTTGACGACACCGGTGTCGCCGTTGGCAACACCGTGCCGCTGGCTGTATCCGACTCTTATCCCAATGCCAGCCCGCAGGTGACCGTGCTGGACAATGGCGGCTACGTGGTGACCTGGCAGGGCAATACCGCCGGCGACTACCACATCTACGTGCAGCAGTTCGATGCCAACGGTACCGGCGCGACCCCTGTGGTGCTCGACGCCACGACGGGAAGCAGTAACAGCTACGAAACCCAGCCGCAGATCACGGCGCTGGCTAACGGCGGCTATGTCGTCACCTGGTCGGGCTTCGACTACAGCAGTTCGAACAACGACAGCAGCACCTATGTGCAGCAGTTCGATGCCACCGGCGCCAGGGTCGGCAGCATCGTCGTCCTGGACAACTTGAGCACCAGCAATATGGGTGGCAACTATACCAATCCGTATGTCGCAGCGTTGGCAGACGGTGGCTACGCCATCACCTGGATGGAATACGGCAATGCTAACGGCTTCTACGAAACCTCCGTCTATGTGCAGCAGTTCACTGCGGGCGGCAGCAAAGTGGGCGCTACCGTGCAACTGGACGCACCGCACAACAACTCGAGCTTCAGCTACGACCAACTCCCGCGCATCACGGCGCTGGGCGATGGCGGCTATGTCGTCACCTGGATGGGGTATGACAACTCGGGCCAGGACGTCTATGTGCAGAAGTTCAATGCCAGCGGTGTCGCGGTAGGCGATATCGTGCGACTGGAAGCTGCCGGTGGCGCGATTGACCAGTACCCGCAAGTCACCGCCGCCGGCGCAGACGGCGAATACATGGTGACCTGGTACGCGTGGAACCCTGTCAACGGTATGCCTAACTTCCACCTCTTTGTGCAGAAATTTAACGCCGACGGCAGCACCTACGAAAACCTCGTCGTGCTGAACCATGACGGCCAGGCCACCGTGCAAAGCAGCGAAAGCGGCACCGTCTACCTCGTCAACGACAATGTCGTGGTCAGTCAGCTCAGCGACATTACCGGCGCCGCCAGCGACCAGTGGGCCAGCACTATCGTTACGGCAAATACCCGCGCCACGATCTCCGCTGCCAACCTCGCTGAAGGCACTTACCATGCCTGGGCCGTTGATGCGGCAGGCAATCTGTCCGTTATTTCCGGCAGCAGCGTAATGGTGGACAACACCGTCCCGGTCTTCACCAGCGCGTCCACCGCCGCCGACATTACGGACAGCACCGCCGCCGGCGACATCGTGTATACCGCTGCCGCCAGCGACGCGCACGGCATCACCTACAGCCTGAACGACACCGTGCACTTCCGCATCAACGCCAGCACCGGCGTCGTGACGCTGCTTTCCAGCCCGGCCAAGGCCAGCGGTGCACAATTTATTGTCACCGCCACCGATGCCGCCGGCAATCAGACTACGCAGACCGTCACTTACAACGTCGTCGACACCACGCCGCCTGGCGTCACGCTCATCAGCGACCTGGATGGCGTGGAGCACAGCGGTGAGACGGTCACCGTGCAGAGCTCCGAAGCTGGCACGGTATACCTGGTCAGCGACAGCGTGACGGTGACGGATCTGAACAGCCTCATCAACGCTGCCGACAACCTGGTGAACAGCGTCGCCGTTACGGCTAACGCCGGCACCGCGCTGGCGCTGACCGGCCTGGCCGACGGCACTTACCACGCTTACGCCGTGGATGCGTCCGGCAATGTCTCTGCTATCTCCGGCAGCAGCGTGGCCGTGGACAACACCGCGCCCGTGATTTCTGGTGGCGCGACCGCTACCGGTTCCACCCTCACCAGCGGCGCAGCGGCGGGCACCCAGGTGTACGATGCCAACGCCAGCGATGCCCACGCCATCACCTACAGCCTGGATCAGGACAGCCTCGGCTTGTTCGATATCAACGCCACCACCGGCGTCGTCACACTGAACAGCGCCGCCGTCGCCGGCAGCTATAACGTCATCGTGACCGCCACCGATGCGGCGGGCAACCACAGCAGCCAGACCGTCACCGTCGAGGTGGCGGCCGGTAACAACCTTGATGGCAGCGCGATGGTCTCGGGCAGTACCACCAACATCGCCACCCAGATGACGGTCAACGTTGGCCTGGAGAAGCTGAGTAACGGTTACACGGTCATGGAGTACATGCGCCAGACCGGCGGCGACAATCTCACCGGCGATCCGACCGGCGCGCTGTACGACGGCGTCGTCAGGGTGCTGGACGCCAACAACAACGTCGTCAAGACCATTGATATCAGCGTTCCCGCGGGCTACACCATGCAGGATACGCAGATCAAGGCGCTGGCCAACGGCGGCTTCGTCGTGGCCTGGTCGCAGGTAGATGCCATTAATTGGGCTGACTTTAGCGTCCACTACGCTATCTACGACAACAACGGCAACCTGCAATCCAGCGACACGCTGGCATCACCTGGCGCTGGCGTCACCATTGCGGCGCAGAGCAGCGCGAATGGCGGTGATTTCGCGATCGCTTACCAGACGATGGGCCCCGGGACCGATCAGCAGGAAGCCGTCTCTGTCTTCCACTACAACGGCAGCGGATCCAACTTCACCCAGGGCACGCAGACCCTGATCGGCGGCAACAGCGCGAGTCAAAACTTCGGCGGCGTCGCAAGCCCAGCAGTCCAGTTGATGAAATTCCAACTGACGCCAGGGGTGCTGACGGCCCTGAGCGATGGCAGCTATGTCCTGGCGTCCGAAGTGTACGACTGGATCGGCACGCCGGGTCAGTCGGCGACCAGCACGCCTATCGGGGCCTTCATCTTCAAGCTCGACGACACTGGCTCGCTGGTCAATTTCGACAGCGGCACCACCTGGCAGCGCGTTAACTGGAATGACGAGCAGGGTTCTCCGACCAACGTCATTGCTTTCGACGGCGGTTTTGCCGTCTTCAGCCAGGAATACCGCTCCGCGACCTGGGAGGTCACGCTCTATAACAACAACGGTACGCTGATCACCACTAACGTACAGAGCAACACCGTTTATGGTATGGGGACCCAGAGCTATCACGCCGTGGACGTTGGCGCGATGGACAAAGAGACCCATTCCGGGTTGGCGTGGTATATCAACGGCTACCTGGCGGGATCGGCCACGGCCTATGACAACGGCACGGATCTGGTGTTTGTGTTCCCTGACGGTAACGGCGGCTTGAGCCAGACCACCATCTCCAAAACCACCGGCGAGCTGACCAGTGACGTAACCGACAGCGGTATCACGGTACCCCAGGGCGGGCAGTTGTATAACCCGCGGATCGTCTCCGATGGCGCGGGCGGCTATGACATCACCTATTCTGTCCTGTTTGATGCCGACACAAGCGATGGCGGCAAAAGCGGCTACGCAGTCGGTGATATCTACCAGATCGGCCTGAATGCGCCTGTGGCACCGACAGTGACCGATGCCCACATCGCCATCACCTCCACGCCAGGTGGCGCAGACGGCATGACCTACAAGGTCGGCGACACCGTTACCGCCGTGTGGGACAACTCGGCCAGCGGCGATGCCAATACCAATGCCGTGTCCAGTGTCACCATGGATTTCAGTCAGTTTGGTGCCAGCACGCCAGCAACGGCCTGGGACGACGGCACCCACGGGGATGCCATCGCGGGCGATGGGAAATATACGGCGCAATATACCCTCACCGCCGGTGCCATTAACAACGTAGACAGTCGCAACGTCGCCGTCACGGTCACCACGGCGAACCACGGCACAGCGACTGCAGCGGACAGCACCAGCCTGACGGTAGACAAC
This sequence comes from Silvania hatchlandensis, assembly GCF_025564065.1. Lineage (GTDB taxonomy): Bacteria > Pseudomonadota > Gammaproteobacteria > Enterobacterales > Enterobacteriaceae > Enterobacter > Enterobacter hatchlandensis. The sequence continues at coordinate 143,148 of NZ_JAMGZK010000052.1, read as the reverse complement.
ACCGCGCCTGTGCTTACCAGCAGCACGCCGCAGGACAACGGCGGCAGCGTAGTCACGGGCGCTAACCTGACCCTGACCTTCAGCGAGGATGTGCTGGCCGGCAGCGGCCATATCACTCTCGTCAACGAGAGCAACAGCAGTCTGAACAAGGTCATCGACATCACCGACAGTTCGCAGGTCAGCATCAGCGGCAACACGGTGACGGTTAACCCGACAACTGACCTGGCGGCAGGCGCAAACTACCACGTCCAAATCGACAGCAGCGCGCTGCACGACACGGCGGGCAATGACTATGCCGGGATCAGCACGTCGACGGCGCTGAACTTCACGACCGTTTCCGCCGGGATCGGGGATCCGTCCATCGTGGTGTTCGACCTGACGACGGGCCAAAGCTCCGATCACAACGGGCGCGTCTTTGATGCCAATACCGCGTACACCATCTATATCAGGGTCACCAGCAATTACGGCCCTCTGGCTGGGCTGGACGGCAACGAGATGTGGTCGGGTGCGCAGAATCTGGGCACGGACGACAAAATTGTGCTGGTGGGCACGGGCAGCGATGTTCAGGCAAGATTCGGCGAACCAGTGACGGGGATGCATCAGGGTGGGAATTCCGTTAACTGGATAGCGAGGTTCGCTTCTTCTACGTTTTCTTCTTATAACGTCGCCGGAATTGCCGCAAACGGCCAGTTCTCTCGCAATTATGCCAATAACGCGGATCTCTGGAACGGCACCTGGGCCGCCAACCCGAATGGGGACAATTCGTTTACTCAGGCGTATCTGCAGGCGATGCCTGTTGGCGTACTCACCTCGCAAGGGCTGGCGATACCATGACAGGTTCACTGACGTTGCTGCGCCGTCTGGTCGAGATGCAGCAGTTCGAGGCACTGCATCAGGCATGCCTGAGCCTGCCGGCGCATTCACCGGCAGAACAGGTGCTGCTGGCCCTGGCGCTGGCCCATCTGGGCCAGCCAGAGGCGGCCGGTGAGGCGCTGATGGCGCTGGCCCCGGCGGCACTGGAGGTCGACGCCCGCGTCGACCTGGCCGCCGTACACCTGCAGCTTGGGGAATTTGACGCAGCGCAGGCGCTGCTGGAAGCCACGCGCCCAGAGGCATCGGAACACGCGCTTCTGCTGGCGCGTCTGGCTGCCTGTTATGTGCAGCATCAACGGGGGGAGGAGGCTCTCCCCCTGTATGAATCCAGTCTGCGCCTGCAACCCCGTATCGCCGTTTATCAGCCACTGCTGCGTCTCTACCTGCAACGTGCGGACCTGCCGCAGGCCGGGGAGACGCTGGCTGCCGCCGATGTTTTCTGGGCAGGCGAGCGGGAGCACTGGCCCGCACTGCAGGTGGCTCTGTACGACCAGCAGCTGCGCGGCCTGCGCCTGGAGCTGTGGCTGGCCGGTGACGATTTCGCTCGCGCTGATGTCTGGCTGGACTCACGCCATGCTGAACTGGCTGAGGACGATTACTGCGGTCTGCTGACCGGTTATGCTCAGCGTCTGGCCGAGCGTGGGCACCATGCCCAGGCTGAAGATGCGTTGCGCCGTGGTCTGCAGCATTACCCGGAACATCCGGCCCTGTACCAACAGCATGCTGAGCTGGCGGAATTGCAGGGGCGCCTGCCTCAGGCTATGACGTTGTTGCACCGTGCCCTCCATCTGGCCGGACAACAGCAAAAAATGACGCTGCCTTTGCGCCTGAAGCTGGCCAGCGTCGCTACCCAAGGCCATCCGGCGCTGGCGCGTCAGGTGGCCGAACAGGCTATCGAGGAGGCCGGAGCGCTGACGCCATCACCCGAGATGGACGCCGCGCAGATCGGCCATTGGCTGGCGCAGGCGCAAGTGGCACTCGCCGGGGTGGATGCGCGGGAGCAGCACTACATCGTGGCTGAGGCGCGATATGTTGAGGTACTGCAGGCTCATCCGCAGCAGGTACCCGCCCTGCAGGGGCTGGGGCAGTTGTATATGCAGTTGGGGCGCATCGACGAGGCCGTCGCCTTGTTCGAGCAGGTATTAGCCATCGACCCGGCACGCGGTCATGCGGCACTGATCAACGCCCGACGTTTTCCGCAAGACGAAGAGACGTTGATTCGCCTGGAAACCCTGGCACGACGGCCGGGTCTCTCCGGCCCGGTGCAGCCAGGACTGCTGCTGCAACTTGCTGCCGCCTGGGAAAAGCGCAAGGACTACACCAAAGCCTTCACCCTGGCAAACGAAGCCAATGCGGCCAGCCGCGCACTGCTGCGCTACGATCCGGTTGCGCACCGCCAGGGCAGCGCGCGTATCCGTCATGCTTTCAGCCGTTCGCTATTTGAAAACCGACGCGGCATCGGCAACGATTCAACGCTGCCCGTGTTCGTACTGGGTATGCCGCGTTCCGGTACCACGCTTATCGAACAGATCCTGGCGGGACACAGCCACATCCACGGCGCGGGCGAACTTGGGGTGATCCCCACTACGATCGCCAGGCTGGAAAGCTGGGAACGTAATACGGGGTCTGGACGTCATTATCCGGACTGCGTGGACGATCTGTCGGCCGATGTCGTGGCGGGTATCACCGCCAGCCTGCTCAAGGAACTGCGGGAAACCTTGCCAGAAAACGCGTCTGAGGTCCGGCATGTGGTGGATAAGCTGCCGCACAATTTCGAGAACATTGGTCTTATCAAACTGCTGTTCCCGAACGCGCGGATAATCTCAGTGCGACGTGACCCACGCGATATCGCTATCTCCAATTACTTCACCGACTACGCGGCTAAGCACGGGGGGATGGGCTTCGCCTATGACCTGCAGTGGATTGGTGAACAACTGGCCGACCACAACCTGATGATGCACCACTGGAACCAGCTGTTCCCCGGTGAGATTCTCGACGTGCGCTATGAGGACGTGGTCTCTGACCCGGAGCGCGAGGCGCGTCGCATGCTGGATTATCTGGGCGTGCAATGGGAGCCGCAGGTGCTCGACACCTCTGAACTGGACAGGCCGGTCAAGACAGCCAGCGTGTGGCAGGTGCGTCAGCCTATCTATCAGACTGCGCGCGAACGCTGGCGGCGTTACGCGGACTTTCTTGCGCCCCTGATCGCGGGTACTAACGCGAAGATCGTGCATAAGCCTGTTGAGATGGTGAGCTTGCCCGTACCAGGAATGCAGACCGAGGGTATCGCATGCTATCGTCAGGGGAAGCTTGATGACGCCGAGATGCTCTTCAGGCGCCTGCTGCACCACGTGCCCGAACACGCTACCGCGCATTTCATGGTGGGCCTGATTTGCGTGCGTAAAGGGCACCTGGCTGAGGGCATTGAGCACATGGAAAAAGGACACCAGACATGCCCATGGAATGTTAACTGGCGACGCGATTTGGCGCAGGCATACGAATTAGCAGAGCAACCGGAAAAAGCACAGATGTTAAGGGTGCGCCACGTCGGTACGGGTGACAGCGTGGTAAGCGCAAGGGATGTTGAACAGAATGATGCCATTCCTCTGGGCTTTTCCATTCGCACCTCCGCGTCGGAGCCGTTTTACTGAGTATCGGCATGAGCAGGCAGGGACGCCCGCTAGCCACCTGTTTTCTGGCCTTTTTTTTAAGCCGCTCACAATTTTATTGATTTGAAAATTTCATCCATATCACTGGGAATCTTACCTATCACATTTATTTAACAACTGCGGCTATAGTCATTCAGAATTCATCCTATCCAGAGATGCCCTCAAGGCTAAAATAAGTTTTAAATGGTTGATTTTTAGCAATCAAAGCACCTGAAATACCCCATCAAAGGAGAAAAGCATGAAAATTACTGGATGGCGTAGCCTCAGGACGATCCATCGCTGGCAACGCCCTATCGGGGATGTTAACGGTAAGGTGACGTCTGGAATTACCGAAGTCCCCGTGTTGATTCTGGAGACAGACGAAGGCGTGAGCGGGATCGGGGTGGGCGGACATGCCGATATCCAGCGCATCTTTCCCGCGATTGAGGGGGAGGATCCCTGTGCCGTCACTGCCCTGTACGACCGCATGCAGGCATGGGTATTTAAATCCGGGCATGCCGGAAGCGTCTTCGGGGCTATTGGTGTCGTCGACATGGCGCTCTGGGATCTGAAGGCAAAAATGGCTGAACAACCCCTGTGGAAAATGCTCGGTGCCCGGGATCCTTTCGTCAGCGGATATGCCTCGGGGCTGGATTACCCGCTCGATGACCCAGCATTGGTCGCCCTTCATCAGCGCTATGCGGAACGGGGTTTTAGCGCCTTCAAGCTTAAAGGTGGGCTGGATACCGAAGACGATTTGCGGCGTCTGCAGAAAATCAAAGAGGTGTACCAGCGTAACAGCACATCGCCTGCGGTAATGATTGATGTGAATGAGTCGATGAATGCCAAACAGGCCGTGCGTTATGTGAAAGAGCTGGAACGGCATCTCGACCTGACCTGGATTGAAGAGCCGGTGCGTCGATGGGATGCCGAGGGCCACGCGCTGATCCGCAGTGCGGTCAATTGCGCTGTGGCGACAGGCGAAAACCTGACCGGTTTAGAGCAATTTATGCCGCTCTTCCAGAAACAGGCCCTGGATGTCGCCCAGACGGGGATGTGCTGGGGGATCAGCCACTTCCTGCGTGTCGCTAACCTTGCCCATGCTCATGGTGTACCGATAAGTCCTGTTGGCTACAACGCCAATCCCGTCGCCCATGCCGCTGCCGCTATCCCTAACCATTTCAGTTGTGAAGTTCAGGATCTGGGGTTCCCGGAGGGGTTGGTTGTCGACCAGCAGATTGTGAATGGCGGCATCCTGCTGGGGAACGCTCCAGGACTGGGGATTCGTATCGATGAGTCGAAGATTGCAGAACTCGCCAGCGAGGGATGGAATTCGCCTCAGGGGCCGCATGTCCGTTCGCCCCGGGCCGGTTTGAGCCTCACAACCTGTGCCAATAAATAACATGGCCATTCTTTATGGCCTGCCAGCCCGCTAACTGGCGAAATGAAACAACAAATAAGCCAACGTCTCAAAGCGAGCGGCGTACTTTAATTTTTCTTTTTCTCATTATTTTAATAATCCGATTGTTCAACGATTCGGGAGCGTATTATGACATCTAAAATTACCTCGACCTTGCCGACAGAGGTTATCCCTGCCAGTGAGGATAAAAAATCAAGAGGCTTTAACGTCTTTATATTTTCGCTATCAACCAACTTTTTGTTTTTACTGGCGCTGTATAATGCGGTGATTTCCGTCTTTATTCCTAATCAGGTCCAACAGATTACGGATGCGTCTGGTGGGAGTAAGGTCGCTGCGCTGGCGCTCATCTTCACCTTAATGTCTGTTTTTACCTTCTTCGATCAACCCCTGGCGGGCGCACTTTCCGATCGTACGCGCTCACGCTTTGGCCGTCGTACCCCCTGGCTGGTTGGCGGGACCTTTATCGGCGGTATGGCTCTGGCGATGGTGGCTCACCAGACCACCATCCTCGGTTTGACGCTGTTTTGGGTGATCGCTGCGGTTGCGTTAAATGCCGCCCAGGGGCCGATGTCAGCGATGATGCCCGACCGGGTAGAACCTAAACGTCGCGGTATCGCCTCCGGCTTTATTGGCGCTGCACAGACGGGCGGCGGCACCCTGGGGATCATTTTTGGCGGCTGGATTGCTAACCGGGATCTGGCAATGGGCTTTTATATCTTCGCCATCGGTATTTTTGTGGTGTCATTAGTCTCCTGTATTATTAATCGCGAGGAGAGCAGTAAAGACTTACCCTATAACCCGTTAAGCTTTAAGCAACTGGTGACGCAGCTATGGATTAACCCACGCAAATATCCCGACTTTGGCTGGACATTTGCCGCACGCTTCGTGATGTTTCTTGGCTATCAGATGATCGTCAATTATCAGTTATACATCCTGCGCGACTATATCCACCTCTCTAACGCCGACTCGAACGTAATTATCGGCACAATGGCCAGTATACAGCTGGCAGCACTGCTGATTTCAGCGGTGGTCTGTGGCTATTTATCCGATAAATTCCAGGTGCGAAAACCCTTTGTTATTGTCTCTTCGCTGGTGATTGCTCTTGCGTATATGTTCCCGCTGTTGATGCCAACGGAAACCTCAATGCTGATAATGGCAGGGGTGCTGGGGCTGGGTTACGGCTGCTATATGTCAATTGATATGGCGCTGATGACACAGGTTCTGCCGAATAAAGGTGCTAATGCAGGCAAGGATATGGGCGTTTTCAGTATCGCGAATAAATGTCCGCAGATGATTGTCACCCCGCTGGGCGCATTGATTTTAAGTCTGACCTCGTCGTACAGCATGGTGTTCACCTTCGCCATCATCATGGTGATCGCCTCTGCCTGCCTTATCATGCCGATACGCTCGGTTAAATAACCCCCCTTTCGACCGCAGCCACTACATCCATCCTGAGCATGGATGTTGTGGGGACAATTCACCGGTATTGACTGCTTTTCATCGTGCCGCCTCGAGGATGCCGCTTGATTTAAAGCAATATCAAGACAGTTGAGTGAGAGTAGCCTGTCTTTCACTGCACTTTTATCAGGCTTTCACGAAGGTTTTCTCATCCGGTAAAGACGGCCATTCTGCCCAGACCATGGTGTTGCGCCTGATTAACGGCGCGCATAAATCGATTGAAATGATGGCCTATGAGTTCAAAGCGCCGGATATTGTTGATGCGTTAGATAAAGCAGCTGAGCGTGGAGTGAACGTGTCCGTCGTTATCGATCACCGCGCGAACAAGGCCAACAAACTCGCCCTTGCCGCAGTCCCTGAAGCAATACGCCACGGCATCGCCATTCGCGTGGATAGCCATTACCACATTCAGCATGACAAGGTGATGATTGTTGATGGCCGGATCCTGGAAACAGGTTCATTCAACTCCCCCCACCGCTGAGAAGGTTAACAGCGAAAATATTCTGGTTCTCAGGCATGTACCCCGCGTGATTAAACTGTATCAGCAACACTTCGAGACACGATGGCGGTATGGTGTGCCATACCAAAAAGGCGACCTTGCTTAAAACAGATAGCCGAACACGCCTGAAGAGCCTGAATGCATCTTCTGCTGTTACCGCGGGCTAACAATTTACTTCGCTACAGAAGGGATAATATTGTTCAGGGCGCGTATATTGGCGGTAATCCTTTTCTTACGCCAATAACACCCGGCTCGAGGTATTGATGAACGGTGAACTCAATCCGGCGGATTCCGCAATGAACAATCCCCTGCCCCCGGTTCTTCTCATTCAGGTGGGTACCGCGCCTGACACGCTAAAGACAGAGCACGGCGATCTGCCGGTATGGTTCAGCAGGGCGATGGCACTCACTTCTGATGCAATTCAGGTCGTGAAAGTATTCAAGGGTGAACCTCTTCCGGAACCCGATCCCGGTCGGGTCGCGGTTATCACCGGATCCTGGCACATGGTGACGGATAAGCTGGCGTGGAGCGAGGAGACGGCGCGATGGATACGTCGTGCCGTCGCGGTTGACATGCCGCTGTTTGGCGTCTGCTACGGTCATCAGCTCATGGCATATGCGCTGGGTGGCGTGGTGGATTACCATCCTCAGGGTCGCGAAATGGGGTGTCTGGAAATAAACCTGACAAAAGCAGGTGCAGACGATCCGCTTACCGGCGGGCTTTCGCAAGGCTTTATGGCCCATCTTACGCATATGCAAACCGTCACGCAGCTGCCTGCAGGTGCGCAATCGCTGGCTTCATCTCCCCACGATAAAAATCAGATCATCCGCTACGGTGCAAAAGCCGTCTCGACCCAGTTTCATCCAGAATTTACACCGGGCATTGCAGCGTCACTGATTCAACTGCGGACTGAAACTCTCCTTAGCGAAGGGCGGGATCCTGCCGCTATGCACAGTGCGCTGACTGACGCAGCTGATGCCAGGGAACTCCTTAAGACATTTGTCTCCCTAGCACTGATGGACCAGCCCCGGTACGAATACGCGACTAACCGCTGAGGTGATTGTGAAAAAGTCCGTACTCCGGCCGCTCAGCACGCAGGTATTAAGCGCTACCCCGTCGACCTTATTCAGCCGTAATTAGCGGTATATGTGGCGCGGACGTTTTCGGCAGATGGCCCGACAAGCGAGGATCTGGCGAAACCTCAACCTGTAATGCGTAGGGTTTAAACCCTGAGCGGATATAGAATTTCAGCGCAGCAGGATGATCGAAAGTGCAGGTATGAACCCAGAAGCGCTTAATGGGTTTTGACCATGCCAGTTCGATTGCCTTATCCATCAACTGCCCTCCCAGCCCCATGCCCGTGGCATTGGATGTCAGGCCGAAAAAAGCCAGCTCGCACTCGCCGGACTCCCGGAAATCAAGCTCGAGTAAACCAATCTCTTTATCGTCCTTACGCAGGACATACACCTCTACCGCGTTGTCACGCAAAATAGCCGAAAGCCTGGCGTCGTCCATGATGATACGTGAAAACCACAGCCACTCTTCACCCACCCGACGGTATAATTCCCGATAATCCTCCAGAGCCGTACCATCAAACGCATGCAGCGCAATACCCTCAGAAAAGGTGTTCTTGCCGGTGTCAGGCTTCTCAACCATTTCCAGACAGGTCACTACCGTCGCCAGATGTCCGGCAGGAACATCTGAATAGCCCATGGATACGATTTGTTTCTCTTTACTCATCCGTTTCTCCCCTTTGTGAGGCCCGTTGTGCCAGAAATCGATTCCTAAAAATGCTTTATCGCCTGGGGTCAGGGCATGACCATGCTTTAAATCGCCACCAGATGCCGGACGCCCTGGGCCTCCATTTCATCGCCGCGACCACGCTGCACGATTGTCCCCCGGGACATCACCAGATACTGATCGGCAAGCTCGGCGGCAAAATCATAGAACTGCTCCACCAGCAAAATCGCCATATCACCACGATTCGCCAACCCGCGGATAACGGCCCCAATCTCCTTGATGACCGACGGCTGAATCCCTTCGGTGGGTTCATCCAGAATCAGCAGTTGCGGCTTACAGGCCAGCGCCCGCCCAATCGCCAGCTGCTGTTGTTGCCCGCCGGACAGATCCCCTCCCCGCCGCTGCTTCATTTCGCGTAACACCGGAAACAGGTCATAAATCTCTTCCGGTACGCTTTTCGCCTGGCGGCCGGAAAAACGCGACAACCCCATCAGCAGGTTCTCTTCCACGGTGAGGCGAGGAAAAATCTCTCTGCCCTGCGGGACATAGGCGATCCCCTGCTGCACCCGCTGGTGCGGGCTGCGGGTGTTAATCTGTTTTCCCTGCCAGTGAACGGTGCCCGATTTCGCCGGGATCACCCCCATCAGGCATTTTAACAACGTCGTTTTCCCCACCCCGTTGCGCCCCAGCAGGCAGGTGATTTCGCCTGATGGAACGTCGAAGGATAAGCCGCGCAGGATATGGCTCCCGCCGTAATACTGATTTAACTCTTTAACCTGTAACATGTCAGCGCCCCAGATAAACGTCGATAACCTGCTCATTGGCCTGCACGTCGCACAGCGAGCCCTCGGCTAAAACCTGCCCCTGATGCAGGACGGTGACATGGTCAGCAATGGTTTCCACAAACCCCATGTCATGCTCCACCACCATCAGAGAGTGTTTCCCTGCCAGGGTACGAAACAGCTGCGCAATGTAGTCCGTTTCCGCATCGGTCAGCCCGGCAGCGGGCTCATCCAGCAGCAGTAAATGCGGCTCCTGCACCAGCAGCATGCCAATTTCGAGGAACTGTTTTTGCCCGTGCGAGAGCAGGCCCGACGGGCGATGGCGATGCTCCCCCAGTCTTAAGAGTTGCAGCACCTCATCGATGCGGTCTCGCTGCTCGCCGTTCAGTTTTGCCCGCAGGCTGGCCCAGACCGACTTATCGGTTTTAAGCGCGATTTCCAGATTTTCCATCACGCTCAGGGCTTCAAATACCGTCGGCTTCTGGAATTTGCGTCCAATCCCCGCCCGGGCGATCTCGACCGGGGACATCCCCATCAGGTCGATATCCTGGTCGTAGGTCACCTTCCCGCTGTCCGGCCGGGTTTTACCGGTAATCACGTCCATCAGCGTGGTTTTCCCCGCGCCGTTTGGCCCGATGATGCAGCGCAGCTCCCCCACGCCGATGGATAATGAGAGATTGGTCAGGGCGCGGAAAGCGTCGAAGGTCACGTTGATATTTTCAAGCTGCAGCACCGGATCGGTGGTATCCCGGTAACGGTCCTGCAGCTGCGGCTGGGTAAACAGTGAATCAGTCATGCTTCCTCCGTTTGAGCAGGCCAATCACGCCGCGCGGGAGAAAAAGCGTGACGAGAATAAACATCAGTCCAAGGAAAAACAGCCAGTAATCCGGGAAGGCGACAGTGAACCAGCTCTTGGCCCCGTTAACGATCCCGGCCCCAAGGATTGGGCCAATCAGCGACCCGCGTCCCCCCAGTGCCACCCAGATCGCCGCCTCAATCGAGTTGGTGGGCGACATTTCGCCGGGGTTAATAATCCCCACCTGCGGCACATACAGGGCGCCTGCCAGGCCACACAGCACCGCAGAGAGCGTCCAGACAAATAGCTTGAAGCCTTTCGGGTCGTAGCCGCAGAACATCAGCCGGTTTTCCGCATCGCGCACGGCGGTCAGCACCCGGCCATACTTGCTGCGGGTGAGCAGCACGCCAATCGCCAGCGAGCCCGCCAGCAGCAGCACGGTGGCGATAAACAGCGCGATGCGGGTGCCGGTTGCCGACACCGGAAAGCCCAGCAGAGTGGTAAACCCGGTAAATCCGTTGTTGCCGCCAAAGCCCGTTTCGTTACGGAAAAACAGCAGCATCCCGGCGTAGGTCAGCGCCTGGGTCATGATCGAGAAGTAAACATCTTTGATGCGCGAGCGGAAGGCAAAGTAGCCAAACACCAGCGCCAGCAGGCCCGGCACCAGCACGATCAGGCACAGCGCCCAGGCAAAATGCTGGGTTCCCGTCCAGAACCAGGGCAGCTCGGTCCACGAGAGGAAAGACATAAACGCGGGCAGCCCCTCGCCGGAGGCCTGGCGCATCAGATACATCCCCATCGCATACCCGCCGAGGGCGAAGAACAGTCCGTGCCCCAGCGACAGCAGCCCGGCGTAGCCCCACACCAGATCCAACGCCACCGCAACCACGGCATAGCACAGAATTTTACCGACCAGCGTTAGCGTATAGGTGGAGATGGCCAGCGGGTTATCGGCCGGTAGCAGCGCGAGAAAAGGCAGCACCAGCAGCGCTGCCAGAATGAGCGAGGCCAGCGTGCCGGTCAGGCGCGGCGCGCGTCGGGCCATCGTCAAGGTGATAGGTTGGCTCATCAGTCAATTACCCGCCCTTTGAATGCAAACAAGCCTTGCGGCCGCTTTTGAATAAACAGCACAATCAAGATCAGAATGGCGATCTTGCCCAGCACCGCACCGATTTGCGGCTCCAGCACTTTATTGAGCAGACCCAACCCCAGCGCCGCCACCACCGTTCCGGCCAGCTGTCCGACGCCGCCGGTCACCACCACGAGGAACGAGTCGATAATGTAGCCCTGCCCCAGCTCCGGGCCGACGTTACCCAGCTGCGACAACGCCACGCCGCCGAGTCCGGCGATACCGGACCCTAACCCGAACGCCAGCATGTCAATACGTCCGGTCGGCACGCCACAGCAGTCGGCCATTCGGCGGTTTTGCGTCACCGCCCGCACGTTCATCCCCAGACGGGTTTTATTCAGCAGCAGCCAGGTCAGGGTTAATACCCCGATAACAAAGACGATCACCGCGATGCGGTTATACGGCAGGACCAGGTTGGGCAGAACCGCCCAGCCGCCGGAGAGCCATGCCGGGTTGGCGACCTCGAGGTTTTGCGATCCGAACAACACGCGCACCAGCTGGATCAGCATCAGGCTGATCCCCCAGGTCGCCAGCAGGGTTTCCAGCGGCCTGCCGTACAGGTGGCGAATAACGGTGCGTTCAAGGATCATTCCGACGCAGGCGGTGATCGCAAATGCCACCGGCAGCGCCACCAGCGGGTAGAACATCAGCCAGTCGGGGGCGAGGCGCTGAAACAGATCCTGCACCAGCCAGGTGGAGTACGCGCCGAGCATCAGCATTTCGCCGTGCGCCATATTGATCACCCCCAGCAGGCCGTAAGTGATCGCCAGCCCCAGCGCCGCCAGCAGCAAAATCGAGCCCAAAGAGATGCCGCTGAACGCCTGCCCCAGCCAGTCGCCCCACTTCAGGCGCTGCTGCACCTGCTTAAGGCTCTCTGCGGCGGCGGCACGCACGGCGGCGTCCGGCTCATTTTGCGGCTGCGTCAGCCGTATCAGGCTGCCCTGTACCTGCGGATCGCTGGTTTCGCCCAGCAGCTTAACCGCCTGCAGGCGCAGGTCGGCCCGGCTGTCGGAAAGCTGTAAGTTCGCCACCACAATGGCGAGTGCGCTGTGCACCGCGTCGTTTTTCTCCGCCGCCAGTCGGGCGTTAAGGAAGGGCAGCTGGTCGGCCTGGGCGCTATTTTGCAGGGTCTGCGCCGCCCGCAGGCGCACGCTGTCGTCGTCGCTGACCAGCTGATGCATCGCCAGCGCGCTGGCCACCAGGCCACGAATGCGGTTATTCATAAACACTTTTTTCATCGCGCCCGTGGGCGTGACATCGCCCTCCAGCGCCACCGGTTTATCGCCCTGCTCGACGAAGAGCTGGCCGTTCGAATCGACAACCACCGTTTCGTTATTCAGCGCCTGCAACAGCGGCAAACGCGATGCCTGGGGTGCGGCAGACCACTGCTGGAGCAGCTGCGCCTGCTGCGTGCGGCTGGCCTTACCGTAGTCAGCGGCGGGTCCAGCCTGCGCCGACGCGGTCATCAGCAGCCAGCTGAAAAGAAGAAAGCCCAAAGCCGGGAATATTTTCATGGTGTCAGCGTCTTTTGATGGGGGAACATTCACCCGCTGACAGGGGCAGCAACCCTGCCCCTGTCGCCTACCCTACGGGTTTATTTACTGGCGGTAACCACCGGGGTCTCCGGTTTTTTATCATTGCCCGCGATGTACGGACTCCACGGCTGGGCGCGGATCGGCTGGTCGGTATTCCACACCACGTTGAACTGGCCGTTGCCTTCGATTTCGCCAATCATCACCGGTTTGTGTAAGTGATGGTTGGTGGCATCCATGGTCAGCGTATAGCCCGCCGGCGCAACGAAGGTCTGGCCGGCCATCGCCGCCCGCACTTTATCCACGTCGGTGGTGCCCGCTTTTTCAACGGCCTGTGCCCACATATGGATCCCGACGTAGGTCGCCTCCATCGGGTCGTTGGTGACCACCGTGTCTGCATTCGGCAGCTTGTGGGCTTTGGCATACGCGCGGTAGTCGGCAACAAATTTGGTGTTCACTGGATTGGTGACCGACTCAAAGTAGTTCCACGCCGCCAGATGGCCGACCAGCGGTTTGGTGTCGATCCCGCGCAGCTCCTCTTCACCGACCGAGAACGCGATAACCGGCACATCCGTCGCTTTGATGCCCTGGTTTGCCAGCTCTTTATAGAACGGAACGTTAGAGTCGCCATTGATGGTGGAGATCACCGCCGTTTTGCCGCCCGCAGAGAATTTTTTGATGTTGGAGACGATGGTCTGGTAATCGCTGTAACCAAACGGGGTGTAGACCTCTTCAATGTCTTTATCCTGGACGCCTTTCGCATGCAGGAACGCGCGCAGGATTTTGTTAGTGGTACGCGGGTAGACGTAGTCGGTGCCCAGCAGGAAGAAGCGTTTTGCGCTGCCGCCGTCTTCGCTCATCATGTACTCCACCGCCGGGATCGCCTGCTGGTTAGGCGCCGCGCCGGTGTAGAACACGTTCGGCGACATTTCTTCCCCTTCATACTGAACCGGGTAGAACAGCAGACCGTTCAGCTCCTCGAATACCGGCAGCACCGATTTACGCGAGACCGACGTCCAGCAGCCAAACACGACCGCCGCTTTATCCTGCGTCAGCAGCTGGCGGGCCTTTTCCGCGAACAGCGGCCAGTTAGAGGCCGGATCCACCACTACCGGTTCCAGCTGCTTGCCCAGCACCCCGCCTTTGGCGTTGATTTCGGCAATCGTCATCAGCGCCATGTCCTTCAGCGGGGATTCCGAGATCGCCATGGTGCCGGAAAGGGAGTGCATGATCCCCACTTTAATGGTCTCTGCGGCGTAAACCTGCAACGAGAAGCCCATGCTCACAACGGTGGCTGACAGGGCAAATGCTTTCAGTAAAGAACGTCTTTTCATGACCAAACCCCTAAATGAGAGTGAAACATTATTTTCCCCACCGCACGGTGGAGCAGGAACCACAACTAAGGTGAAACGGGTTGTAAACTGGCCTGCTGAAGCCGGTGTAAGGTGATTTGTCTGACCTCGGCTTTACTCTGTGAAATGTGTGCCGTCAGAATGCGCTGCGCCTCCTCGGTTTGCTGTTTCAGGATCGCCTCTAACACCTGGGCGTGTTCGTTATAGGTCGCCTCGACCCGGTCCTTACGGGTGAAATCAAGGTGGCGGATGATGCGCATTTTCTCGGTTAGCTCCACGTGGACCCGCGCCATCTCCGCGTTACCACTGGCCCGTACCAGAGTGGTATGAAAGGCCTCATCCTGGCGCGACAGGGCTTTACCCGGCGCCATGCGATCCGCGTCAATCCAGAAGCTGACCAGTTCCGTCAGATGACTGGCGCAGATCGCAGGCGGCATCGCGCACAGGCGCTTCACGGCTTCCCTTTCCAGTACGATGCGAAAGTCGTACAGCGCTTCGTAATAGCTAAAGTCGAACGGTTTAACCTGCCAGCCGCTGCGGGAATAGACCTGCACATAGCCTTCATGCTCAAGCCAGAACAGCGCCTGGCGGACCGGCGTCCGACTCGCCGCCATGCGTTCAGAGATTTCGTTTTCGCTGAAATGCGCCCCGGGCATCAGCCGAAAATCGAAAATGTCGTTTTTCAGCGCGTGATAAATGCGCTCGGCCAGCCCCACCGGGCGCTTTTTACCGTTTTTATCGCTCACCGTCGCCATCGCTTATTCCAGCCACAGCAGGGTGTCGCCGGGGCTTACCGGACGTCCGGGCTGACAGCCGATGCGTTTCACCACCCCTGCCTGGGGTGCGGTAATCGCCAGCTCCATTTTCATCGCTTCGACGATGATCAGCGTCTGACCGGCTTCAACCCTGGTACCGGGTTCCACCAGCACTTTCCAGATATTGCCGTTCATGTCGGCGGTCACCGGCAGGGCCGCTTCGTCGATAACCTCCTCCGCAGGCGGGAGGGGAATGTCGATCGCTGCCTGCTGGTCATCGAGCTGCCAGCGTTCCACTTCGGCCTCAAACGCGGTGGACTGATGCTGACGGAAACGGGCAATGTCCTCTGCATGGTCCTGCAGGAACTGCAGATGCGCCGGGAAGTCGAACACCGTCTCCTCGATGCGCACCGTGGCGCGCCCTTCGCGGAAATCGTCCCGCAGCTGAATCAGTTCCTCTTCGCTGACCGGGTAGAAACGCACCTGGTCAAAGAAGTGCAGCAGCCAGGGTTCTCCCGCGCTGAACTGTTCGTTTTTAAGGAATTTGTTCCAGATGGGTAAGGTGCGCCCCACCAGCTGGTACCCGCCCGGGGAGTCCATGCCATAAATACACATGTACATCCCGCCGATGCCCACTGTGCCCTCGGCGGTAAAGGTGCGCGCCGGGTTGTATTTGGAACTGAGCAGACGATGGCGCGGGTCAATCGGTACTGCGCAGGGCGCGCCGAGATAAACATCACCGAGGCCAAGAATTAAGTAGCTGGCGTCAAAAATCGTCTCTTTGACCGCCTCGCGGTTCGGCAGACCGTTGATGCGCTGAATAAAATCCACGTTATTGGGCAACCACGGCGCACTCGCCCGCACGGTGTCGGTATAGCGGCTAACGGCATCCAGCGTGGCGCTGTCTTCGAACGCCATCGGCAGGTGGACGATACGGGACGGGACTTTCAGCTGGCTGACATCGCCAATCAGTGATTCCAGCTCCAGCAGCAGCGCCACCAGCGCCTGCTGGCTGAGGGCGAGGCTGTCGTAGCGGATCTGCAGAGAACGCACCCCCGGCGAAAGCTCTTTGATCCCAGGATGCGCCAGGGTGCGCAGGTGCTCCATCAGCAGGTGGACGCGCAGGCGCAAGGCCAGATCCAGCACGTTATCGCCGTACTCAATCAGGATGTAGTTGTCCCCCGCCTGACGGTAGACAATGGCGGGCGTGGCGAGCGTGGCGGGTAACGCGACCAGCGCAGCGGCAGAAACGCCCTCCCGGTCGGCCAGTGAAGGCACAGCAAAGGTCGCCAGCGCCGCGCTGTGCAGGGTTTCAATGCTGCGCTGCTGGGCTTTTTCGCGCGCCACCGCATCTTCCACGCTGATCGGGTAAAAGCGGATCCGATCCCCGGGTTTGACCTGGCCCACTTTCCACAGCTCGGCTTTGGCAATGGTCACCGGGCAGACAAACCCGCCCAGGCTTGGGCCATCCTGGGTGAGGATCACCGGGAAATCGCCGGTAAAGTTAATGGCACCCATCGCGTATTCGCAGTCATGGACGTTGGACGGGTGCAGCCCCGCTTCCCCGCCGTTCGGCCGGGTCCAGCTCGGTTTTGGCCCTACCAGACGCACGCCGAGGCGGTTGGAGTTGTAATGCACCTGCCAGTCGCTGGCAAAAAAGGTATCAATCGCCTCCTGAGTAAAGAAGTCCGGTGCACCGTGGGGGCCGTACAGCACGCCAATGCGCCAGATATCGTCGTAGGTGGGGATCAGTGACCCTGAGAGGGCTTTGGGTTCACTCACCGGTGCAGGGGTGGTGCAGGCAGCAAGCAACGGATTCGAGACGGGCAGCAGGTCCGCCACCCGCAGCGTGCGTCCGGCGTGGCCGCCAAACTGGCCCAGCGCAAAGGTCGAACGACTGCCGAGGTATTGCGGCACATCCAGGCCATTGCGCACGGCAAGGTAGCCGCGACAGCCGCTTCGGGCGCGCCCTAACGTCAGGGTCTGACCGGCCGCCACCGACACCGGCTGCCACAGCGGCACCGGCTCACCGTCCAGCAACGCATGGCAATCGGCCCCGGTCAGGGCAATCAGCGCCGCAGTGTGGAATTGCAGCACCGGCCCCTGCAGGGTGAACTCCAGCCCGGCTGCGGATTCATGGTTGCCGACGATGCGGTTGGCCAGGCGGAAGGCAAAATCATCCATCGGGCCGGAAGGCGGGACGCCGATATCCCAGTAGCCCAGACGCCCAGGATAATCCTGGACGCTGCTCCAGGTGCCGGGCTGGATCACTTCAATCACTGCTGAGGTTGCGATCACACTGTCGAGCATTCGCGTCCAGACGCTGCCGGTGCGGAAGGCCTCGCTGGCGGTAATCTGACGCAGATAGTCCAGATTGGTGGTGATGCCGTGCAGGCGCGTGGCGTTCAGCGCGGTGTGCAGTTTTTCCAGCGCCGCTTCGCGGGTTGGGGCATGCACAATCAGTTTGGCAATCATCGGATCGTAAAAAGCGCTGACCTCGCTGCCGGTGGTCACCCCGGTGTCGATGCGCACGTCCTCTGGAAAGAGCACTTCGGTTAACACGCCAGGGCTGGGCTGGAAGTTTTTCAGCGGGTTTTCCGCGTAAATGCGTACTTCCATGGCGGCCCCCTGCGGGGCCTGCTTCAGCCGTGCCCAGTCGATAGATTCTTCAGCCGCCACGCGCAGCATACACTCCACCAGATCCAGCCCGGTGACGCATTCGGTTACCGGATGCTCAACCTGCAGGCGGGTGTTCACTTCGAGGAAGTAAAAAGCATCCAGCGCGGCATCATAGATAAACTCCACCGTCCCGGCGCTGCGGTAATTCACCTGCTTACCGAGCTGCACCGCGGCCGCCAGCAGCGCCGCACGGGTGCTGGCGGGCAGGTTGGGTGCCGGAGTCTCTTCCACGACTTTCTGGTTGCGGCGCTGCAGGGAACAGTCGCGTTCACCGAGCGCCACCACGTTGCCTTTCCCGTCGCCAAAAATCTGCACTTCTATATGACGCGCCCGGTCAACGCAGCGCTCGACAAACACCCCTGCATCGCTGAAAAACTGCTCCCCCAGCCGACGCACGCTCTCCCACGCCTGCCCCAGAGCGTCGGCATCGGCGCAGCGCGTCAGGCCGATCCCACCGCCGCCCGCGGTACTTTTCAGCATCACCGGGTAGCCAATAAACTCTGCAGAGGCCAGCGCCTCTTCCAGCGAGTTCAGCAGCCCGGTTCCCGGCGTCATCGGCACGCCCGCCAGTGCGGCCAGCTCGCGGGCGCGGTGTTTGAGGCCGAACTCACCAATCTGCTGCGCCGTGGGGCCAATAAAGACGATCCCGGCCTGCTGACAGGCGTCGGCAAAGGGCAGGCTTTCGGAGAGAAAACCGTAGCCCGGCCAGATGGCCTGGGCGCCAGTTTGCCGGGCCGCGGCAATAATCTTGTCGATCCTGAGATAGCTGTCGCTGGCCTTCTCGCCCCCCAGCGGGATGGCGATATCGGCCTGTCTGACGTGCTCGGCATTTTTATCCGCATCGGAATAGACCGCCACGCTGGCGATCCCCAGACGTTTCAGCGTGCGCATCGCGCGACAGGCTATTTCACCCCGGTTGGCTATCAGTACGGTATTAAACATGGCGCGTCTCCTGGCGGGCAACCCAGTGACGCCAGCCTTTGAATTCAGTAATGTCGGTGGCATCGTGCAGCGCCGCCGGTTCACAGATAAACCCCTTCACCCAGCGCCCGTCGCCGAGCTCCAGCGAGCCGATACCCAGCGGGGCAGGAATTTCCGCAACAAACTCCCCAAACCGCGCCAGCGGGATATCCCACAGCTCCACCTGAATGGCCGCGCCCGAAGCATCCCGGGCAATACCCGGTTTGGCGGGCTGGGTGTTAGCCAGCGCATACAGGCGGTAATAGGGGGCGGTTTCGGTGGCCTCGACAAACACTGCCTGGCGGGTGGTGAGCTGGGCGTTAAGCGGCATTCCGCGCAGGTGCGCCCCAACCACCGCCACCCGCACGTGGTGAGAAGAGACCGGAAGCGTGGCCCCTGCCGCGTCGAAGGGCTGCCCGGTGGCACCCAGCGGTAACGCCAGCTGCCGCTGCCAGCGCAGGCCAAAATCTGCCAGCGCCCGGTCATGCCATGCCGGGGCAAGCAGGGTGATGCCCGCAGGCAGCCCGTCTGCCCTGAACGGGGCGGGCAACGCCAGGGCGCTGAGGTCGGCCAGGTTGGTGAAGTTGGTGTAGGTGCCAAAATGCGAGTTGTAGCGGACAGGCTCCTGCTGCATCTCTTGCAGGGTATGAATGGTGGGTGACGTGGGCACCACCAGCGCATCCACATCGCGTAAGGCATGCTGGATTTTTTGCGCCAACTCAGCGCGCAGATATTCGGCGTTGAACGCGTCCACCGCGCTGTAGTTCAGCCCGGCAGAGATAATGGCGTGGACGGTGGGATCCATCTGTTCCGGGTGATCAAGCATCTCGCCGACGGCAGCGGTCCGCTCAGCGACCCACGGCCCCTGATACAGCTGCTCGGCCAGCTGATAAAACGCCGAGAAATCAATCGGTTTGAGGGTTGCGCCACTGGCTCGCAGGGCGTCCAGCGCGCGCTCCCAGGCATTTTGGGCCTGCGCATCATCAAAGAAGCGTAACTCAGCCGGGATCGCCAGTAGCGGCGCAGCCGACATCGCCGCAGGGGCGGTCGCTGGATGGGTGCGGGAGTAAGCGTCAGCGTTGTCTGTGCCGCCCGCCAGGGAGGCAATATAAAACGCATCTTCAACCGTCAGGGCAAACACCGACAGCGTGTCATTCAGACGACAGGCAGGCAGCACCCCGGTTGCCGGGAGCCAGCCCTTGGTGGGCTTGAGGCCAACAATGTTGTTAAACCCGGCAGGCACGCGGCCCGACCCGGCCGTGTCGGTGCCAAAGGCAAAGGGCACCAGACCACGGGCCACCACGGATGCCGACCCCGAGCTGGACCCGCCGCTGACGTAATCCGGGTTAAAAGTGTTGGGCACCGCACCGTAAGGGGAACGCGTCCCGACAAGCCCGGTAGCAAACTGGTCAAGATTGGTTTTACCGATCAGGATCGCACCCGCCGCCTTCAGGCGGGCCACGGCGGTGGCATCTTCCTCAGCCACAAATTCAAATGCCGGACAGGCGGCGGTGGTCGGCCAGCCTGCCACATCGACATTGTCTTTGACCGCAAAAGGAATACCGAATAAGGGCAACGCGTCGGGGTTACTGCGATACAGGGGCAGAACCGCGTCTATTTGCGCCTGCAGCTGCGCCGGACTGGCAATCGCAATCCAGGCGTTATCATCAGTCGACAGTGCAGCAAGATGATCTTTTAAGAGGGCAAAAACGTCATCGCTATTCTGCTTAATGTGCTGCTGCCATGCCGCCACTGTTTTTCCGGTCATTAACGTCATTGTTGAATTCCTGCTGGTATACAAGATGGAATTCATTTAGCAATACGCATGCCAGATAGTTAACTTGCTGATTTAACTAATATATAAATTCAAATATGTCGTGTGCATTTATTTATCGCACTCTTTATGAACATCAAAGCGTTATTTCAGTGCAGAGTAATATTGGAAATACCGATATTACTATCCGCCATCAGAATAATAAGTTATGACGAAAAATAAACGGTCATACAAAATATTCGCACGGTCGGCGCCCTCTCCATTCAGGGAGAGGGCTGGGGTGAGGGGGAGCATGCGGCTCCGGTGGTGGTGCCGTTCACTTTAGTCCGTGCCGATCACGCCTGACGAAACGCCTCAAGGCGCTTAATTTGCCGTCCGTCGCGGTCAAAATTCTCCGCTGCCAGCCACCCGCGCAGCGCGGCATCCCTGTCTGGCCATTCGCTATTGATAATCGACAGCATGTCGCTGTCGCGATTGCGCCCTTTGCGCACCAGCTTCTGTCGCAGACGCCCTTCCCAGCTAAAGCCCAGCCGCTGTGCAGCCCGACGCGAGGCAATATTCATGGAATCGCACTTCCATTCCAGACGGCGATAGCCCCGTTCAAAACCGTATTTCAGCAATAGCCAGACCGACTCGGTCCCGAGCGGGGTATTTTTCATTTTTCGCGACCAGGTGACATGGCCAATCTCCACCGAACCCAGCTGCTGCTCAATCGCCATATAGCTGACCAGACCGACCGCCTGCCCGCTCTGCCGATCTATCACCGCAAAGGGCACCAATCCCCGATCCTTCACTTTCCCTTCGACCCAGGCGGCAGTGTCCGCCACGCTTGCGGGCTGACAGCTGGCAAGCCAGGTCCAGTCGCTGTCATCGCCCAGCGCGTAGGCCGCGAACAGATCCCCGGCATGCCGGTCGGCGTCCAGCGGCTCCAGACGACAAAAATGCCCTTCCAGTACCCCACGTTCTAATACTCTGGCCCCCTGCCAGTCGGGAACCGGGTCGTTAACGGTCTGCCCCCAGCGATTGATTTCCGGCATGTTGCTACCCCTTTTCTTAATGATATGACCCGGCTAATAACCATAAATTTTTCTTTATGCACTGACGTAATAAGCTAAGCAGAATTTAGACTTTCCTTAATGTTTCCCGCCCCCCTAACGTAACCCACCAGAAAACAATCAAAAACAAATATTCAGGGAATCTATGACTAAAAAATGACTTCCGTTACTGATGCTGGCCGCGCTGTCGGCCGCCGGTAGCCAGGTCTACGCCCGCGTGCGTGCCAAACAGTACCAGGCCGCTATTCGCCTGTGGATCCCGGACGACTTCGATGCCCACTCCAACGCCAGCACCTTCGCGTGGAACGACGGCAAATCAAGCACTGTGGCCGGGCTGAACGGCGGGCAGCGCCAGCGCGTGGCCATTGCCCGCGCCCTGCTGCTGCGTCCGCGCCTGCTGCTGCTGGATGAGCCCACCTCCGCGCTGGATATGTCGGTGCAGGCGGAGATCCTCAACCTGCTAAACCGCCTGAAGCAACAGCACGGGATGACTTATCTGCTGGTCAGCCACGACGCGGATGTGGTTGCACATATGTCCGATCGGGCGGCGTTTATGGCGAATGGGGTGATTCAGCGGATGTTTGACCGGGAAGCCATGCAAAATGGCGAGCACAGGATGGGGTAGGATTTTTGGCCGGGTAAGGCAGAGATGCCACCCGGCCTTGTAAAGACTACTTCAGGTTTTTAAGCATTTTCACGGTAGCGTCCAGGTCAATTTCATCTTCTGAGAAGATAAAGGTTTTCCCCTGGAAGGTGGTGATAGCCAGTTTTTTCACGGTCCGCATTTCGCCCGTGTTAGCGGTGGCTTTCGGGGTGATATTGCCCATCAGGCTCTTCACCGACAGCACGCCTTTTTCTTTATCGATCTGGCTGTCGACAGGCTCTTCTTCGCTGTAAACCAGGTAAGACTTGATGGCGGTGATTTTATGGCGCTCACCGTCGAGGAAGATGTATTTGCTATCCGGGACCACTTTCACCGCAAACGCGGACAAGCCTTTATTATTGGTTGTCGGTTCGAACGTTACCGCCGCGTCTTTCTTAATCAGCTCAGGGTTGGCGACCTTAATCACATGAAAATAACGGTTATCACCGTTTTCATCTTTGATAAATCCAAAACCCTTGTCTTCAAACCAGGTTGTGATCGTTCCGTTCATCGCCATTACCGCCTAATTAATCATTTATCAACGCAATTTTTGCAGCGCGCAGTGTAATGCACAATGCCTGCGCAGACCATGTCTTTGGCTTAAGTCTGGACAATAATTTCACCCCACGCGAGTTCTGAATGCCGTTGTCTATACTCAAAGCATTGCCGACAACGGAGCGCGCCATGCCCTTACCCGACTTTCACGTATCCGACCCGTTTACTCTTGGCATTGAGCTGGAACTGCAGGTGGTGAATCCACCCGGATACGATCTCAGCCAGGACTCTTCTGCGCTTATTGCTGCCGTCCAGAACGACATCAAAGCCGGTGAAGTGAAGCACGATATTACCGAAAGCATGCTCGAAATCGCCACCGGGGTGTGCCAGAACATCGACCAGGCTGCAGCGCAATTCTCGACGATGCAGCAGAGCATCCTGCGCGCAGCCGCGCAGCAACACATCCAGATTTGCGGTGGCGGTACGCATCCCTTCCAGACATGGCAACGTCAGGAGGTATGCAACGATGAGCGCTATAACGTTACGCTGGAGCGCTTTGGCTATCTGATCCTACAGGCAACGGTCTTCGGCCAGCATGTCCATGTCGGCTGCCGGAGCGGGGATGAGGCGATTTACCTGGTGCACGGCCTGTCACGCTTTGTGCCGCATTTTATCGCCCTGGCAGCGTCATCGCCCTATATGCAGGGCACCGACACCCAATTCTCCTCTTCGCGGCTCAATATTTTCTCCGGGTTCCCGGACAACGGGCAGATGCCGTGGGTCAATACCTGGCAGGAGTTTGAAGGGCTGTTCCGTCGCCTTACCCAGACCAGCATGATCGACAGCATTAAAGATCTGCACTGGGATATTCGTCCCAGCCCACACTTTGGCACCGTCGAGGTGCGGGTGATGGATACGCCACTTACACTGGCGCACGCCATTAATATCGCCGGGCTGATTCAGGCCACCGCGCACTGGCTGCTGACCACCCGGCCTTATAAGCATCAGGAGCAGGATTTTCTGCTGTATCGCTTTAACCGTTTTCAGGCGTGCCGCTACGGTATGGCGGGAGTACTCACCGATGTGCACACCGGTGAGCAGAAAACCATCGCGGAGGATGTCGCCTGGCTGCTTGAACGCGTCGCGCCGTCTGCCCGCAAGCTGGGTGCCGGGAGTGCCATTGAGGCCATCACATTAAGGTTGAAGCAGGATAAGAGTGAGGCGCAAAAGATGCGTGATTTCCTCGCCGACGGCGGTTCGCTCATCACCCTGGTGGAGCGCCACTGCGAGCTGTGGGCCTCGGCGCCCTGAGGCCCACATTGCTTTACGCCGTCATATCCCGGACAATGCGGTTTTTAACCGACAATCAACATCCCTATGAGACACCCGTTAGAATCGCTGTTAACCGCAGGCGGCATTTTGCTGATGGCCTTTCTCTCCGTCCTGCTGCTGCCCGCCCCATCGCTGGGACTGGTGGTGGCGCAAAAGCTGATGAGCACCTTCCATCTGATGGATCTGAACCAGCTCTACACCATTCTGTTCTGCCTGTGGTTTTTACTGCTCGGCACCATCGAATACTTTGTTGCCCGCTTCATCTGGCGCCGCTGGTTTTCACGGGCGTCGTAAGCCGGTGAAATCGCGCATTCCGTGGATCAGTGCTTCACACCAGGCCGCGTAGTCGTGGCCGCTGGACCACGGATGGAAGCTGACGCGATAGCCTTTCTCCCGTAAGACCTGTTCAAAATCCTGCGTGGTGCGATAGATTCCGCCCCCCGGCCCGGTGGTTTCAAACCTCCCGGCCTGAAGCCAGAAGCGTACCGGATACTGCGGCGACTGCTGATACTGACGCGTCAGCCAGCCTGGTGCTTCACCTTTCGGCGCCCACCAGTATGAGCCAGAAAGGCTCAGCACGTTGCCAAACAGTCGCGGGTAGCGCAACGCCACCCATGAAGAGGCAATGCCCCCGTAGCTTGACCCCGCCAGCACCGTTTTCTGCCGCTGTATCGCAATCCCTTGCTCACGCAGCCACGGCAGCAGTTCATGGGCCATAAAGTCGGCAAAATCCGGGTTCGGCGGTAACTCCTTGCTGCGTCGGGCGTGATCGAGGCTATCGATAAACACCACATTAACCGCTGGGAGATGATGGCGGGCAATTAACCCATCCAGCACGTTGGCAAAATGGTAGTCGTCCTGATAAATCTGCCCATCAAAGAGAATTAACGTCCAGCGTGCAGGCTGTGCGCCACGCGGTTTATAGATCGTCACTTCGCGTGAATTGCCGAGGATTCTGCTGTTAAGCATCTGGCGGCTCAGCGTGCCGTGCACGAGTGGTTGCGTCGTAGCCTGAACGGAGCAATAGCGAGCCGGACTGAGATCGAGCAGCGAATAGCGGTTCCAGCGATCCGTCTGCTGTTCGCCAAAGGTGTCCGGATTGAGCGGATCGGCCTGCGCGCTTACGAGGATCGCCCGTCGCTGATCGCGCGAGGAGCCGTCGATGAGCGGCACATCCGGCGCGAGCTTGTACTGCATCACCGTATCGGCGGGCACGACGTAGCTGCGAAACCAGACGTCGCTGTTGCCCAGACGGAACAGCGGATCGTGGTCGCCCGCCGGCGAGCCGAGGATAAAGACGTTATCTCGGGCGCCGCGCCACAGAAAGGTCACGCGCTTGTGGCTTGCGTCAACCGGCTCCACCATCGGCGTTCCCTGCCGAATCTGCGCCTGCCAGAACGCATCGGTACTCCCACCGGCAGAAATTGCTTTTGCCAGCACCTGCAGCGTCGGGCTTTCAGGCTCCAGCATTTGTCCGCGCGCTAGCGCAGAGGTCTCTTTCATCCGCCACTGAAAACGCCAGGGCTTACCTGCTTCGCCGTGCAGCACCAGCGAGCTGTTCTGCTTCACCGGTAGGGCAAACAGCAGGGTATGTTCACCGTCGGCGGGCCCCTTCTCGATCAGGGTGCGAATACGGCGGTTTTGTTCATCCAGCAGGCGCGCATCTGTCACGCCGTTCAGCGTGGCAGAGACATAATTTTCACTGAGCTCAGGCAGCACAAAACAGACTTCGCCGCTGGCATCAAACTTCCCCCGCACGTCGCCCTGCAGGGAAGACTGCTCACAGGTCGCCGCCACGGCAGGCAGCGTGCCAATCCCTAACAACAACCCACTCCATACCCTCTTCATTACCGCATGTTCCCCGACGAAATTTGTTACCAACGCTAATGCAAATGGTAATGATTTGCAATATCATCAAAGCGGATTTACCGGTGTTTTATGGCGATAGCAACCAAGGATGTTAAATAAAAATGTTTAAAAATAATAAGATAATGCAGCTCTGGCTTCTGAGTCTGACCACGGTTAGCGTGGCGGCTCAGGCAGATGTAAAAGAAGAAACCATTACCGTGACGCAGGGAACACGTGAAGAACCCACCGCCCCCGTTAAGGGAATTGTGGCGACCAGAACCCTCTCTGCCACCAAAACCAGCGCGGAGATCGTGAAGACGCCACAGTCGGTGTCGGTGATCACCCGCGATCAGATGGAGATGCAGGACGTGACGTCGGTTTCGCAGGCGCTGCGCTACTCCGCGGGCGTGTTTACCGAGTACCGTGGCTCGTCCAACCGTAACGATGAGGTGTTTGTCCGTGGCTTTAGCTATGTGCCGAAATTCCTCGACGGATTAAGCTTCGGGGCCACCGCCTCGTCACAGACGGGCACGGTTGATCCCTGGCTGCTGGAACGCGTGGAGCTGGTGCGTGGCCCGGCTTCGGTGCTGTTTGGCCAGGTGAACCCGGGTGGGTTGATCAGCATGACCAGCAAACGCCCGACCACGGAGTCCATCCACAACGTTCAGTTCCGCACCGGCAATAACGATCTCGCTGAAGGGGCGTTTGATTTCGGCGGCAAGCTCAGCGACGACGGCCGCGTACTGTATCGCGTGAACGGTATCGCCCGCACCCAGCACAATCAGGTGGACGACTACAAAGAGACGCGGATGGCGATTGCGCCAGCGATCACCTGGTATCCCAACGATCAGACCCGCTTTACGCTGCTGACCAGCTACCAGAAAGATCCCGATGCGGGCTACCGAAACTTCCTTCCCGTGTACGGCACGGTGAAGAGCGTCGACGGTCAATACATCCCGCGCGACTTTAACGTCAGCGATCCGGATTACGATCAATCCTGGCGCGAGCAAACGACGATCGGCTACGAGCTGGAACATCAGTTCGCCGATAACCTTACCTTCCGCCAGAACGCGCGTTACGCCGCCATCAAGCAGAAGTATCGTTATCTGGTCTATGCCACCAGCGCCGCCAACAGCTCGGTGCTGACCCGCCGCGCCCAGCATGAAGAACGCACCACCAACGAGTTTGGTCTCGATAACCAGCTGGAATATCTGGTCGATACCGCTGGCGTCAGCCATACCTTGCTCGGCGGATTCGACTACAAGACCAGCAAAGATAAACAGCTGCTGGCGCGTGGGAGCGGTTCGCAGTACGACCTGGACTGGCAGCATCCGGTTTACGGCATAAACGTGGATGAAAGCACCTTCAGAACCGCGACGGACGAACAGCAAAATCTCGATCAGATGGGGCTGTATCTGCAGGATCAGATGAGCTGGAACAGCTGGGAATGGCTGGTTTCCGGGCGCTATGACTGGAGCGAAGTGCGCACCAGCGACTTCACCGACAGCAGCGTCACCCAGCAGAACGACAGCAAGTTCACCTGGCGTACCGGCCTGCTGTACGCGTTCGACGTGGGTCTGTCGCCGTACATCAGCTATAGCACCTCGTTTGAACCGAATCTGCAAACCAACCGCGCACCGGGCATAGGACCGTTTAAACCGACCATCGGCGAGCAGACGGAAGTTGGCCTGAAGTATCAGCCGGTCGATACCACGCTGATGACTCTGGCGCTGTATGATTTAACCCAGGATAACGTGGCAACTTATAACAGCGCGGAAGGCTGGTTCGAGAACGCGGGCAAAGTGCGCTCGAAAGGCGTTGAGGCGGAGATCCACTCCACGCTGATGGACAACATCAACCTGATTGGCTCTTACACTTACACCGATGCGAAAACCGAGAGCACCACGGTGGCGGGAACCGAAGGCAAAACGCCTGCGCGCATTCCGGCGCATATGGCGTCTGCCTTCGCCAGCTACACCCTTCCGGGCGGCGCGCTGAAGAGCCTGACCGCAGGCGTGGGGATGCGTTACATCGGCACCAGCTACGGCGACGCGAAGAACACCTTCAAAGTACCGTCAGTGGATCTGTACGATGCGATGCTGAGCTACGATCTGGGTGAGATGAACCGCAGCCTGAAAGGCGCCAGCGTGCAGTTCAACGTGAATAACGTCGCGGATACGAAGTATGTGGCATCATGCGCAAGCGATACGGCGTGCTTCTACGGGATTGGCCGCACGGTAACGGCGACCGTGAACTATCGCTGGTAGACCCCAACGGGCAATTTCGGCATAAATGCCGGGTCCTTACCCGGCTTGGGTTTGATGCGCTCAGTGCGCCCGGCTGTGGTTATCCTTGCGATACGCGCCGGGCGGCTGGTTAAAGGTGCGGGTAAAGATGCGGGTAAAGGTCTGCTGGGAATCAAAGCCGTAGCGCAGGCAGATGTCGTACACCTTTTCATCTGACTCACGCAGATCCCGCGCCGCCAGCAGCAGCTTGCGCTCGCGAATGTAGCGCCCCAGGCTCTCGCCCTTGTATTGCATAAATAACCGCTGCAGGTGCCATTTGGAGTAGCCCGCATGCCGGGCGATCTCGTCGATCCGCAGCGGCTGATGGAGATTGTCGTCGATCCACTCGACGATGGTGTCGATAACCTGAGCGGAAATTGTCATATCGCTCTCCCCCTCTGCTCTTCGATTTAACATTATTCCCACCATGTGCGAAATTGCTGCGTTGCATCATCTACCCGAATCGGCTCGCCGGGCTCAGGCGTCAGCAACCGATAGTTTTTATCTTTGCTCGCCAGCGTCAGCTGAATCAGCGGATCGTTCCAGGTGTGTTTGGCCAGCACAAAGCGGCCGGAGTGACCGGGTACCACGGACTGCGCATTGAGATCCACCGCCGCCTGCGCCGTTTCGGCGGGCAGCATATGGATGTACTTCCAGTCCATGTCGTACTGTCCGTTCTCCATGATCGCCAGATCAACCTGACCGAACTGCTCGCCAATGGCGCTAAAGTGCGGGCCGTAGCCAGAATCGCCGCTGTAGAACACTTTTTTCTGTGGGGTAACAAACATAAAGCTGCCCCACAGGGTCTGGTTGCGTTTCAGTCCACGACCGGAAAAATGGCGCGCGGGCAGCACGTGTACGGTTAAGGCGTCGCTGATGCGCACCGACTGATCCCAGTCGCGCTCCTCAATGAGGGTCGGATCCATTCCCCAGTAGCGCAGGTGCGATCCCACCCCGAGCGGCGTGACGACGCGCTTCACTTTTGGCATTAACGCCTTGATGGTGGCGTAATCGAGGTGATCGTAGTGGTCGTGAGAGATAATCAGCAGATCGATATCGGGCATCGTCTCTGCGCGCCACGGATACTCCCCGGCAAAGGCTTTATTCAGGAATGAGAATGGCGCGGCATAGTTGCTGAAGACCGGATCGATCAGGATGCGTTTGCCTGCCAGCTGCAGATACCACGACGAGTGCCCCAGCCAGACCAGCGTCTCCTGCTCCAGCGGCAGGCTGGCGAGATCGGTCTTCACCAGCGGCAACGGCGCGGCAGGCCGGGCATTCTGGGTTTTGGTCATCAAAAAGCCCCACCACGCCGCCAGCAGACTCTTGCTGCCGGTGTATTCCGGCGTCGGCAACGCGTTATGGAATTGACCGTCGCGATATTGTGGCGAGGTCTCAATCTCACTCAACTGCACACCCTGTGGCGGCTGGCCGAATCCGGGATTCAGGACAAAGGGTAAACTCGCCGCTGACGCTATAATCATCACTACCACCATGCAAACAATGAAACGCTTTTTCATATCCCGACCCAAATTCGCGCCCCATCCGATGGCCTGCGCGGGCAAAAACTTGCTTATGAGTGAGTAAGCACTCATTATAGGAGGGATGTGAAAGTCGTCAAGAAGCTTTTAATTCTTTGACATTCCGCGTTGCAGGTGCGCAAACGGCATGATTCAATCAAGGTTTTTGAACATTACTGGAGGAAATGCAGTGGCTCGTCCGAAGAGTGAAGATAAAAAACTGGCGTTGCTGGACGCGGCAACCGCCGCCTTTGCCCACTCGGGCATTGCGGCTTCTACCGCGTTAATTGCCCGCAGCGCAGGTGTCGCTGAAGGCACCCTGTTTCGCTATTTTGCCACCAAAGACGATCTGCTTAATGCCCTCTATCTGCACCTGAAACAGGATCTGTGCCAGACCATGCTGGCGAATATGGATCGCGCCCTCACCCAACCGAAAGAACATACCCGCAATATCTGGAACAGCTACGTTGACTGGGGGATCCGCAATCCCGTCGCCCACGGTGCCATTCGCCAGCTCGGGGTAAGTGAGAAGATCAACGCCGAAACCGAACAGGCGGTGCATGAGATGTTCCCGGAGCTGCATGAGCTCTGCCGTCGCCAGATCCGCCCGGTGTTTATGTCCGAAGAATTCCGCCTGTTTGGCGACGCCCTGTTCTTGTCGCTGGCCGAGACCACAATGTCTTTTGCCACCCGCGAGCCGGCGCGCGCCGACGAGTTTAAAGCGCTGGGGTTTGAAGCCATGTGGCGCGCCCTCGCCGACGAGGATGGCAATGGACAGTAAATCCTTGCTGGCCTGCGCCCAACGCGTGGCGCTGGAGCTGCCCTTTACCGAGCACTGCTGGCCGTTTGGCCCGGAGTACGATGTGTTCAAAGTCGGCGGCAAAATTTTTATGCTGATGGGCGTGGCGCACGGTCGCCCGCACGTCAGCCTGAAATCCGATCCGCAAAAATCGCTGCTTAACCAGCAGATTTACCGCAGCATTGAGCCGGGCTACCACCTGAATAAAAAACACTGGATCTCAGTCTACGCCGGAGACGACATCAGCCCGGGGCTGATTGCCGACCTGGTGAACGATTCCTGGAATCAGGTGGTGGATAAACTGCCTAAACGCACCCAGAAGCAGATGCGCCCCGGCGGGTAAGCACGTCTACTTTTTCCTTTTGCGCCCTACCGGGCGAACTTAACCCCAGGAGTAGTTATGGATATCATTTCGGTTGCCTTAAAACGTCACTCCACTAAGGCCTTTGATCCAACAAAAAAACTGACCGCCGAGCAGGCCGAAAAAATCAAAACCCTGCTGCAGTTCAGCCCGTCCAGCACCAACTCACAGCCGTGGCACTTTATCGTTGCCAGCACCGAAGCAGGCAAAGCGCGGGTCGCCAAATCAGCGGCGGGTGGATTTGTGTTTAACGAACGCAAAATGCTGGATGCGTCCCACGTGGTGGTGTTCTGCGCTAAAACTGCAATGGACGACGCCTGGCTGGAACGCGTGGTGGATCAGGAAGAGGCCGACGGCCGTTTTGCTACCCCGGAAGCGAAAGCCGCGAACCACAAAGGCCGCACTTTTTTTGCCGACATGCACCGTGTTGCTCTGCAAGACGATCATCACTGGATGGCAAAACAGGTGTACCTCAACGTCGGTAACTTCCTGCTGGGCGTAGGCGCGCTGGGTCTGGACGCGGTGCCGATCGAAGGCTTTGACGCCGCGGTGCTGGACGCCGAGTTCGGCCTGACCGAACAGGGCTTCACCAGCGTAGTGGTGGTGCCGGTTGGCCATCACAGCGTGGAAGATTTTAACGCCGCACTGCCAAAATCCCGCCTGCCGTTAAGTACGGTTGTCACTGAGTGCTAATTAAAACGGGCCGCTGCATGCGGCCCGTTACGTTTTACTGATAACCAATCTTCTATGTGAATGAACTTCACGATCGTTTCCCCAGGCAAACGCGATCCAGCGCGCTTCCAGTTCATCATATGAATTCACCGGCGTTAAATGCCACTCTTCCCCTACCGTGCCGTCAGCCACGCTTATCTTATAATTCATGCTGAAGGCCCAGTCGATCATACGCAGCCAAAAACGCTGTCCGTCGCCGGTTTGTTCACTGTCAGAGACGACGATATCGTATTCGCTCAGCACCCATTGAAAGAATAATTGTGGTAAGCCGCTAATGACGCGCTGATGAACCGCACGCGGCGTACGCCAGACCATGACCTGTGTAGCAGCCCCGCGGGGAAAGGTAATTTCGTTGTGAAACTTAAGCTTCACGGCATACGCCGTGTAAGGCTTACCGCCATCAGTGGTTACGAGACGGTATTCATCGCTATAACGCGATTTCAGAAGGCGATAACCCACAGGCAGCAAAAAACCCGGCAAATGAAAATCCACCGTGCCCCGCGTCAGAAAAGCGTCGGTATGCTCGATATTTCGGGAGATAAGCCCGAGTTTTTGGCTGAAATCTGCGGAATCAATCATCAGTGGCGACATGGGTGGTTTCTCATCGCGTAAGTATAGTCCACTTTACTACTCATCTAAATGACGTAGATTCAGCAGGTTGGTTTAAATTAAACCTCACCTTACGCGTTTTGAAAGCCCTTAACAGAATGGACTCCGGATCCCGGAAGCCCCCTCGCAAAAAAATTTACTTCGCTGGATTTCCCGCATGCCAGATCCGCTCCGCATAGCGTCCTATCACCGCCAGCGATACCGCCAGCAGCAGGAAGAACAGCACCTTGTGCATGCCGTCCCAGAAGTATTCGAAGTAGCGGGTATACAGGTTGATGCCGAGAAACGTCAGGCCAAAACCGCGCAGCATGCCGTCGTCGGTTTTCAGGCTGATGTAAATACAGATTACCGCCGCCACGGCAAACAGCAGCGCCCACGGCAGTAAGGCCGCGCGGGTGGTGCCGTACCAGCTATCGATATCGTAATTGCCGAAAATCGACATGATCCACAGGGCGATAAACAGGTACATGAGCCCCGTCGCTTTACTGGTGGTGTAGAGATGCCGACGGTGCAGAATGCTTCGCAATCCCCAGCACAGCGCCAGCAGCGCACCGCCGAAGAAGATAAAGCGCACCGGGTAGTTCATCCCCAACCAGTAGGCGCCCCAGCCGGACATGTAGCCCGTTTCGGCACCCAGCCAGCTGCCGAGCGACAGCAGGAAGAACAGCCATACCAGCCCGGAACGGCCAAAGTAGCCCACCAGCCCGTACACCGCACAGCCCGCCAGGAACAGCGGCGCGATATGGCCGCTGCCGTTATCCAGTCGCTCCCCCAGCTGCCACAGGGCAATAGCGGTAAACAGCACCCCGAGAAACAAAATGGCTTCGGTGCTGTAGTGCCACTGGCTTTCTTGTCGCTGGCGGCGAAATCCCCACAGGTAAAACCCGACGGCCAGCAGCGCAGGCAGCCCGATACGGGCGAAGGATGAGAAGGAAATGAGATCGATAATCCACGTCATCAGCTCGCTGTCGGCGAACAGACTGCCCAGCGCAATCATGGCGCAGGCCAGTGCCGTCCAGAAGGCGTAGCGGCTCAGGCGCTGCCAGTCGAGGACGACGCGCTTAAGCGTGCCGGTGAGCCGTTGCGCATCGGCGGCGCTCAGCGCCCCCTCCTGCTCCCATTCGTCGAGTGCGCGACGGATCGTGCGTTCCTGTTTGCGGGTAACCTTCATTTTGCCTGCTCCTCCAGCCATGTCAGCGCTTTTTCTCCGGCGTCATCCACCGGCAGATAGACCAGCAGGCGCGAACCGTTGCGCGGGGCGGAATACCAGTACATCTGCTGGAGCTGAAAATCACCGAGCTGCGGATGCGAGAACAGCTTGAGCTGATTTTCCACGCCGCGCACGTCGTTACGCTGGTGCCATAGCGCTTCGAACTCAGGCGAAACGGCAAAGAAACGCGCCAGTTTAGCTTCCCACGCCGGGTCACCCCGGTGTTCGGCCATCGCCGCGCGAAAATAAGAGACAAAAATTGCGAGTACGTCATCGCGTTTGCCGAGCCGGGCTCGCCACGCCGGATGGGTGAGGAAGAGGTAAATGCAGTTGCGATCTTCCGGCGGGATGTCATTGAAGTCGACCCCCATCAGATGGCCGAAGCTGTCGTTCCACGCCACGATGTCGAAGTTCGGTTTCTGGATGCTGGCGGGTTTCGGCATCAGGGTATCCAGCAGACGCCGCGTGCCCTCGCTGATGCCTTCACAGCAGGCCGCCTGCGGTGCTTCGCCCGGCGGTAACCCGGCCAGCACAAACAGGTGGCGGGCTTCGGTCGGCGAACACTGCAGCGCTTTTGCCACCGCCGTCATTACCACGCTGGACGGGTTCACGTCCCGGCCCTGCTCCAGCCAGGTGTACCAGGTCACACCCACGTCAGCCAGCATCGCCACCTCTTCCCGGCGCAGGCCAGGGGTGCGGCGGCGTCCGCTGCGCGGCAGGCCCAGGCGCTGCGGGTCGAGACTCTCCCGACGGGCGCGCAAAAACGCCCCCAGCTGCCGGCGATTCTCTTCCTGTAACGACAGGGCGGGTTCAATAATCTGCGACATAAGCCCTCCAGCAGGGTAGTGCCAATACCAGTATAAGCAGGAACTGGTACCCGTTTATAAGATAGACGATGCTACGGCTCTTAGCTGAATGACGCAATGGAGTTACCATGAATTCGTCTGCTGTTTCACCGGGTCGCGCCGGACTGATGTTGCTGTTAACCGGCCAGATGCTGCCGCTGATTGATACCTCAATAACCAACGTGGCGCTGGAATCTATCACGCAATCTTTGCATGCCACCGCCACGGAACTCGAGCTAATTGTCGCCCTGTACGGCGTGGCGTTTGCCGTCTGCCTGGCGCTCGGCAGCAAGCTCGGGGATAACCTCGGCCGTCGGCGGCTTTTTATGTGGGGCGTGGCGAGTTTTGGCCTGGCCTCGCTGCTGTGCGGGATGGCTGGCAATATTGAGCAACTGCTGGCGGCGCGCATCGTTCAGGGCGCGGGTGCAGCGCTGATTATGCCGCAGATCCTCGCCACCCTGCACGTGACGCTCAAAGGCTCTGCTCACGCCAAAGCCATCAGCCTGTTTGGCGGTATCGGCGGGATCGCCTTTATCGTCGGACAGATGGGCGGCGGCTGGCTGGTGTCGGCGGATATCGCCGGGCTCGGCTGGCGCAACGCCTTCTTTATTAACGTCCCCATCTGTCTGCTGGTGCTGGCGTTGAGTCCTCGCTACGTGCCGGAAACCCGCCGGGAGCTCCCGTCGCGCATTGACTGGCAGGGCACTGCGTGGCTTGCAGCGATCCTGTGCTGCCTGCTGTTCCCGATGGCGCTTGGCCCGCAGTGGCACTGGTCGTGGCCGCTGAAAGCGATGCTTCTCGCCATTCTTCCGCTGGCCTTGCTGATGGCCGCCAATGCGCGCAAGAAAGAGCGTGAGAACGCCCACCCGCTGATCCCGCCGCGCTTAATGCAGCTCAGCAGCATCCGCTTTGGGGTGTTGATTGCGGTGCTGTTTTTCAGCGTGTGGTCCGGGTTTATGTTCTGCATGGCGCTGACCATGCAGACCGGTCTCGGCATGGCCCCGTGGCAGTCCGGCAACAGCTTTATCGCCCTCGGGGTGACCTACTTTATCTCGGCGTGGTTCGCCCCGCGTCTGATTGCCCGCTACAGCACCAGTAACATTTTGCTGATGGGCCTGGCAATCCAGATAACCGGCCTGCTGGCGCTGATTGTCACCTTCCGCGTCTGGGGCAACGCTAACACCGCCCTGACGCTGGCCCCGGCCACCGGGCTTGTGGGCTACGGTCAGGCGCTGATCGTGAACAGTTTTTACCGCATCGGGATGCGCGACATTCAGCCCGACGACGCCGGTGCCGCCAGCGCGATTCTGAGCACCCTCCAGCAGGCGGCGCTTGGCCTTGGTCCGGCCATTTTTGGGGCCATTTTGCTGCATGCGCTGCAAAACCATCACGGGGATTATGCCCAGGCAATCTCGCTGTTCCTGGTGGTGGAAACGGTGATGATGGTCGTGCTGGCGCTCGCCACGCTGCGCATGCGCCATCGTCTCTGTCTGTCGGTGGTGAAGCCCTGCCACGCGGCAAAGTAAGCTCTTGCGAATTTGCATAATAGATCCGCAGCCGCCATTATGGCGGCTGCATCAATACAGGAGACGTTATGCAGGAATTAATTGCCCAGTTAGAAGAGTCAGGCCTTGAAATTAATCACACCACCTCGCTTGTGATTATCTTTGGTATTATTTTTCTTACCGCCATCGTTATTCATTTTATTCTGCACAAAATGGTGCTGCGCGCTTTTGAAAAACGCGCCCGGGCCAGCAGCCATTTGTGGCTGCAAATCATTACCCAGAATAAGTTATTTCACCGTCTGGCCTTTACCCTGCAGGGAATTATTGTCAACGTTCAGGCGGTATTGTGGCTGCAAAAAGGCAGCGACGCCGCGCAAATCCTCACCACCTGCGCCAGGCTGTGGGTGATGGTTTACGCCCTGCTGGCGTTCTTCTCGCTGCTGGACGTGATTTTCAATCTGTCGCAAAAAATGGCCACCGCCTCGCAGCTGCCGCTGAAGGGCATTTTCCAGGGCATTAAGCTGGTGAGCGCCATTCTGGCGGGGATTCTGATTATCTCCCTGCTGATTGGTCAGTCCCCCGCTATTCTGATTAGCGGCCTGGGGGCAATGGCCGCGGTGCTGATGCTGGTGTTTAAAGACCCGATCCTTGGTCTGGTGGCCGGGATCCAGCTCTCGGCCAACGATATGCTCAAGCTCGGCGACTGGCTGGAGATGCCCAAATACGGTGCCAACGGTACGGTGACGGATATCGGCCTGACCACCGTCAAGGTGCGTAACTTTGATAACACCATCACCACCATTCCCACCTGGGCGCTGGTGTCAGACGCCTTTATCAACTGGAGCGGAATGTCAGCCTCCGGCGGGCGGCGCATTAAGCGCAGCCTGAACATTGACACCACCAGCATTCATTTTCTTGATGCCAATGAGCAGCAGCAGTTGATTCAGGCCCGGCTGTTAAAACCCTATATGGCCGCGCGGCATGAAGAAATTACCCTGTGGAATCAGCAGAATAGTGAAGGTGGATCGGCACTGAATCTGCGCAAAATGACCAATATTGGCACCTTCCGCGCCTACCTGAATGAATATCTGCGCAACCATCCGCGGATCCGCAACGATATGACCTTAATGGTGCGCCAGCTTGCGCCGGACGCCAACGGTTTACCGATTGAAATATATGCCTTTACCAATACGGTTATCTGGGCGGAATATGAAGGTATTCAGGCCGATATCTTCGACCATATTTTCGCTGTGATCGATGAATTTGGTCTGCGTATCCACCAGACGCCAACCGGGAACGATATTCGCTCCCTGGCTGGCGTGCTGGCGAAATAAGTCAGGAGCTGGCGCGTTCGATATAGCGCCAGTTCATCATCACCCGTTCGGTGGGCGCATCGGGGTTATCGATTTTATTCAGCAGCAGATCCACTGCCTTGCGTCCAATATCCCGCGACGGCTGTTCAATGGTGCTGAGCGGCGGCGAAACCAGCCCGGCCAGTTCAGTGCCATCGAATCCCACGACGGCGATATCCTCCGGCACCCGCAAACCCGCTTGTTCAATGGCACGCAGGGCTCCGGCTGCCAGCATATCGGACACGGCAAATACCGCATCCGGGCACGGCTCGGCGGCCAGCAGTCTGGTCATTGCCGCCATCCCGGCTGCGGCGCTCAGATCGCTGGCGTACTCCACCGCCTGCCAGGCAAAATCCCGCTGATGTAACACGCTTTTATAGCCGTCTTCGCGCAGGCGGGAGTACTTGTAGCTCAGGTCATGATTGATTAGCGCAATGCGCTGGCGGCCCGCGTCGGCAAGGCGACTGACCACATGCCGGGAAGCGTCGACATCGTTGATACCGACGCAGGATACTGCCCCGGCGTCGGCGTATTCGGCGCACTGCACCCAGGGTGCATCGCCTATCAGCGCCGCCAGTTCGTTCAGGCGGGAGAAGGCATCCATGGTGATAATGCCGTCAACCATTTTGCCGGACAGCAGGCTCAGGCCGGAGCGGGAGCGTTCGATGTCCGAGCTGGAGTTGCACAGCAGGATACGGTAGCCGTTTTTCTCCGCCTGCTCCTCAATGCCTTTCACCACTTCGGCGCAGAACGGGTTGGCAATATTGGACACCATCACCAGAATCATGGAGCTGCGCGCCGTGCGCAGCTGACGGGCCAGCAGGTTGGGCTGGTAGTTGGCCTCTTTGATGGCCTGCAAGACACGATCGCGGTTTTTGGCTTTAACGGTATCGCTGTTATTCAACACCCGCGATACCGTCGCCACCGAGACGCCCGCAAGCCGGGCGATTTTCTGAATTGACATAGCGACGAAAAATCCTGCAATGAGCGTTCCGTGCAGGCTACCATAAATTCGCTGCCCGGCGAACCGGGCAACGGGTTAACGTTCGACGCTCACCCAGCCCTGCTGCCGATGGCTTTTCACTATTGCATCAATGATATACATCACATCTGCTCCGTCATGAAAGGTGGCAAACACCGGTTTCTCAGGCATAAAACCTGCCTGCACTGCGCGATAAAACTGCGCCATCATATTTTTGAAGGCATCGGGCCAGCCCTCGATATGCCCACCCGGGAAGTGGGCGCTATTGGCGACGTCGCGGTTCATCAGGCTCGGATCGTCGGTCAGCGTCTGATTCGGCTGGGCACGATGCCCGACCCACAGCTGCTGGGGCACTTCCTGATCCCAGGCCACGGAGGCTTCGCTGCCGTTGACCTCCAGGCTCAGGCGGTTTTTACGCCCGGCGCTGACCTGCGAGACGTTAAAGCTGCCTTTGCTGCCATCGTCAAAGCGGAACAGTACCGAGCCAAAGTCCTCGGTGCTGACGGGCTTGTCTTCGTACACCGCCTCCTGCGCCTCGCTGAAGGTCTGGTTCCCGGCGACGTTGGACTTGCGGGTTGGCCAGACGATAGAGAGATCGGCCATCACCGCGGTAATGCGTCGCCCGGTGATAAACTGGATGGTATCGCACCAGTGGGAACCGATGTCCGCCACTGCACGCGACGCCCCGCCGAGCGCCGCATCAACCCGCCAGTTATAGTCGGTTTCCAGCAGCATCCAGTCCTGCAGATAGCTGCCGTGGGCGGCGAACAAGCGTCCGAGATCACCCGCTTCCAGCATGCTGGCCGCCTGGCGCACCATCGCAAACTGACGATAGACAAAACTGACCCCGTGGATCACCCCCGCCTGTTCCGCCAGCGCCACCAGCTCGCGCGCCTCTTCCGGGGTCATGCACAGCGGTTTTTCCGAGAACACGTGCTTCCCGGCGCGCAGGATCTGACGATTAATCTGGGCATGCAGATGGTTCGGAGTGCAGTTGTGCACCACGTGCAGATCCGGGTGCGCCAGCAGCGCCTCAACGCTGCCGTACGCGTGGGGAATGTTTAATTCTTTGGCTTTCTCTTCCGCCAGCGCCTGCGAGCCGTCACACAGGGCGACGACCTGCACGAAACCGAGGCGGCGCAGGGCTTCGATATGCGCCGGGCCGATAAAACCGCTGCCGATAATGCCGACGTTAATCATGACGTTCTCCTGCTGCAAAATCATCAAACGCCCGGGCGGATACCGGGATAATGTGGCGGGAGATAAATTCGCGTCCTTCGCGCGCCCCGGTGTCGCCATCCTTCATGCAGCACTCCCACTCCAGCACCGCCCAGCCGTCATAGTCGTACTGGGTGAGCTTGCTGAAAATGCCCTTGAAATCCACCTGCCCGTCGCCCGGCGAGCGGAAACGTCCGGCGCGGTTGATCCAGCTCTGATACCCGCCGTACACGCCGCTGCGCCCGTTAGGGCGGTATTCCGCATCTTTGACGTGAAACGCCTTGATGCGGGTATGGTAGTGGTCGATAAACGCCAGGTAATCCATCTGCTGGAGCAGCAGATGGCTGGGATCAAACAGAATGTTGCAGCGGGGATGGTTATCCACTAACGCCAGAAAACGCTCAAAGGTCACGCCATCGTGCAGGTCTTCACCCGGGTGCAGTTCAAAGCAGACGTTAACACCCTGCTCGTCGAAGAGGTCCAGAATGGGCCGCCAGCGACGGGCCAGCTCGCCAAAGGCGGCTTCAAAACGCGCCTCGTTGTGCGGCGGCCAGGGATACATAAACGGCCAGGCCAGCGAACCGGAGAAGGTCGCATGGGCGGTTAACCCCAGCCGGGCCGATGCCACGGCCGCCTTTTTAATGATATCGGTCGCCCACGCCTGACGGGCGGCGGGATTACCGCGCACCGCCGGTGGAGCGAAGTTATCAAAGGCCTCATCGTAGGCGGGGTGCACAGCAACAAGCTGCCCTTCCAGATGGGTCGACAACTCGCTGATGACCAGCCCGTGCGCCGCCAGCGTACCGCGAATTTCGTCGCAGTAGGCCTGGCTTTCTGCCGCCCGCTCTACGTCAAAAATCGCTTTATGGTTGCAGGGAATTTGCAGGGCTTTGTAGCCCTTTTCCGCTGCCCAGCCTGCCAGTCCATCGAGGGTATTAAATGGCGCGTCCCCCCCGATAAACTGCGACAGAAAAATCCCCGGACCTTTAATTGTCCTCATACCACCTCCAGATATTACGCCTTGTCGTCTTCATATTTGAACGAGACAAGGAAAACGAGTGCAATCACGGCAGCAGCAACCGCCGGGATCCACCAGAAAGTGACCCATGCTTCAGGCACGGGCTGGCCGGCCACCAGACGGTTGTACAGCGCGCCGGAAATTTGTGAGCCCAGCAGCATGCCGATGCCGTAGGTGAACATCACGATCATGCTCTGCGCCTGGCCTTTCACCTTGTCGCCCGCCACGCGGTCGGTGTAGATAAAGCCCACCACAAAGAAGAAGTCGTAGCAGACGCCGTGCAGCAGGATGCCGAGATACAGCAGCACGCGGCCCTCTTCACTCACGCCCATGGCAAACATGGCGTAACGAACAAACCACGCCAGCATGCCGATCAGCAGCATGTACTTCACGCCCAGACGGCGGAACAGCAGCGGGATCACCAGCATGAAGAATATTTCAGACATCTGGCCGAACGACATGGCGGTACTGACATCAGCGATACCGGCATCCGCCAGGTATGACGCGGTGTAAGCGTAGTAGGTGCCCAACGGGACCGAGATCAGCATTGCGCACAGGCAGAAAATGAAGAAGTGACGGGTTTTCAACAGGGCAAAGGCGTCGGCGCACAACAGATCGCGCATTTTCACCGGCAGGCCTTTGGCCGGAGCGGGTGTATGCGGCAGCGTCAGGCTGTAGAGTGCCAGAATAACGGAGCTGGCCGCCGCCACCTGGAAGATGGTGACGCTGGAGGCCACGCCAGTGACACCGATAAAGATCCCAGCCACAATCCAGCCGATGGTGCCGAACACGCGCACCACCGGGAAGGTCTTGTCGACGTTCGCCAGGCTGTGGAAAGCGATGCTGTTGGTCAGCGCCAGAGTTGGCATATAGCAAAGCGTGTAGCCAAACAGCAGGCCAATCAGCAGGGCACCGTTTTCAGCAATCAACGCGCCCGGGACAAACCACAGGATTGCCGCGCCTGCCAGATGCATCACCGCCATCACCTTTTGCGAGGCAAAGAAGCGGTCGACCAGCATCCCAAGGACAAACGGTGACAAAATCGAGGCAATTGGCCCCGCCGAGAACGCATCGCCAATCAGCAGCGACATGTTGTGCTGGGTCATCACCAGCCCAAGCGTGACTGACCAGCTACCCCAAATAAAGAATTGCAGGAACATCATTAAAGAGAGGCGCGGAACCAGCAGCCGATGCTGCCCCATCACCTTTCCACTACTTTCAGTTGTTGACACCATGTTGATCCCCACCCTTAAAAAGTAATCGATTACAAACTGCATCAAACAGAAAGTAATCGATTACAAAATAAAGATCCTGCACGTTGATGGAGATCTGGGAAGGCGATCACGATAAAGATCAAATTCGGTGCGAAAGGGGCGGCTTCGTATGAGTCGACCTACAGCAAATTGTTGATGTACTCACTTGTAGCTATAGCCTTTTGGCTATATTATTTTATAGCCAAAAGGCTATAAGGACATCACTATGTGGGAAGTCGAAACAACGGATACGTTTGACGAATGGTTTAACCACCAGACACAAGACCTGAAGGAAGATGTACTGGCAGTCATGCACATTCTTTCAGAATACGGACCACAGCCTGGACGCCCCTGGGTCGACACGGTCAATGCGTCACATTATGCGAACATGAAGGAGCTACGTATTCAGCACGCAGGCGATCCCATTCGCGCTTTTTTTGCATTCGATCCGGCCCGTAAAGCCATTATTTTATGCGCTGGCAACAAAACAGGAAAAGTCGAAAAACGTTTCTACAAACAAATGATCAGCATAGCTGACGCTGAGTTCAGCAAATATCTGGCAAGTAAGGAGGCCACATGGCTACGTTAAAAGAACTGATGGCCCAGCAGAGTGAAGAGAGTAAAGAAAGAATTGCCGCGAAAGTGGAAGAGCTGCGCATTATCGTCGCCCTTAACCAACTGCGTGAAGAGCTCAACATATCCCAAACTCAGCTTGCCGCCGCAATGGGGGTAAAACAGCCGACCGTTGCAAAGATTGAACAGCCGGACAATGATCCGCGCCTTTCAACGCTTAAACGTTATGTAAAAGCCCTGGGAGGCGAAGTGAGCATTGACGTCATCCTGCCAACCGGGAAGCGCGTTGCATTTCATTTTTGATTAATGAGCAGCATTGCTGCCCGGTGGTGCCAGCGCCACCGGGCGAAAGCCGCACTACTTCTTACGTGACAGTTTAAACGCCGCAAACAGGAACACAATCCACACCGGCAGCAGGATTGCCGAGGTACGCATCCCGTCCATGGTGCACATCAGCACCAGGATCATCGCCAGGAAGGCGATACAGAGATAGTTCCCCGCCGGATAGAGCAGCGCTTTGAACTGCGTCTCACGCCCTTTGCGTCGCATTGCCGCGCGAAAACGCAGGTGCGCCAGGCAGATCATAATCCAGTTCAGCAGCAACGTTGCCACCACCAGCGCCATCAGCAGGCCAAAGGCCTCGTGCGGCAGCAGGTAGTTAACCAGCACCACCAGCGAAGTGATCCCCCCGGAAAGCAGCAGCGAATTCACCGGCACGCCGCGACGGCTGACGCGGGTTAAGAACTTCGGTGCGTTGCCCTGCACGGACAGACCAAACAGCATTCGGCTATTGGAATACACGCCGCTGTTGTACACCGACAGGGACGCCACCAGAATCACGAAATTGAGTGCAGAAGCCACCAGGTTGCTGTT
Organism: Silvania hatchlandensis; assembly: GCF_025564065.1. Taxonomy (GTDB): domain Bacteria; phylum Pseudomonadota; class Gammaproteobacteria; order Enterobacterales; family Enterobacteriaceae; genus Enterobacter; species Enterobacter hatchlandensis. Next base: position 100,243 of record NZ_JAMGZK010000052.1, on the reverse strand, counting down.
CATGTCGTGGAAAATCATCACAAACGGACTGCTGTCCGATTTCACTTCCACCCAGGGATAGAGCGCCAGCAGAACCACCAGCGAGCCAATGTAAAACAGCAGAATGCGGTACACCACCTGGTTAACCGCTTTCGGGATGCTTTTATGCGGATCCTGCGCTTCGGCGGCGGTAATGCCAATCAGCTCCAGCCCGCCGAACGAGAACATGATCACCGCCAGCGACAGCACCAGCCCTTTCCAGCCGGTGGCCAGGAATCCGCCGTGCTGCCACAGGTTGTCGATGCTGGCGCGCTCGCCGCCGTGGCCGGAGAACAGCAGCCACAGGCCAAAGCCAATCATGCCGATAATCGCCAGCACTTTGATCAGCGCAAACCAGAACTCAGTCTCGCCGTACAGGCGCACGTTCACCAGATTGACGGCGTTAATGATGATGAAGAATACCGCCGCCCAGATCCAGGTCGGCACGTCCGGCAGCCAGTACTGCATGTAGATACCGGCAGCGGTCAGCTCCGCCATCCCCACCAGCACGAACATCACCCAGTAGTTCCAGCCGGAGAGGAAGCCGGCGAACGGTCCCCAGTATTTATAGGCAAAATGGGCGAAGGAGCCTGATACCGGCTCTTCAACCACCATCTCACCCAACTGGCGCATGATTAGAAACGCAATAACGCCCGCAATGGCATAGCCCAGCAGCACCGCAGGCCCTGCCATCTGAATGGCAGGGCCGATGCCGAGGAACAGCCCGGTGCCGATAGCGCCCCCGAGGGCGATAAGTTGAATATGTCGGTTTTGTAAACCACGATGCAGCGTCGGAATCTGTTCCGACGAGGCTTCAGCAACACCGTTGTCTGAAGCGGATGACGCGTTTTTCACGTCTGACCCCTGTCTCTTTCTATGGAAGGGGCACCTTTTAACACTTCAGCCAGGTGGTAGCAAGTAAAGGCGCGGGTATGAAGGTGGGGCATCCTTGCCCCGGATAACGAGGGTGGAACTCAGAACTCGTAGCCGACGGAAACCTTAACGGTACGCGGCTCACCCTGGAACAGGTAAGTGCCGCTGTCGTCTACGCTTGACCAGTAGTTCTCGTCGGTAACGTTCTCGATACCGGCGCGGACGGTCATCTGGTTCTGGTTATTGTTGACCGCGAAGCGGTAACGCATGCCCAGATCCAGAGTGGTGTAGCTGTCGAGCTTTTTGCTGTTTGCCAGGTCCGCATACTGGGAACCGGAGTGGTTGACGCGGGCGGTGGCGGTCAGACCGTCAACAGGCTTGATGTCGTATTCTGCGCCCAGTACGGCGTAGAAGTTCGGCACGCCAATCGCATCGTTGCCCTGGTTGATCCCGTCTTTGGTTTTGGTCAGCTCCGCCTGCAGCCAGGTGGCGCTGGCGTTCAGACGCAGGCCCAGCATCGGCTCGCCGAAGACGTTCAGCTCAACGCCGCGGTTACGCTGTTCAGCATCCAGACCATAGTGTTTGTTGCTGTCGAGGATCGGCGTCGGCATTTTAATTTCAAACAGCGCCAGCGAGCCGCCAACGCGACCAAAGTCGGCCTTCAGGCCCACTTCATTCTGCTTAGAGTGGACAATCCCGGTGCTCTGCCCGTAGTTGGTGGCGGTGTTGGGCGCGGTTTTACCCGGCTGCAGCGCTTCGGTGTGGTTCGCGTACAGGGACAGCTGCTCCCACGGCTTGTAGACCACGCCGTAGGTTGGCATCCAGCGGTCGCCGTCGAAGCTGTCGCCCGCGTTTTCCAGGCCGGTGACTTTGTTATAGCCGCGGATCACCACTTTCTGATGACGGGCACCGGCGGTGAACAGCAGACTGTCGTCCAGCACGCCCAGGGTGTCGCTCAACAGCCAGCCCTGGGTGCGGGTCCGGCCGCTGGTCAGCGGATCGCTGTAGTTACCACCTGCGCCGTTGGAATTGGTGCTTGGCGGCGCATTGACGCCGGTGTTGTGGTAGATGTTGGTCACCGGGTTATTCGCCGCCGCTGACATCTTCCACGCGATTTTCTCGTTTTTGGTCATCGCCGAGTAGCCGACGTTAACCTTGTGCGAAACAAATCCGGTATCAAAGTTGCCGCGAATGCCCGCCATGCCGCTCACGCTGTCGCTGATGCGGTTGGTATCCAGACGGGTGGCGGTGGCTTTACCGCTGGCGTCCACCAGCTTCGCTCCGCTGTACAGCCCCTCTTCATGGGCGTGCTGCGCACCCAGACCGGTATACGCGGTCCAGCTGTCGGTGATGTCGTACTCGCTGCGCCACATCCCGAATTCGTTTTCGATATTGCTGTAAGCCCATTTCTGGGAGTAGTTGCGATCGTTTTTCGGCGGCTCTGGCACGAAGTTGACGCCGGAAACGTTAACCCCGGTCTCTGAACCGTGGAAGGTTTTCTTCTGATACCCCAGGTCCACGGAGGTGCGGAAGTCTTCGCCCGCGTAATCGAGGCCGGTCGAGAGCAGCGTGGTGCGGCGGCGATCGTTTTCGACCGGCGCTTCGCCTTCACGGTGAACCAGGTTAACGCGCGCGCCAAACTGGTCGCTGTCGCCAAAGCGACGACCGGCATCCAGGGTGGTGCCAATCTGCGATTCAGAGGTGTAATCGACCCCGACCTTCGCCTGCGGGGTCGCGCCCGCGTGTTTCGGCTCAAGGTTGATCATCCCGCCCACGCCGGAGCTGGCCGCGCCGTTCATCAGGGAGTTGGCACCTTTAAAGATCTCAATGCGATCCACCATCTGGGCGTCAACCACCTGGCGCGGCAGTACGCCGGAGAGGCCGCCAAAGGTCATGTCGTCGCCATCAAACTTCAGGCCGCGAATACGGAAGCTTTCGGCGCTGTTGCCGTAGCCCTGCACGGACTGCACGCCCGCATCATTCGCCACCACGTCGGCGATGGTGCGCGCCTGCTGATCTTCCACCAGTTTGGAGGTGTAGCTGATGATATTAAACGGCACATCCATCGCATTTTGCTGACCGAGCATCCCCATGCGTCCGCCGTTTGCCACCTGCCCGTCAAGGAAGGCCGGCACCAGCTGGTCGCCGCCGGGTTTGAACTCCGTGGCGGCAGCGGACTGCACCACGATGGTGTCTTCTTTTTTGCTCTCCGCCGCCATCGCGGAAGAGGTAATGGCACCGATGGCGAGCGCCAGCAGCGTTTTGTTCATTATTCTGGTGTGGTTCATAATTAACTCGTTCAAAATCAGCGCAAAATGGCCCGTTGCCGGGCCTTAATTTTTATAGGTAATAAAATTATTTCAGGGCGATACGCACTACGCTGTCCGGCCCGTTAGTCGAGTGATCTTTGTTGAATGCCTGCTTGACGGTGACGTACAGAGTCTGACCGTCCGCCGACAGCAGCAGGCTGTTCGGGTTCGGCGGCAGATCCCAGCTCTGCTTCACGGCAAAGGTTGTGGCATCAAGGCTCAGTACTTTTCCGCTTTCGCGTTGGGTGATGTACAGCTCGTTACGCGCCGGGTTGAATTTCACCCCCATCGAGTCGCCGACATCCAGCTGCTTAATCACCTCACCGGTACGGATATCCAGCACCAGGGTGGTTTTCGCTTTGGAGTTGTCGGTCACGAACAGGCGGCCGGTGGCTTTGTCTTCTGCCAGGTTCAGCAGCAGGGCCGGTTTGTCGCCGAGCGGCTTCCAGCGTTTTTCGATGCGGTTGCGCACGGGATCCAGCACCAGAATTTCGCCGCCGCCGTTGGCGACGTAAATGCGCTGGGTTTGCTCAGACCACATCAGGCCGGTGACCCACTGTCCGGCGTTTTTGATGGTCTTTTTCAGCTTCAGCGTTTTCGCATCCACTACCCAAACCACCGCCGGGTCGCCTACGCCACCGATGTACAGCACGTCGTTATGCAGCAGCACCTGACGCGCGCCGTACGGGTAGCCTTCTTTGTTGCGTTCGGTAAACAGCAGGCGCTGTTTCACTTTGCCGTCGGCGGTGCTGATGGCGCTGATCCCGCCGTCCAGCGAGTTGGTGGCATAGACGGTGCTGCCGTCCGGGGAGATGGCGAGGGCAAAGTTTTTCAGATCCGTATGGCTGCGGCCCAAGGTTTTCAGCGTTTTCGGGTCGAGCTTGTAGACCACCCCGCCCTGCACGTCCTTAAAGCCTTCAGCGCTGGCGACGTACAGCGCATCGCCTTTCGGGCTCAGCACCATCTCATACAGGCCATCAGCGAGATCGCGCTTCACAACGTTGGTTTGTACAGGGGCCGTTGCCGGTTTCGGCGCGTCGGCGGCAGGCGTGGTTGTCGCGGTGTGCTGAGCCGCGCAGCCGCTCAGGGAGACGGCGACGAGCAGCGCCAGGGCAGACAATTTTTTGGTCATCAGGAACATCCTTTACCGTACAAATCGAATTTGAGGAGGACGCCTGCGCCGCTTATGCGTTGCGATTAGGATTGTGATATGAGGCCGTCAGGCCATTAGCGTCCACCGTTAACACTCTGTGTTCCATGTGAGATCGACGCTCACTTAACGTGCGGGAAATATCCTTACATGCCCGCAAACACTAAAGAGAATGAGAACTATACTCATTATCTATCTGTGATCAAGTGTAAATATGCGCAACAAGGTAAAAAAAGCCAAGTAAAGCAGTCCCCTGCCGCGCCTTATTACCCTTTAGTGCAATAGAAGACCGGGGAATTCTTGTAGATAAAATAATAGCTGGCGGAATTGGCCGGGACGATCTGCAGCCTTATTCCACGCTCCCGGTGCCGGAAGAAATCCGGAATAGATAATCTGAAGGGTAAGGTTACTTTCGGTAATTCATTGGTTTCGCTGGAGACCATAATCATTCGACCCTCTTCACGCCAGTAATCAAAGGTCACATTATTACTGAGCGAAATCGGCGGCTGATTCTCTTTACTATATTCACCGGTGGTCTGATAAATACCGCTGCCATCGTTGAAAGAAAAATTCATCAGCACATCGACAACAGCATGATTTTCTACAATGGTGATGTGCGACTCGCAGCTAAAATTATCGCGCTGATAATGAATATATCCCGCTGCCAGCAGTGGGGCGGCAATCGCCAGAATAATCAGTCCCCAGCGGAGAGTTACGTTATTCATTTTCATCATACGGCTGCCTGTAAAAAATAGACTGACAGCGGGCGGCGCTGTTTACCGGTATCCTATCGCAAATAATGACCGATATCCCCTGCTGCGAATGATTCAGCGTCAGATACGCAACATCCCCGCTTTTACAGGGTAGCGGAAAGCGCTGCGACAGCGCGGCCAATATGCTGTGACTTTTCTCTTTATCATGCCAGGAAGAATAGACCTCGCAACCCGCACTCTTCCCGATCGGTTGATAGCGGGCGAATACCGACTCGCCCTGTCTAAGGGTAAGAATCAGCACGCTGCACGAGAGTAAAAATAAGCCTCCGGCCAGCCAGTATGCTATTCGGGAGGTCCAGACTCGCGACGCCGCTGGGGTGGCGACGTGTTTCGGTTCTTCGGTAGATATGTCGGGTAAAACCGGTAAAGGAACTGTTTTATTCCGTTCCATTAGCTCGTCTACCGTGCCGGTACGCAGCTGCGCGATGGATTTAAACCCCGCTTTAGGAACGGTGATAATAACGTTGTCCGCCAGCCCGGCTGTTTTCAGCGCTTTGCGGATTGAGGCGATAGTCTGATACAGCGCGTTAGTGGTCACTACGGCGCCCTGTTTCTCCCATACCGTGGCAAAGAGATAGCGCTGGGTCAGCAGTTGGTCATTGTGTTCAAGGAGTTGAAGCAGGCACTCACTCACCGGGCCATGCATGATCACTGCGCGTTCAGGGTAATGGGTCCGCGAGCAAACTCGTCGCGCATCGGGTTCAAAAAGCACCGTCTCGTTAATCAAAAAAGCATTTTTCATGTTGTGACCACAGGCTGCATTTCAAAGGGATACGGTTAATCAAATTTCTGATTCATTTTTTTTAGATTAGTTATCAAAAATATAGCCGTCATCTCCCGCCAATGCAAAGCGCGGCCAGAGGGTAACGAAGCGCGTCTGATTCAGTATAAATCATATAACTTCACTCCTCTTTTCACCCGCCAGAACACATTGTGTATTCAGTTGAAGAGGGGATGGCGGGTCAGCACCGCATCTTCCTCTCGTCATCAGCGTGAAATACTGATTCGGCGCGTAAATTCGCCATTTCATCTTGATGCATGGACTCATTACCTTAATTCAATACAAAAACACACCATAACAATTAATGGTAGCTTTTTATTCTGTAAATATGAATTACATAAACGAAAACACGATATATGAGGGTTTACTTACCCGTTTCTTATAGTGCACAGGGGTGTGTATTGGAAAGCATTCATAGCAGCCATATAATCCACCACATAAATGGTGTGGGTAAATTTGTAGTATCACTGTTGAGTGGTTATCCGATTTAACATCATGCAGGAATAAATGAGATGGGTTATCGACTCTATGGCTTTATGATTGGCGACGAAATTCATTTTGATATTTCTAATCGCCGATTGTACCGACTCACGGGTAGCCACACCGACAAAAGCATGGCATTTGCGTCGATCTATTTTAATGAAACGATGCTCAGGCTATTTCTTTATCTGTTGGAGCATGGCCGCCGAAAGGTTATCGCCAAAGAAGAGCTGTTCGAAAAGATCTGGGAGGAACATAATTTATCGCCCTCCACCCAGCGTTTATGGCAAGTACTGCATAACCTGAATAAAAAACTGTGCCTGCTCGGTTTGCCGGATAATTTTATCCGTAACATTAAAGGCCGCGGTTATATGATTAATTATAACAACGTGACTCCCGTTTATTACAGATTGAGTGAACTCCCTACTCTCCCTGATAAAATAGAGGAGAAATCAGATAGTCTGAGTGAGTGATGTCAACTCAGGCATTTGCCCTGAGCACGCTGTGCAAAGGGCTTTTTTTTACATCGTATGATCCACAATTTCTGCCCGCTTAATGATTGATAAATAGCAAAAACCTTTTCTTCGATTTGCATCGATACTGGAAGAGTACATGAATATAATAAATCACTTTGTAAATTTAAAAGTCAGCCGGAAATTATTTTTCGGTTTTTCCGTCGTCTTACTGGTAACACTTGCCATTCTGGCATCGGGTTTACTGGCGCTGAATAACATTCAGGATAAAGTGGAAAAAAATGGCTTAACCACCAATCTGTTTAACGCCCTTTCGTCAGTACGTCTGGGGCGTGCAAATTTCCAGTACACCCTGGATCAACAGTACCTTGATCAAACCAACGCCGCTACGGCGCAGATGCAGGCGACGATTGCCTCACTTAATACCTTTAGCTGGTCGCCAGAGGGCAAATCGGCGCTGGACAACACCGCCAATGCCGTTAAGAGCTACATTGTTACGATGACGCCATTTACCAAAGCCCTGTCGGAAAAAAAACAGAGTGAGCAGAGCCTCTCTTCTCAGGTGTTATGTGATAACGCCGAGCTGATTATCAGACTGAGCCGGGATCCGTCGTTATCCGGATCACAGTCGCTGCTGGCCGCGCAGGTGGCCTTTATCATGAGCGACATTGATTCCCAGATGGCGCTCTATAAACAGCACCCGACGCCAGAGTTGCAAAAAGCGGTTCAGACCCGTCTGGAGACCGGTAAAATCGATGCCGTTCAGCTGTTGCCGATGCTGCCCGAAACCCAGCAGCCCATGCTGCAGGCGAGCATCGACAATATGCAACGCATCGGGCCGGAGCTGGAAAATTACCGCACTGTCTGGATAACCCAGTCGGCCCTGTCCGACGCCTTAACCGAAAAAGCGGTCGGCCTGACTCAGGCCATCCAGAGCCTGTTTGACCTGCAGCAGAAAAAGGTGGCGGATACCGTCGACAGCATTCAGATCCAGATGGGCATTGTCGCTGCTATCGGCATCATGCTGGGCGTGCTGCTGGCGCTGGGGATCACCCTGTCGATTACCCGTCCGCTGAGTGAAACCTTACGGGTGGCCGGGCTGATTGCCAAAGGCGATCTCACCAGTACCCTCACCAGCACCCGCCGGGACGAGCCGGGCCTGCTGATGCAGGCGGTCGCCACGATGAATGAGAACCTGAAAAGCATCATTTATGACGTGCGTGAAGGGGTGGAAAGCGTGGCGCGCTCGGCATCCGAAATTGCCGCCGGGAATATGGATCTCTCCTCACGTACCGAGCAGCAATCCGCCGCCGTGGTCGAAACCGCCGCCAGCATGGAGCAGCTCACGTCCACCGTGGCGCTGAATGCCGAAAACGCCAACCACGCGCGCCTGCTGGCGCAGGAGGCGTCGACCCATGCCAGCGAGGGCAGCGCGATCTCGCAGAAGGTGATCGACACCATGAAGAACGTGCGTAACAGCTCGCACCGCATCTCTGAGATCACCACCGTCATTAACAGCATCGCCTTCCAGACCAATATTCTGGCGCTGAATGCCGCCGTTGAAGCGGCCCGCGCGGGCGATCAGGGCAAAGGCTTCGCGGTGGTGGCCGCAGAAGTCCGCACCCTTGCCCAGCGCAGCGCCCAGTCGGCAAAAGAGATCGAAAACCTGATCCAGGAATCGGTGGAGCACGTGGACAGCGGCTTCACCCTGGTCAGCGGCGCCGGGGAGGCGATGTCGCGCATCGAGACCTCCGTGGCGCAGGTGCGCGACATCATGAGCGAGATTGCCGCCGCCACCGACGAGCAGAGTCGGGGAATTTCACAGATTGCCCAGGCGATGACCGAGATGGACACCACCACCCAGCAAAACGCCGCCCTGGTGGAAGAGTCTTCCGCCGCCGCCAGTTCGCTGGAGGATCAGGCCGTTCAGCTGGAACAGGTGGTGGCGATTTTCCAGGTGCCGGACGCAGCGCCTCGCGCCCCTGTCCGGGCCCCGGCCACGGCACGCATGAAAAAGGCCCCTGCTCACTCACCAGCCGACTGGGTCAAATTTTGATTTCCACAGAGGGTAGCGGGATGAAACGGGCACATAAAAGCGTCAACGCGGTGCTGGCGGGGCTCAACGCCGGGTTAGCGCGCTGTTTTTCCCGGCGCCTGCGTTCACCGGTCAACACGCTGCGCATGGCGATTGTCCAGCGGCAGATTGCGCCTTTTTACCAGCCGTTTATGGATGCCCGCAGCGGGCAGATTGCCGGGATAGAGGTGCTGGCCCGCTGGCGTCACCCGCTGTACGGCTATGTCTCGCCGGATGTTTTTATTCCGCTGGCGGAACAACACCATCTGATTGTGCCCCTGACCCACCTGCTAATGGAGCAGGTGGTGGCGGATCTGCAGCATCAGATCCACCGTTTCCCGCTCGGGACCTATATCTGTATCAACATCAGCGCCCAGAACTGCCTCGATCCGGGCTTTGAATGCGATTCCCGCGACATGGTGCGCAAGCTTAACGCCAACCAGAGCCATGTGGTGGTAGAGATCACCGAGCGGCACCCGCTGCACTTTACCCCGCAGCTCAGTGAATGGTTTGCCGCCCTGCGCCGGGCCAATATCTCGCTGGCGCTGGATGACTTTGGCACCGGCTATTCCAATCTGGCCTATATTTCTGCCCTCAACCCGGAATTCATTAAGATTGATAAGCTGTTTGTCAGCCAGATTGGGGTCAGTGACGATACGCGACTGGTGGATAGCCTGATTGATCTGGCGAAAAACATGCACCTGAAGATCATTGCCGAAGGGGTGGAAACCAAGGCGCAGGCCGACCATCTGCGCAACAAACACATCGATTATCTGCAGGGGTACTATTTCAGCAAGCCGTTATCGGCCAGTGAGTTGATTCATCAGGTTGCTGCGGGGTGAATAAGTGCCACCCCGTACAGGGGTGGCATCAGCATTATTTCTTCTTGTAGATATCCGCCGTGCCGTGGATTTTGTTTTCGGTATGGCCGGACGTCAGCACCAGCACGTCAGCGCCTTTCTTGTCGGCTTTTTCAATCAGCTCTTTCTTCGCATCGGATGGCGACACTTTATTCGAGGTCGACACCGTACCGATTTTTTCATACTGCGTTTCGACTTTTTTAAAGTCCTCACGCGTGATCAGCTCAGCAGCAAAGACGTTGGAGGTAAACAGCACAGCAGTTCCCAGCAAAATGGCGATCGACTTTTTCATAACCTGATTCCTTGTTGTGAATATGCGCTACGGCTCCCCCACTCGGGTGAGTAAGGTCTAATCAGCATGATAAAGAAGGGTGAAAAAATCCAGGCTGTGGGGACATTTCTTTTTTTACAAAATGTTAGCCCTCTTTCCCCATCCCGCTCTGTTGGATAAGCATCAGCATCGCGCTGTTAATCCAGCGATGGGCCAGGCTTTGGCCGTCGCTTTTCACCACCACCTGCACCGGCATTTCCCGGGCGATCGACGGCTGCCCGTCGTTACCCTGAATCGACACCCGATACCAGACCTTCTCTGGCTTCAGCTCTTTCGGGGGGACTCGCGGGGCCAGCGTGATGGTGCCGCCAAACTCTTTCGCCAGCGCCATTGACGGCAGCTTCGCCAGGCTGTGCTGGTCCACGGAAACAACGGTTCCGCTTAACGGCTGGATCTGGCCGGGCAGGAAGACGTTAGCAGAAGCCCCCTGCTTAATGCGCTGCAGATCGTCCTCGGTGACCAGGGCATCCACCCGCCAGCGGCTGGCGTCGATCACGGTGGCAATCCGATCGCCCGGCGAAACCCAACTCCCCTCCTGCAAGGTCAGATTACGCTCCTCGATGCGGCCATCGATGGCGGCAAACAGCTGAAGCCGACGCAGCTCCATGTTGCCCGCCCGCTGCTGCAGGGCGAACTGGCGCGCCATCTGCTCGGCCAGCACCTGTCTGGCCGCACTCTCTTTATCCAGCCCCTGCGCCCCGCGTGCGCTGGCTTCCCAGGCCTGACGCATGGCGATGGCCTTATGCTCGTCCGTTTCGGGCTGTGGGGCATCCAGCTCAAACAACAACTGCCCTTTTTTGACCGTCTCGCCATCCTGCACCCGCGCCTTAAGCATCATCGCACCAAACGGGGTGTACAGGGGTTGCACCAGCGCCGCGTCAATCACGCCAGGCATCGAGACGCTGCGCGACCACGGCAGCAGCAGCACCGCGAAGAGGGCCGCCAGCACCAGCACGATACGCAGCCGCCGGGTACGGCGGATCTCCGCCCGACGCTGCCACCAGACTTTTAATTCTCGGATCATCGGGAGCACCACAAAAGTCATTATCTCAATCACAAACAGGAACACGCCCAGCGCCTTAAAGAAGGCGTGGTAGACCACAATGGCGATGCCAATAAACAGCATCAGCCGGTAGAACCAGGTCGCGAAGGCAAACAGGGTCAGGGCGCGGGAAAACCCGCGCGAGACGTTGTCCGGGAGGGGATCCTCCAGCCCCAGCAGCACCTTGCGCATCGCCCGTTTGGCCCAGGCCCCGGCCCGCTCGTGCAGCCCCGGGAAGTCCAGCCAGTCGCACAGAATAAAGTAGCCGTCAAAGCGCATAAACGGGCTGGCGTTGATCGCTACCGTCATCACCCAGGCGGTGGTGGCAAGGAAAAAGAGCGCATTTTTAAAGGCCCCTTCCGGTGCGAACGACCACAGCAGCGTCGCCCATGCCGCCAGCACCAGCTCGGCCATGATCCCGGCGCAGGCAATTTTGAGCCGCTCCCGGGAACGGCTGAGCTTCCAGCTTTCGCCGGTATCGGTATAGGCCATCGGCAGCATCACCAGCAGCGCCACGCCCATATGCCCCACCCGCACGCCGTAGCGCGTCGCCATAAAGGCGTGCCCCAGTTCGTGCCAGCATTTGGACAACACCAGCGCCAGCATAAAGCCCAGCGCCCCCTGCCAGCTCACTGCATTTTGCAGCGTCGCTTCAACGGAATCCCACTGCCGGGCGGCTAAGGTCAGCCCGGTGAGGCCCGCCACGGCGGTGAGCAGTAAAAAGGTGCGCGAGAAGAGAACGCTCACCCACGGCAGGAGGGTTTTCAGCATCTTGCCCGGATGAACCAGGGGGATGCGGATAAACAGATAGCTGTGCAGCAGGTGCGTCCACAGGCTCTTTTCCGGGCGATAGCGTGGGATTTTCAGCAGCTGGTGCTGCTGCAAAAAGCCGACGAATTCATCCACGTCTTCGGGCAGTACCTGCAGGGTGGTCCGGGCATTAATGTCGTCGGCAATCGCCTGCGGTTTGCCCAGCGGCCAGCGCTTAAGGATCTCAATTTCCAGCCACCCCAGCCGGAACCACAGGTTCCTGACCGGATCGTTCAGATGCCAGGCCGGGGAGCCGTCGCGGTTGATTCCAGCATCGCGCAGCTGCAGCTCTTCGCGCAGGGCGGGCCACACCGGGCTGACGCCAGGGATCTGTGCCATTACCAGCCCACCCAGGCGCGCAGGGTCGCCAGCGGACGGCGCAGCAGCAGATAGCCCAGCGCCTTCCAGTCGCCGGAGACGCGGGCAGTACCCTGCAGGCCGATCCGCGCCTCGGCGGTATCGCCCTGCAGCGAGCCGCGCAGCACGTAGCTCGCCACCCCGTTAGGGGCTTCGACGGTCTGATACCCGGCGTAGTCGAGGGTCGCGCTCAGCGGGCTCAGCGGGGCAACCTTCAGGAACACCGTCATCGGTGCGCCCTGCTTGAGGTTGGTGGATTCACTGGCCGGGGCCCAGGCCCTGACGCCCGGCTTATCCGGATCCGCCAGCAGGCCGATGCGCTCGCCGGTTTGCACCGGACGCCCGGCCCAGTCGTCGGGATCGGAGTAGACAAACACGCCGTTGCGCGGCGCGCGAATGGTGAGTTTATCCAGCTCGCGCTGGAGGGAGGCCACTTCCACCTGCTTCTCGCGCCAGCGCCCTTCCGCCATCGCCAGCTCGGATTTAGCCTGCTGATCTTCAATCGCCTTCTGCGTTGCCTGATGCAGCGTGGTGTCCGACGTAGCCAGCTCTGCGGTTGCCACCGCCAGCCGGTTGCGCAGGGTGGTGTCGTCCAGCACGGCCAGCACGTCGCCTTTTTTCACCGTCGCATTTGGCATCGTCACCATCCGCTGGATCACTCCCTGTTCCGGGGAGGCGATCACCTCGCTCTCCAGGGAGACGATCTCCGCCGGGACCAGGGTGTATTCCCGCACCGGAATGCAGAAAATAGCAATCAGCGCCAGCAGCACCCACAGCAGACGTTTGCCGCCGCTGCGCTGCCACAGCCGCTTGAGTGCTGAGGGTCTGGCGGTCAGCGCCCAGGTGGCGTAACCGTACAGGCCGCAGAGCTGCAGCAGGGCAAACTCGGCGGAATCCGGCGTCAGGGTGCCCGGCCAGGGATCGTCCCGGCCTAAAAACAGCAGCGACAGCAGTTCGCCCTGCGGGCCGGTCAGCGGAAAGACCCACACGTACTCCGGCAGCCACTCGTTCCACGCCGCCTGCAGCGGCTCGCTCAACATCACAGCGGAGAGCGGCAGCAGCCGCGCACCCTCGGCCAGCTTGCGGCAGCGCGGGATAATCTCGGCGCTGACCTCGGCAAGCCAGAGGGCGTAAGGGGTATTGCGATCCACATCGTTGAGGCCGGAGTGGGCCACCAGCCGGGCCTGCTTCTCACCCGTGACGCGCATCAGCGCCGCCTGGCGGTACTCCACCAGCTGGCGCGTATCGTTGCAGATAACAAAGCCCAGCTCGCTGTACTCTTTGATGCGGGCGATACGGGCGGCAAGACGCCAGCCCTGAGCACCTGCGATCACGACGCGGCCCCGCTGCCCGGACAGGCAGTATCCCCCGCAGCGCACAGCGGCACCGCTTGCCCGCTCATGCCCGGCAGCACGCCGTCGACGTTATCCGGGAAGCGGGCCTCGATCTCCACCGTCTGGCTTACTGCGTCCACCCGGGCGCTGATATTGGTCACTGTCAGCGGGTATTTTTTACCGGTTTCCCCGACCGTCGCCTCAAGGGTGACGCCCGGTTTCAGCCAGACTATCCAGCCTGACGGCACGTTGAGTCGCGCTTTTGGCGTGCCGCTGCCGACCAGATCAACCACCCCGCCGCCTGCCGCCACGCCCTGCCCCTCTTTGACGTAGACGCGTGCCACCCGGCCATCAAAGGGGGCGACAAAGCGGCACTGAGCCAGTTGGGCATCGAAGATCCCCATCTGGCCTTTGGTGCGGTTAACCTCCGCTGCCGCCAGCCCCACTTCAAGCTGGGCGGCGGAGTTCAGCCCCTGGAGTTTGGCCTTCGCCTCGTAGCGCAGCTGTGCCCCGTGATACTCGGCCTGCGCCGCCGCACGTCGGGCGGTGAGATCGCTACAGTCCAGCGTCGCCAGCACTTTGCCTGCTGCCACTTTATCGCCGAGCTGCACGTTCACTTTCGCCATCCGCCCCGCCACCACGCTCGAGAGCGGGCTTTCGCGGTTCGCCTGCACCAGAAAACGCACCGGGCTGTTGCCCGGCAGCGTCTCTTCGGCCTGCAGCGGCAGGGCCGTGGCCCCCATCAGCGCACATACCACCATAAACATCGACTTCATACGCAATTCCTGTCATGCCATTAAGGGCGAGCCAGCGGGGCCGTACGCGCGCCGCTGATCCGCTGAATATCATCCGTCACCGACAGCGCGGCGGCCTGGGCCAGGGCGCTTAAGGTACGGGTGCTGGCGTCATCCGGCAAATAGCTCTGGTACTGACGCGACAGGCGCAGGTTGTCGTCACTGTCGATCACGTCCATCGTCCACTGCCCTTTGCGCGCCGTGCTGCTGCTGACGGTTTTAAACTGCATCCGTAAGCGCAGGCTTTGCGGGGTCTCCCCCATCTCGATCTGGTTGGCCGTCAGCACCTGGCTCACCGAGCGGGTGATCGCCGCGCGATCCGCACCGCCCGGCAGGCGACCCACTTCCACCCGCACAGCCTGCACTGGCGCGCTTTTCAGGGCTACGCTGGCGAAGACGGTCTGCTCTTCCCGCCGCAGGCTGCTGGCGATGGCGTTCGACAGACTGGCGACATCGGTCTGCTGGACCTGATCCGGCAGCAGGTCGATGCCCACCGAGTTCAGCACCCGGCCATAGGCGGCCTGAGCTTCCGCGTAGGAACCGGCCATCTGGAAGCGGGAGACAATCGAGCGCGCCTCGGTGCGCAGGGTTTCCAGATCGCTGGTCAGGGAGTTATCCGACCCGGCGCGCGAGATGCTGGCGAGGCGCT
This sequence comes from Silvania hatchlandensis, assembly GCF_025564065.1. GTDB lineage: Bacteria > Pseudomonadota > Gammaproteobacteria > Enterobacterales > Enterobacteriaceae > Enterobacter > Enterobacter hatchlandensis. The sequence continues at coordinate 85,135 of NZ_JAMGZK010000052.1, read as the reverse complement.
GATCGACCTGCGCGGACTGGTCGGCAATCTGGAAATCGTACACCGCCAGCTTATAGCGCTCTGTCGCCACCCGCACCTGGGTGATCACTGCCATGCTGAGCGCCATCCGGCGGGCATCGTCCGTCATCCTGCGCGCATCGTTGTTATTGTTGATCGCCGGAATGCTCAGGAGTTTGAACAGGTTCATCGACACCCCGACGCCACCCTGCACCCAGCTGTCGTTGTACAGGTAGTCGTTGGAGTCGTAGTTAACCCCGGCAAACAGATTCAGGTTCGGCAGCAGCGAGGCGATCTGCCGTTTGGTTTCATAGCTGTCGATGCGCGCTTTGTAATCCTCTTCCCGCAGTTCAGGCCGACGTTCCAGCGCCATCTGCTCGAGCTTGTCCATGTCCTGCGGGACGCTCGCCAGCGGCAGCGGTTTGTCGTCGAGGGTGATGTTGCTCCCCGGCGGGACGTTCATCAGCGCGTTGAGCTCACTTTTCGCCATCTGCATCTGCTGGCGTTTCTGATTCAGGGTGGTCATCGCATCCAGCAGGGCACGCTGGTACTCCAGCCCTTCAATCGGCGGCAGAATACCCGCCTGCTCCGCTTCGCGGGTTTTCGCCAGCGCCGAGGCGATCTGGTCCGCCAGCGGCTCGGTCTCTTTCAGCAGACGCTGGGCACCCAGCGCGCGCCAGTAGGCGTCCCGCACCTCCTGGACGATGTTTTGCAGCACCTTGCGGCGGCGCTCTTCGGCAATGTTAACCTCGTCGGCCTGCTGCTGGGCGCGGAAATAGCTCATGCCAAAATCGAGCACGTCCCAGGAGAAGGTCGCGTCGGCAAGGTAGTGCTCACGCTCTTCGGAGGTGGACGGACGCAGGCTGATCACCCCGTCGTCAATGCCGACGCTGGTGCCGCCCGAGTCGTTGTTACGCCAGCGGTAGCCCGCGTCGGTCATTAATTTTGGCAACATGTCCTGGGAAGAGAGATCCAGCTGGGATCGCGCCAGGGTGGTTTCCATCATCTTCAGGCGGTAGTCGAGGTTGTATTTCAGCGCCCGCGCCATCGCATCCGACAGGGTCAGGGTGCCCGTTACGGCCTCCTGCCCCTGGTACATGGCGGCGCGATCCTGATTCACCCGAGCGGTAATTTCATCCTGAGTCAGCGGCGTCGGCTTGATGGTGCCGCATCCGCTGAGGATCACCGCGGCCACCAGCACCCCGAGAGGCGCAAAACGAAAAGGACGCGGCGTTACGGTCATGACCGGCACAGAAGCATTTAGCATGTCTACATTCCCATAATTCATCACTTCACCTGCTTAGCCGACACAGCGGGCAGGACGATGGTTGTTTCCGGAGCCTGGCGGTGCAGCGCGGCAAGTTGCGCTGTCAGCGATAAGGCTCCCTGAGCGGATTCGAGGGTTGGCGCGTTGACCACCGGCACTGGCGCGGGCGGTTCTGCCGGTGCGTGCAGGGTTTCGCGTTCATCGGTGTGGCGAATGCTGAACGGGCTAAACGCATCCCGCAGCATATTTTGCCCGATGCCGTTGGCGCCCGACTCGCGGATATCGCGCTGCTCGCGGGTGCTGGTGAACCAGCGCGGGAACAGCACCGCCTGCTCGAGCACCGGGGCGTTGGCCTGCTCGACGCCGTAGCCGAGCATCGCCATTTTGACGTTGGCCTGCACGGCGTGACGATGTTCGCTGCTCTCGAAGCCATAGATCATCGGCAGGATAAACAGCCCCGGGGTAAAGCTCAGACGCGGCTGCTCCGGCTCGTCGCGCAGACCAAACAGCAGCTCGTGCCAGCCGTCGCGATCGGCCACCTGCGGCATCGCCGTCACGCCGTGGATGATTACCGTCAGCGTGGACTGGCGGGTGTTGCCATCCGCATCTTCGAGGGTGTAAACGAACACCTCCTGCAGGCTGGCGTTGGCGTCCAGTGCGGCGACGCGCGGGTCGCTGCGGTTCACCTCATACTGCCAGTTGCCGTTGGCATCAAGGCGCAGCACACCGTACTGGCCGGTGGTCACGCCGTTAATGTGTCCCGCCGCACCGGTGTTTTGGGACATCACATCCACCACCGGGCCGCGAAGGGCCGGGCCATCTGCGCCTACCGTATCGTTGGCGAACAGGTTGCCGCTCTGGCTGTACTGGGCCCGATCCTGATAAATATCGGCGGTATCGGGCTGCGCCTGAGGGGCGTCGTCAACAATATTGACCCGCAGCAGGCCGCCGATTTCGCCGTTCACCGTAAAGCTAAAGGTCACCTGAACAGGCTGCGATTCCTGATGCGCTACTGCCTGAGTTTGCACATAGCGATAGCTCAGCACCCCGTGGGTGGCGTCAGTCGCCTGATAACCGGTCAGCTCCAGATGTCCAAAGCCAAACTCCACGCTCCCCGGTCGCTGGAGCGTGAACTGCTGCAGCTCGGCCAGGGTGAAGGATTTGCCGTTAATGGTGATGGTCTGCGCGGCATCGAACGCGGTCACCTGCAGCGAACCGCTGGCTGTCTGGCTTCCGCCGCTGTCGCGCAGGCCCTGCTCGTGGACGGTCAGCTCCAGCACCGGCTTCACCACCACCTGGACGGTAATGGTCTCCGTCACGCCGCCGCTGGTCACCGTATAGGTGTAGCTGTCTGCGCCCACGTAGCCCGGCTCCGGCACGTAGCGAATGCGCCCGTCCGGCAGCAGCGTTACCGCGCCGTGTGCGCCCTGGCTGACGCCGGTCACCTGGCGGGTTGGATCCTCGAAGGTGTCGTTCGCCAGCACGTCGCTAATCAGCTCTCCGCCTTTGAGCAGTGCGCCCCGGTCGTCGACGCCGTCGGCCACCGGATTCACCACAATCGCCAGCCTGCCGCTGGTGGCTCCGTTGTCGTTGCCGTCGGTAACCTGCCAGCTGATGACCGGTACCGTGCCGTTCCAGTCCGCCAGCGGCTTGAAGGTGAACTGCCGATCGCTTGTGATCGTTAATGTCCCCTTGCCTGCAATCAGGATCGTGCGGCTGCCGTTGGCCGGGACGTCATACTGGGTGGCGTCGCCGTCGAGGGTAAAGCCCGTCACCCGCAGGGTGTCGTTATCGGCGTCGGTCACCGGGAGCGAGCCCTGCACCGTGCCACCGTCTTCATCCATCTGCACGCTAACGTCGCGGGCGACCGGAGCCTGGTTGGTGACCCACACCACCACCGCCGCCGTCTCCTCCACGCCGCCGCTGCGCACGGTGTATTCGAAGCTGTCAAAGCCGACAAATCCCGGGCGCGGCGTGTAGACCACTTTCCCGTTTACAATACTGACCGAGCCTTCCATCGGGGTCGTGACCCCGACGAGGGTGGCATTCGGGTTGCTGAAGGTGTCGTTCGCCAGCACGTCGAGGGTGCCCGGGAAGCTGGAGTGGATGTAGGCCACATCCTGCTGGGCATCGGCCACCGGGCTGACGCTCAGGTCGAGAGTCTGGGAGGCCAGCCCGTTCTGGTTGCCGTCCGAGACGGTGTAGATAATCTGCGGGACGTCACCGTTCCAGTCCGCTACCGGGCGGAACAGGTAGTCGCCGTTGGCCTGCAGGGTGATTTCACCGACCCCGGCAATCACCGCCGTGGCGCCCGGCAGGAACACGCCCGCGAGCGTGCCGACGCGGAAGTCCACTACCCGCAGGGCATCCCCGTTGTTATCCTGGTCGTTCGCCAGCACGTTGCCGCTGGCCGGGGTATCTTCCGCCACCACGTCGCGATCCGGTCGCGGCTGCGGGGCGGCGTTCGTCACTTCAACGGTGATGGTTGCGGTTTCCCGCACCCCGCCGCTCATCACCGTGTAGGTGAAGGTGTCGATGCCGACGTAGCCCGGGTTCGGCAGGTAGGTAATTTTGCCGTTCTGGATCGTGACCTGGCCGTGCAGGGCGTTGCCCGTGGCGACAATCTGCCGGTCGCCGTTGCTGAAACTGTCGTTGGCGAGGGCATCGATAATCAGCGGCTGGCCCGCGAGCACTCGCTCGTAGTCCGGCTGAATATCCGCCACCGGCGTGACCGTCAGGTTCAGTTCCCCGGTCACCTGACCGCCGTCGTGGCCGTCGCTGACCACAAAGGTGAGGGTCGGCACGCTGCCGTTCCAGTCCGCCAGCGGTTCAAAGGTGTAGCTGCCGTCGGCGTTAAGGGTGAAGGTGCCCTGGCCCGGAATGGCGTAGCCTACGCCCGGCAGATGCGGACGGGTTTCGCCTGGCAGGTTCCAGCTCACCACGGTCAGTCTGTCGCTCGGATCGGCGTCGGTAACGTTGTCAATCACGTTGCCCGCCAGCACCCTGTCCTCCGGCCCGCTGACCGGATCCAGCGGGGTTAGCACCGGCCGCGTGTTGGTCACCTCGACGGTGACATAGGCCACTTCAATGCGCCCCCCGCTGGTGACGGTGTAGGAATAAACATCCTGGCCGACGAAAGCCGGATCGGGGATGTAGGTAATGTGCTGCCCGTCCAGGCTGATCTCCACCCGCCCGTGCTGACCCTGCGTGACGCCGGTAATCATCTTATCGGGGTTGCTGAAGCTGTCGTTATCCAGCGGGCTGTGCAGGGCAGAATCCCCGGCGTGCATAGTGTAGCTGTCGGCGACGGCGTCGATTTCCGGGGTCACCACGATAAACAGGGTGCCGTCCGTCGTTCCGTTGTTGTTGCCGTCGGTGACGGTGTAGCTGATTTGCGGCACTACGCCGTTCCAGTCGGCCACCGGGGTAAAGGTAAAGTCGCGGTTGGCGAAGACATGCAGCGTGCCGACGCCCGGGATATCCACCAGCCGATCGTTTGCGCCGCTAAGCGTGGTGGTGACGTTATCGATGGTGACGGAGACCAGGGTCAGGACGTCACCTTCCGGATCCACGGCGTTAAACTGCCCCACCAGCTGCGGGGTATCTTCGGGGGTAATCAGCGATGTCTGCTGTGCCGTCGGGGTGCCGTTCATTACCGCAATGGTCACCGTGGCCACTTCCTGATGACCGTCCGGAGTGGTCACGGTGTACGAGAAGCTGTCGATCCCGGTATAGCCCTGCGGGGGGAGATACTGCAGGGTGTTATCGCTCAGGACCCGCACCCGCCCACCCTGATCGGTATGCCCATCCAGCGAGCCGGCCACCGGGATCCCGGCGGTCAATGTTAGCTGGTTGTCCGGGGTGGTAAAGGTGTCATTGGCCAGCACCGGAATAATCACCGCGTTATCCGAATGGACGATAGCAAAATCATTGTGCGTGTCACCCACCGGCACGACGCCAATGTTCAGCAGACTGTGAGTGGTGCCGCCGTCGTTGCCGTCCGAGACGGTAAAGCCAATCTGCGGCACCGGGCCATGCCAGTCGGCGGCCGGGGTGAAGGTCCAGCGGCCATCGCTGTTCATCACCAGCGTGCCTGCTGCCATCACCGCGGTTTGTCCGGCGCTGTAGGTTCGGTTATCGACCGTGAACTGGGTCAGGGTCAGCGGATCGTTATCCCCGTCGCTGACCCGATCCATGACATTGCCGCTCAGCGGGGTGTCTTCGGCGGTGGTCAGCGCGAAATCTGCCGAGGTCGGCAAGGTGTTGAGCATGGTCACGGTGACGGTGGCCGTCTCGCGCACCCCGTTGCTGAAGACACTGTAGGTGTAAGTATCAGTGCCCACGTACCCGGCCACCGGGGTGTAGCGCAGCTGGCCGTTCTCCAGCGTGACGGTGCCATGTGCGCCCTGGGTAAAGGACTCCACTGCCCGCAACGGGTTGCTGAAGGTATCGTTCGCCAGCACGTCCGTCAGAACCGACACTCCAGCGTGGGTGCTGGCCCGGTCGTCGAAGGCGTCCTGCACCGGTCGCACGGTGATGCGCAGAATATTGCTCGCCTGGCCGTTGCTGTTGCCGTCGGTGACGGTGTAGGTGACGTCAGGCACGCTGCCGTTCCAGTCCGCCAGCGGCACAAAGCTGTACCGCCCATCGCGGTTCAGGGTTAAGGTCCCGATGCCTGCCAGGGTGATGATGTCGCCCGGCTGATAGACCGTCCCCAGCACGCTTACACTTTGCACCCGCAGGGCATCGCCATCCAGATCCTGATCGTTGGTCAGCACATTCCCGGTGGCGGTAGCGTCTTCGAGGCTGGGAACCAGATCCGGCTGGGTTTGCGGCGGCGTGTTGCGCACATCAAGGGTGATAGTGGCGGTCTCTTCTTTACCGCCGCTCAGCACTGTGTAAGTGAAGCTATCCGCACCGACGTAGCCTGCATCCGGCTGGTAAGTCACCTTGCCATTGAGAATGGTCGCCTGCCCGTGCAGCGGCTTGCCGAGGGCGATGATGGTTTTATCGCTGTTGGCGAAGCTGTCGTTATTCAGGGCGTCAATCGTCACGCTGCCGCCGGAATGCAGCGACGTGGCGTCATTCACTGCATCCACTACCGGGGTGACCACCAGCTGCAGCTGCCCGGTAAAGCGCCCATTCTGATGGCCGTCGGTGGCGGTAAAGGTGATGGTCGGCACGCTGCCGTTCCAGTCCGCCACCGGCACAAAGGTGAATTGCCCGTCCGTCTGTAGGGTAAAGGTACCGATACCGGGAATGGCGTACGGCACCCCCACGCTGTGTGGGCGGGTTTCACCCGGCAGATTCCAGCTCTCAACGCTGAGCACGTCCGTCGGATCGGCGTCGGTAACGTTACTCAGCACCGAGCCGGTCAGGTTACTGTCTTCCGGCCCGCTGACGATCAGCCCCGCAGGCGGCACCGGCGGGGTATTGGTGATGTCGACGTAGACGGTCGCGGTTTCGGTTCGCCCGCCGCTGGTCACCGTATAGGTATAGGTGTCCTGGCCCACGTAGCTTGCCACCGGGGTGTAGGTGACGGTGCCATCCGCATTGATTATCACCGTTCCGTGCTGGCCCTGGGTGACGCTGGTCACCTGACGATTGCTGTTGCTGAAGGTGTCGTTGGCGAGCAGATTACGGGTGTCAGACTGACCGGCATGCAGTGACACGTTGTCATTGCGCGCGTCGCTGACCGGGGCAACGACGATCGTCAGCGTGCCACCGATCTTACCGTTCTGATTGCCGTCGGTCACCGTGTAATTAATTTCCGGAACGGTGCCGTTCCAGTCCGCCTCTGGGGTAAATGCCCATGTCATGTCGGCGTTGACCACCAGCGTGCCGACACCCGCGAGCGTCAGGGTTTTGGCCGCATCGCTGCCCATCACCAACGTCTGACCACCCGCACTAAAGGAGACCACCCGCAGCACGTCGTTATCCGTATCTTTGGCGTTAAATTTGCCGCGCAGGACGTTGTCTTCCATCACGGTCTGCCGATCGTCGGTGGTGCCGGGACGGGAGTTGGTGACCAGAATCGTCACCGTCGCCGTTTCCGTTACCCCGGTATAGCTGGTGACGGTATAGGTGAAGGTATCGGTGCCGACAAAGTTGGCGGGCGGCAGATAGCGCAGGGTGTTATCCGCCAGCAGCTGAATCTGGCCCCCACGATCGGAGGTGCTCAGCGTCGATCCGGCAACCGGGTGCCCGGCAACAATCGTCACCCGCTGCTTGTCGCTGAAGGTGTCGTTGTCGAGCAGCGGAATAATCACGCTGTCATCCGCGTGGGTGGTGGCGGTGTCATTTTGCACATCGGCCACCGGGATCACGGTGATCAGCAACTGGCTGGTGCTGGTGCCGGTGTTGCCATCCGACAGGGTATAGGTCGCCCGCGGCACGCTGCCGTTCCAGTCGGCGGCCGGGGTAAAGACCCAACTGCCGTCGCGGTTCATGGTCAGCGATCCCGCCTCGACCGTCGCCGTCTGCCCGGCGCTGTAGGCGGTGCCGTTGAGGGTAAACCCGGTCAGCACCAGCGGATCGTTATCGACATCGGTCGCGCTGGTCTGCACCGAACCGCGCAGCGGGGTATCTTCGGCGGTCGAGACCGTCACATCCCGGGAGACCGGCGCGGTGTTGGTCATCGATACCACCACGGTGGCGGTTTCGGTTACGCCGCCGCTGGTGACCGTATAGGTGAAGCTGTCGCTGCCGACGTATCCGGCCACCGGGGTGTAGACCAGCTTGTTGCCGACAATAGTGACCGCCCCATGCTGTGGCGCGGAGGTCCCGGTGATGGTTTTGGTGCTGTTTTCGAAGCTGTCGTTCGCCAGCGCATCGATGGTGACTGCCGTTCCGGCGTGGGTTTTCGCGGTGTCGTCGATGATATCGGCCACCGGCGTCACGGTGATATCCAGCGAGGCGGTGTTGGTGCCGCCCTGATTGCCGTCGCTGACCGTGACTTCAATGGTCGGCACGCTGCCGTTCCAGTCGGCGACCGGGGTAAAGGTGTAGTTACCCTGAGCGTCGATAATGAACGTGCCTACCCCGGCAATGGTGCCGCGCTGTCCGGCGGTAAAGCTGGCGTTATTGACCGTAAAGCCGGTGACGGTGAGCGGATCGCCATCCGGATCGCGCAGTGTGGTCAGAATATTGCCCGTCGCGTTGACGTCTTCCTGGGTAGTCGCAAAGAAGTTGCCGGTAAACGGCGACTGGTTGGTCATGATCACTCTGACCGTTGCCGTCTCCGTGACCCCGCCACTGGTCACGGTATAGGTATAGCTGTCGTTGCCGACGAAGCCTTGCTGCGGCACGTACAGGACGTTGTTGTCTGCGGTGATCGTCACCCGGCCGTGCGCGGGCTGCGTCACGCCGGTGATTTTCTTATCCGCATTGCTGAAGCTGTCGTTTAACAGCACATCGTGGGTGGCGGAGGTTCCGGCGTGGGCGATATACGCATCGTCCTGCGCATCCTTAACCGGGTTAACGGTTAACGTCAGGGTGCCGGTTGCCGTCCCGCGCATATTGCCGTCGGAAATCGTATACCCTACCGTCACGCTTCCATTCCAGTCAGCTACCGGGATGTAGGTGTAGGTGCCATCGGCGTTGACCTGCAGGGTGCCCTGATTTGCGGCAAGCACAATAGTCGCGCCCGGGGCGTAATTCACGCCGTTAACCGTGAAGCCGGTTAACGTCAGGGGATCGTTATCGCCATCGCGGTCGTTACTCAGCAGGTTGCCGTTGGCAGGCAGGCTGTCTTCGCTGAGGATCTGCCTGTCGTTGACGGCAACCGGCACGATGTTGGTAACGTCGATGTTCACGGTGGCGGTTTCGGTCACGCCGCCGCTGCGCACGGTATAGGTAAAGCTGTCGGCACCGACATAGCCTTTTGTCGGGGTATAGGTGTACATACCGCTGACGGAGTCAAAAATCAGCGTGCCGTTCGCAGGCTGGGTAACGCTCTCAATCACCCGGCCAGAGTTCTCGAAGGTGTCGTTGGCTAACAGCTGCGCAGCGGTCAAAGGCAAACTCAGTCCTGCATGAATGCTGAGACGATCGCCCACAATGTCCGCCACCGGGGTAATGTTGACCCCCAGCTGGGCCGGAGAAGACCAGTGCTCGATGGCGGCAGACCAGGTCGCCGCGTAATCATAGAAGTTGACCCGGGAGTTAACCCCTGCCCCGCCCACCAGCGTCGTATCGCTGGAGTCGGCGGCGCGGATCTGCAGGCCACCGGTCACTGGGCCGTTATAGTCCGCCAGTTGCACAAAGCGCATCCGGGTATCGCGGCTTAAAATCAGCGCACTCGAGGCGCTAAGATCGGTTGGCAGGCTGTTCCAGGTATTGTTGTAAAAATACTCCCAGTGGCCTTTGGTGGCGTCAGTGGTATCGCCAAAGATCCCCACCAGCGCCATGCCCTGGCTGGCATTGCCGCCGCCCGGAATACCGGTCTGATTATCCCGTTGGTCGCTGTAGCGACTGTCCAGCAGTTGGCCCAGCGTGGCCGGCACGTTGCCATCTTCGGCGAAGGTCCAGCTCCCGCTGGTCAGCGTCGGGCTGTCGTTGACGTTGGTGACGGGCTGTTTGAGCCTCACGACCTGATCGCTAAACAACGAGGTGCCGCCATGCGTCTGGGTGCTGCCGCTGCCGCCGTTAACCGGGGCAGTGGCGGTGCTGGTTTTGTCACCGTTAGTATCGTTTTCCACCAGCCGCGCGCCCAGCAGGGCGGGTTCACCGAAGAAGTTGGCCGCCGGAACAAAGCGCAGCTGCGCCGTCCCGTTTAAGAACAGGGCATTGCTGTCACTGCGCGGGCCGACCGCCGTCCAGCTCTGGCCGCCATCGGTGGAGTATTGCCACTCGCCCTGGCGCGGATCCAACGCCAGGCTGCTGATGGCGATCCCCCAGAAGGCATCGCTGTGGGTGCCGTTAACCACGTCGTCACGGCTGTCGTCAAACAGCGGGCCAAACAAGCTGCCAACGGTGGTGCCGTTAATGTTCGCTGCCAGCGTATCTTCCGCAATGGCGGGCAGCGTGACGCTGGTGCCGGTGGCTACCGGGGCATCGTTAACCGCATTGACGGTAAAGGTGAACTCGCGGGTAGTAATGATGGCCGCCGAGGTCGGATCGGCGTAGTCCGCCCTGCCCGGATCGCTGGTTGCGTTAGTCATGTTGGCAGGCAGGGTCGCCGGGCGACTGCCGGTCGAGCCATTGTCATCCACCGTCACCACCACGCCAAATCTGCCGTTCCAGTCTGCCGCCGTGGCAGTCCCGGCTACGTCAGGGAGCGTGACGGTGATGGCCGCCAGGCGGCTGTTAATTTCTGCCAGGGTACCGGTCAGACGGACCGTTGCACCACCGGTCCCGTCCACTGTCCCGCCGCTGCCACCTATGCCGCTGATAACAAAACCTGCCGGTACCTGGACGTTAACCGTCAGGGTGCTGCTGCCCGCATCCGCATCCGTCACCATAATCGGCGGCAGGACCACGGTGCTGTTGCCTTCGTCGGTCTGCAGCACCGGGCTGTCGCCAAGGCGGATCTCTGCCGCATCGTTAACCGAACTCTGGAATACCTCTGTCGAGGCAGCGCTGACGTTTTGCGCCAGCCCGCCAGGCAGCGCGGCATACGGATCGATCTCCGTCAGCGGGGCGTCTTCGGTGCCGGTGTTGCTGGCGTTGCTGTTCTGCCCGCCGTTGGCGCGGCCGGTAAGATGGCCGGTGGCATCCCGGTTGCGATCGTCGGCAATCACCTCGACGCGGTAATATTTATCCGCATCGTCGGCATCGAGCCCAACCATTTTGACCTGCAGTTGTGCCAGCCAGGCGTTGATCTGCGCCCGGGTGCCTTCGATCACCATCGGGGCGCGATCGCCATCGGTCGGCGGCGCGCCGGTGGTGATGAGGGTTACGCCGCTGTTGGTCTCCCCGGACGTAATGGAAATCGAGGTGTTGCCGCGATACTCACCAATGGCGAGCGGCGTGCCGTCCTGCTGGGTCAGGCGCACGGTCACCCGCAGGTGATCGCTTTCCCCCCAGGCAATCCCGCCCCCGTCGGTAATGTCCGGATCGTCAACCGAGAAACCGGGCACCGGGGTAAAGCCCCCCGCGACCGAGTTGTCGAGGTTGATGATGGTCGAACCGGCATTCACCACCGGCGCGTCGTTCACCGCATCGATCGTCAGGGCAATGCTGAGATCGGCGGGTGCCGTTCCCTGGGTGTTGCCGATGGTCGAATTTTGCGTATTCAGGCTGACGGTCAGGGTCACATCTCCCGCCGCGCTGCCGTTCTGATCGTGGTTAGCATTCAGGGCGCTGAGGTAGGTTAACCCGAGCAGGGGATCATTAAGCAGCGCCTGAATGGCGCTGGCCTGACCGGTTAACACCAGCGTGCCGGTGTCGTCCCCGCTGAGGGTGACCCCGTTGAGGCTGGTCTGCACGCCCGCCCCGCCAATACCCAACGAGCCTTGCGCCACCGTTAACGTGACGGTTACCGGCCGGCCAAAGGCGTTGGACTCGACGTCATTGACCACGAAGTTGCCGCCAATCCAGCTGGCCTGATCTTCGCGGACGGTTTTCTGCCCGTCGCCCGCCAGGGTGCCGGGATCGTTAATGCTCGACGCCAGAATAGTCGCGCTGCTGGCGGCGATGTTGCCGTCGTTAACCGGGACGCTGTCGGCGTACCAGTTATAGTTTTTGCCATCCACCGCACCGGGCTGGCTGCCAAAGGCAGGGTTTGTCACTTCGTTGAGCGGGCCGCCGTTAGCGCTGCCGGTCAGGTTGCCGCTGGCGTCGCGCAGGCGGTCATCGGTGATCACCTGAATCTGGTACGCGGCGTTATGATCCTGGCTGAAGGCGACGGTCAGCCCCGCCAGCGCGCTGTTGATTTGCGCCACGGTGCCGGTCAGCACCAGCAGATCGCCGTTGCCGCCCACCACGGTCAGGCCCGGAACGCGGGTGATGCCGAGCGTCACGTCGCGGTATTCCGCCTGAGTCAGCGCCGTGCCGTTGGCGTGCAGCAGGCGAACGGTGGTTTGCAGCTGGTCCGTGACGTTGGTGGCACCAATGTCGAGATCCGCATCGCGCACGCTAAAGCCGGGAACCGGCGTAGCGCCTGCCCCCACCGTGATCACGCTCCCCGGCCCGTTCACCTGTGGCGCATCGTTCGCCGGGTCGATATTGATAACAAACTGATTCCCGGCCTGCTCTTTATCGCCGTCCGAAAGGCGGAAGGTAAAGCCGTCCTGGGTGATTGTCCGGTCGCTGCCGTCGTTCAGGTAATAGATATAGCCCTGGGCGATATCCTGCTGGGTAAAGGTGGACCCGGTGCCCAGCACGTTAAAGTTGACGCCATCGGTGGAGCGCGCCAGACGGCCAAAGCCCGGCGACTGGGTGATCGTAAACTGCACCTGCTCGGCGCTGCTGTCCGGATCGTAGGCCTGCAGCATCGCGCGGGTGATCTGGCCGTAGCCGCTTTCACGCACCGTAAGGGGGTTGTTGGCCGGGGTGCCGCCAATCATGTTCGGCGATTCGCGGCCCACCACCGGATCGGCGGCGGTTGGCGAGGTGGCAATCTGCGGGCCGTCGTTAATATTGGTGATCACCAGCCCTACGGTGGCGGCGCTGAGAGATTGCGCCCCCCAGCGGTCGACGGCGGCAACCGAGAACGTGGTGTTGCGGATCTCGGAGCCGTCGCTGACAAAACGCAGCCCGCTGGTGCCGTCGTTGGTCAGGATCGCGGCATCGAGCTGCAAGGTGTTCAGGTTGGCGGGCGTAATATCGACCCAGCTGCTGCCGTTAAAATATTGCAGCGTTCCGCCGGTCGGCAGGGAGGTAAACAGCAGCTTCAGGGCGTTGTTGCCCGTCGCCTCGTTATTCAGGGCGTAATTGGTGTTGCCGTTCAGGGTGCTGCTGTTCTCATACGGCGTGCCGCTGTTGGCATCATCCGGATCGCTGGCCGTCAGCATATCGCGGGTAATGACCAGGGTTGCCCCTTCTGCCAGCACGTTGTTGGACGAGCCGCCGATCTGCGGCAGATCGTTCACCGGAGTGATAAACACCGCCACATCCACGCGCTGGATAACCGGCACTGGATCGCCGTTGGCATTCAGGGTGACGCGCCCGGCAGAGACGGTAAAGCCTGGCGTGAAGGTGAAGTTTTCCCCGCCGTCGTGGGCGAAGCGAATCAGGCCGTTATTGACGTCCGCCTGGGTGAAGCTCTCAAGCGGCAGCAGGGTTACCCAGGCACCGTTGTCGAATTTTTGCAGCGACAGCGCTGCGCTTCCTGAACTGTCGCCGATCCAGGTGTAGACCACCTCGGAGGGTAAAACGTTGGGCAGCGTGTAGCTCAGCCCCGGCGTGGCATCGGTGATGTTACCGGTTCCCGCCAGCACCAGGGTGCCGCCTTCGCTAAAGCTGCCGTGGGTCAGCGCATTGGGGTCGTTAACGTTGGTGCCAAACACCGGCGAGATGACCGCGGTAGCAGGCTGATCGAGGGTCGGCACATTGCCCGGCTGCGGATTATTGGTTTTGTCGGTCAGGGCGAAGATAAAGCGATACTGGGTCAGGGCGAATTCCGGGGCGTTGCCCTGATAAATCCCCCCCTGGCGAATATTGGTAACGCCCGCGTCGGTCCAGTAGACGTTTAATCCGTGGTTAATCACCTGGAAATCGAAGCTGTCCTGCTCGTTCGGGGCGGCGTCGCGGTACTGCACATAACTGACGCGACCGGCTTTGATATCGTCGACGCTAAAGGTATCGCCGCTTTTCAGGCGCAGGCCGTTAAGGGTCAGATAGCCGTGGGTCAGGTTGTCGGCGTTGACCACAAAACTGATCCGGTCGTCGCTGGAGTCAACGTCGGTGGCGTTGAGCATCGCCGGGGTTAACACCACGCTGCCGCCTGCGTTCACGGCGGTCCAGGTGCTGCTGTTGCTATCGAAGACCGGGTTATCGTTGACGCTGTCCACCGTCAGGGTGATGGTGCCGTCGCTGCTTGCTGGCGTGCCGGTGCCGCCGCCCTGATCGCTCACCCGAACGCCAAAGCTGTCCTCGCGAACCCCTTCGGTGCCGTCGTTGCTGTAGGTGAGCTTGTCTTTATCGGCATAGTCAAAGCTGAATCCGGCCTGGATCGGCTGCCCTTTGAAGTACAGCCTGCCGTGGGCGGGCAGCGCCGTGATGGTCAGCGTCAGCCGGGTATCCTGCGGATCGCCGCCGGTGGTCGCCTCAATGTATTTGCCGACGTTGCCCGAGATATCGGCGTTCTGCGGCTGGCCTTCAAACACAAAGCCGCTCCCGCTGACGCTTGGGGGCTGGTTTTCCGGCTGGATGTTAAGGGTCACGGTAACGCTGTCCGACTGGCTGACCGGGGTCGCGCCATCGTTCAGGCTGGCAGAGAAACTGTCGGCGGTGTTTTGGTCGGTCCCGGTGGCGGTATGCACATACTTCACCGCCCCGCTGTTAACGTCCTGCTGGGTAAAGACCGAGCCGACGCCGATACGCTGGCCGTTGAGGGTCAGATAGCCATAGCGCGGCAGAGCCGTCAGGCTGTACACCATCTGGGCGGCGGTTTGCGCGCCGACTGACAGCTCTGAATCGACAATCGCCAGCGTCGCCGGGCCAATCACCGTGCCGCTGCCGTTACGCTCCGACACCAGCAGGCTGCTGTCATTCACCGTCGCCGGGTCGTTGGCCGGGGTGATAATGATCCGCTGGGTCATCCAGCTGACGCCCCCCGAATCGCTGAAGACATAAATATCGACCCCGGTGGCATCGGTGTGATTGCCGAGCTCGCGGTCGGAGGCGGTAAAAGTCAGCTGATTTAGCCAGGCCTGCGCCTGCACGGCCGTGCCGCTGAAGCTCAGAAAGACGTTGTCCGGAGGCTGAACGCCATCAGAGAGCGTGCCTTTACTTCCGTCCTGCAGATACAGGTTCAGTATCACCGTGGCCGACGGGTCACTCAGATCAATCGCCCAGCCGCTGAACTGCCCGACCTCTTTTCCGGCAGTCAGCACAGAAGGCTCGCTGACGATCAGATCGCCCGCGCTGTGCGTCAGGGTTGGGGTTTCGAGCTGTCCGGCGTAGTGCAGCGCCAGCGTGCGGGTTTCGACCTCGCCAACGGCGGTTTCGAGGATCCAGTTGCCGCCGCCCTCGCGGCTGCCAGTGGAGTCGCGCGAGGCAGCCACGTCCGCATGGGTGAAGGTGGCGAGCTGGCTGACCAGCGCCGTGTCTTTGCTGGTGACCGAGCAGCCGTAGAGAAGGATATCCCCCTCGGCCGTCATCTTGTCGCCGAGGCTTTGCAGCTGTGACTGCAGGCCCGCGACGTTTTGCGCGGTAATAATGTCGCTGCCGAGCGTAATTTCGTCGCTGGCACCGTGGCTGTAAATATGAATTGCCGCGATCTGTTTTTCATCTGCCAGCGCCTGGTTGAGTTGACCCAGACCCGAACTGCCCTCGCGCAGGACCACCACTTTGCTGTCCTGCGGTAATTGCGCCACCAGTGACTGCCAGTGGGTAATCTGGCTATCAATGACAAAGACTTCTTTGGCAGGGGTCGGCTGGGAAGCGGCGGCGCGCTCGACCGTGACCGGGTGAAAGGCGTCCCGGGCATTATCATGAGGCGCCTCGCTGCCCGCATCATTATGCTGGGCGGTTTCGGCTATCGCGGCGCCATCAAATAATTGACGGGCTTCAAGTGCAAACCGGTGTAAGCGAGGGCGACGAAAAGTACTGCTGGCATTTTTTTTCATATTTTTACACGAAAGCCATAACATGTTGCGACATATTAACCCGAGGCCTGAAGGTTTATATAGCACTTTTTATCAATCATACTTAAATAATAATCACAACCTACCAAAAATAATAATCACACCTGAATAGGTTTTAAAAATCATCACATTATATAAAGCCTTTATTTTGTCATTGAATTGAAAACCCGCCCTCTGGACAGCTCAAAGCCCCCCATTTTGTTACGCAGGCGACGATTTTTTTATGAATGGTAATTTAATGTAAACGCTACGCTATAAAATATGATGAATAAGAAACACCTTATGCAACACAATCATGCGAATGGCTTAATTTCAATTGAATCAGCTACAGAGGATAATATTTGCCAGCTCATTATATCGCGATGAATTTTCCCCTGCCGCGGCGTTATTCACCCTTTACCTTCTAATCGGTCTTTTATTGGGCACGCGTAGGGTTATCCACCCTCGGGGGAAGGGTTAATTCGGGCCGCTGGCTCCCGGACAGATCCGTCAGACCGAGCGCCGAAAACACCCCGTTATGAATCACCTCTTCAGAAAAAGGAATTGTCCCGTTTTCCTGATGGATAATCGCTTTGCTCAGCGCGCTCAACACAGAGGGTGACGCCACATCCAGCCGGGTATCAGGTGCTACGCCCATGGCGCTGCTCACCTTCTGGATATAGGCGGGAGTATTGTTGTTATCCTGTGGCGGTGCCCAGCGGGTGATAATTTTACTGATGGTGTCCAGCCCACGCCGTTGATAAGAGAGCAGATTCATCCCTAATGCGCGGATCCCATGTTCGGGCGAGGTAAAGGTGGCAAAACGGCCATCGGTGCCATTCTGCCCGAGCCAGGTAAAGGCCCAACTGGCCTCCAGGTTGCCAGGGTTATTATTGCGAATGCCGCGAATACCGCCGGTCCGCTGCGGGGACGCGGGCAGCCAGTTTGCGTTCAGCGCGGCAAATGCCCAGTCGCGACTCGCCAGTGGGCCGCCCTGCGCCGACCAGGGCTGACTGCTGCGGCCGTTGTTGCGCTGAGACGGTTGCTTCATCAAGGCGATTTGCTTCTCGCTCCAGCCCTGTGACCGGGCGAACTGATCCAGCTTATCGAGCGTGGCAGGGGTGGCTTCTGGCGATACCGGACGCGGGTTGGCGGCTTGCGGCGCGCTTGCCGTCGGCTGGCTCATCAATGATTGCGAGGCGTTGTTTACCTGCGAAAAAGAGGCGGGAACGCTGGTCTGGGTCGCGTCCACCGATGGCGTCCGGGCGGTCAGGGTTGCCACAGGCTGCGTGTTAACGCTCTGCTGCTCGATATAGTAATGCGCAATAACAGACATCATTTCCTCTTGAGACTGGCCCGCCGCCATCCTGCCCTACCCGGACAGGTGCCGGGTATTATACAGACGCGGGCAGCGTCTCACTGCGTCATCGCAATTTTAATTTTGTGGGCGATGCGTTGTTTCAGCTGACACACTCTGGCTTCCGTAATCCCGAGGATCTGCGCAATCTCTTTCAGGCTCAGCTCATGCTGATAATAGAGGGAGAGAACCCGCTGTTCACGGCTGTCCAGCGTCGCCAGCGCGGCACGCAGGGAGTCGTTAATGATGATCTCTTCTTCCAGCGCCCGGCTGTGGTATGTAAAACGGGTATCGCTGGCCAGCATCTCATCCAGGCTGTGCAATACGCCGGCATTTTTGAGCAGCAAATATTCCTGATACGCCTGCTGGCTGATCTCAAGATGGTGGATGATATCCTCCTCTACCAGCTCCCGCTCCAACGTACGAGACAACGTGCGGATCGCATCATTCATCTTGTGCGCTTTCTGGCGCAGACGGCGCGGACGCCAGTCCAGCAAACGTAGCTCATCCAGCACCGAACCACGGATCCGTGGAGATGCATAGGCAGCAAAGTGCTCATCGGGCTCACCGTAACGCCGCAGGGCGCTCAGTAGCCCCATCAGTGCGATTTGCTCCATGTCGTCGCTGTCGATCACGCTTTGAGTTTGCAAGGAGAGCGGGTTCACAATACGTTTCACCAGTGGCAGATACAGGGCGAGCCAGTGCGCCTCCTGTGCCAGGGAGATCGCCCTGACTGCGACGGTATCGCGTTTATGGCGGGCGTCGACCCTTTCGTGCGTGTCTGCGTACATTTCAGCATCCCTGTATGACTTTAGCTGTTTTCCCTGTTGTGCATCTGCGGCCACCCGCACTGCCCAATGCTGATCTCGCTAATGCGTTTCAGGGATACAGCAAACGCCATGCCAATTTGTAAGCCATTGAAAAACAACAAATATAAAAACACAGCGGAAGCGGTGCTTCCGCCTGATGCGGAAAGCCGCTTCGCACTGTTTTCCGCGGCACCTGAATAAAAGAGGGTTAAATGGAAATAGCGAATTTTTTAAAACGCAATCCGTTAGCTGCGGTCATTTATGCTTTCATCGACTTAATCAATTAATAAACCTGTACGACACATCTCTGCGTAAACTTAAATGCGGGAATTAAAAATATTTATTACTCACAATTAACCAACAACTCATCCTAAAAAACAGTGAATGTGGCGGGAATCCACAGAGAAACGTACAACAAGAAAAGGTTTAGTTTAAGAGTGCACAGGCTTTGAACTTGCTTTATAATTCTTTTGAACCCTTTTTTCATTAATAGATAATTAATTACTAACAAAACGTTAATTTTTTGTTTATTTTGCTGTGAGCCGCTTTGACGTCACTATGAATACTCTGCGTTATTCTGTTAATAACTGGCGGTTAGATCTGCCTGCCGGTGTTATTGTTCATCATCAGACGGGCGAAATCAGACGGCTGGGCGAATATCAGATTAAGCTGCTATTTTGTCTGGCACAGCATGCTGGTCAAACCCTCAGTCGAAATGAACTCACCGCGCTGGTCTGGGAACGCCGCGTCATTGGCGATAACAGCTTATCTAACGCCATTCATGCGCTGCGCGTTGCGCTGGAGGACGATGGTAAGCTGCAAAAAGTGATTAAAACCATCCCTAAGCGCGGCTATTTACTGGAAGCAGAGTATTGCCAGACCGCTGAGCAGCCCACCACTGAAGGGAGCCCGCAGGGCGTTGAACTTGCCATAGCGCCCGGACCTGAACCTGTCGCCCCTTCCGCTTGCCCGGCCATTAAGCTCTCTGCTCGCCTTAAGAAAATCCCACACGCCCTTATTCTGGCGGTTCTGGCAGGATTGCTTCTTATTACCCTAAGCGGATGGTACGCCTCCTCTATTCATAATTCGGACATGGTTTATCATGAGCAGGGAAAAAACCGGTTCAGCAACATTCGAACCTATAAGGTTTCTTTATCATCCGACAACTCGGGTGATGACGATCTGGCCCGATTTAATACGTTTTTTCAAAAGTTCAATCAGACGCTGATAAACCAGGATGCGGGAATGACGGTTTATTATCGCACCACTGAGCAGATGCTGAATTACACCTTTGCGATTGAAACCCCGTGCGCCAGTCAGCAGCTGGCGATGACGCTTTACCACTGGCGCATCGACAGTGAAAAGCTCGTCAATATTATTAACCGCGAAACAGAGAGAGTTTTGAATGAAATGGCTGAATGCAAAAAACCTCAGCAGTAAGATCTGCATTGGCCTCATTTTGCTCTGTAGCGTGGTGCTTAGCGTTAATACGCTGTCGCATGCCAGACCACGCCAGACCGAGAGTAAAGGCCAGCTACAGATCGGCTTTTACGATCTGCTGGCCGATCGGCAGGAGAATTATAACGTTCAGATAATGGACATGAACGGCGCGATGCTGTTAACCATCACCCACCCGAATGATGCGATGTTTCTGATTAAGGGGCGTCTGGACGAAGAGAAAGAGAAAAATGGCCGGACGTTCTACAGCTATAACCCGATTCGCTATAACAACCCGCAAAATCATAAGATGATCTTTAGCTTCGTCGATTTTTTACGCCATAACGAAGTGTGGGTGTATCCGATGACCGTCAATAAACAGCCGCTGCTGATTGGTCAGAGCGGGCTGATGTTTGTTTACGCGCTAAAAAGGTAATACCGGAGCCATAACCGTTTGTGCGGGCAGGCTCAGAGTAGCGCCAGCCCCTTCTGCAGGTAAATATCTGAACTGAGCCGGTCGTTATCGGTAATCTGCAGCGCCTCAGCAACACCGCCACTTTGGTGGCAGGCGCTCGATCCCCTGCATCTTATCCATGTTGAAAAACGTCCTGGTCAATGGACCCAGTCAGTTGAAACAACTGGGATCAATGCCGTACCCGCGCATTGACGCAAGGCGGTAGCGCAGCGCCCGGGGGGTGATCCCCAACGACTGCGCCGTTTGAGATCTATTACCGTTGTGCTGTTTAAGCAACTCGATAATGTACTGGTATTCGGCGTAGCGACCGTGCTCCTTCGCAAAGCGAATTGAGGAGAGCAGCGGCGCGGCCTGATGCTTGCGCGGCGCGATAGCCACGTTGGATATGCTGACGGGCAGGGCGAGATCGCGGGCGGTGATGTCGGGGCTGTTACTCAGAATCAGCCCGCGCTGGATAACGTTCTCCAGCTCGCGCACGTTGCCCGGCCAGTGCCAGGCCAGCAGCGCATGACGGGCATCGTGGCTGAGGCGTTTGCGCGCGTCTGATGCACGTTGATATTTTTCGATAAAGTGCTGCGCCAGCGGAATAATGTCTTCCGGCCTTTCGCGCAGCGGGGCGATATGCACCGGCACCACCGCCAGGCGGTAATAGAGATCCTGGCGAAAACGCCCTTCCTGCATCTCCCGCTGCAAATCTTTATTGGTGGCGGCAATAATGCGCACGTTCAGCGGAATACGTTTATGGCTGCCGAGGCGTTCGACTTCCTGTTCCTGCAACACGCGTAATAATTTGCCCTGCAGATTCAGCGGCATGTCACCTATTTCATCCAGCAGAATTGAGCCGTTATTTGCCAACTCAAATTTACCCGCCATACTGCCAACCGCGCCGGTAAAAGCGCCCTTCTCGTAGCCAAATAACATGGATTCGAGCATCGTTTCCGGGATAGCCGCACAGTTAATCGCCACATAAGGTGCCATCTCACCCACGCTGTAATGATGAATAATACGGGCGATGCACTCTTTACCGGTGCCGGTTTCGCCGGTTACCAGCGTCGCCACGTTAAAATTTGCCACCCGCCGGGCGAGATTAACGGTATCCAGACTGGCGGCAGATTTTGCAATAAAACCCATCAGCGAGACGGCATCAGTGTGTGAAGTGTCGGCCATACCAACTCCAGAATCATTTACTCAGAGGGCGGTAAATCATGATTAAGATATTCTCTTCGCGGCGGTTCAGCGGAGAAAAAACATTACTAAAATTTATATCCCGGCGATTATAAAGCGCCCTGAAGAGTTGTCTCGTTTTTAATCACCATTAAGTATTAATTAAGTCATTGCGAGATTAAAACACTAAAAATCAATGAGATACATAAGGTTTCGGGAAGATTAATTAATATCTCCACCTGGTGATTAATTAGTTAACAATCCACTATTTATTAGTTTTGGCAGTGCGGATGCCTGATAATTACCACCTAAATTAACAACGCCAACACAACAATGTATTTGGCACTGGGTGTAGCGGTTAAGAACGGGCAGTTAACCGCTCCTGCTTAGGGCGAGAATTCATTAATAACTCTGATAACTAAATTAATGTTAAGGGTACTTTCAACTGTTCGTAAACATCAATTTAAACCGAACATTCCCCCATACTTTTTCCGATCTAAATACCGGAAAATGTAAAGTTATGCATATATACCCCTCCAGATCAATAACCTTGAATTATCACTCTGGTTTATCACAACATCTATCAACTATCATTGCGCGAAATACATAGAAACATCCTGAAATATACACCAGCAATAAGGAGCACAAATGAGTTCACTCACAGGGACAGATAAAGCCGCGTCCGAAAGCCGCTTAATGAGCGGTTTTTTAAACGCGATTGAGCGCGCGGGGAACCGTTTACCGGAGCCGGCGCTGATCTTCTTCTACATATTACTGCTGGTGATGGGGCTGTCGGCTGTGCTGTCGCTGGTCGAGTTCGACGTGGTGAACCCGGTCACCCAGCAGGCGGTACAGGTTAATAACCTGCTCTCCGCCGAAGCGTTGACCAACACCCTGTCGTCGATGGTGACCACCTTTACCGGGTTTGCCCCGCTGGGGATCGTGCTGGTCGCTATGCTGGGTGTGGGCGTGGCAGAAAGCTCCGGCTTTATTAACGTTGCGCTCAAGAAAATGCTGCGCGTCACGCCGAAAAAACTGCTGACCCCGATGCTGATTTTCGTGGCGATGTTCAGCCACGTGGCGGCCGATGCCGGGTACGTGCTGGTGATCCCGCTGGGGGCGATTATCTTTATCGCCGCAGGTCGCCACCCTCTGGTCGGGATTGCGGCAGCGTTCTCAGGCGTCTCCGGGGGCTTTGCGGCTAACATGGTGCCCACCGGCAACGACGCGCTGCTGCAGGGCTTTACCCAGGCTGCAGCCCAACTCCTCGACAGTACCTATACCGTTAATACCCTGTGCAATCTCTACTTTGGTATCGCCTCGTCCATTCTGATTACCCTCGTCGGTTGGTGGGGAACGGAGCGCATCGTCGAACCACGCGTCAGTAAGATGACCATTGATGGCGATTATAAGCATGACGGCGACATGACCAGCATCACCCCGCTGGAGCATCGCGCCTTTACCCGTGCCGGACTGGTGATGGTACTGGGCCTGGCGGCACTGGCCGCAGCCACATGGCCAGAAACCTCGACCCTGCGCAGTGCAGAAGGTTCGCTCACCGCCTACGGTGCGCCAATCATGAAGTCGATTGTGCCGCTGATTTTCTTGATCTTTATTGTGCCGGGCATTGTCTTTGGGTTAAGCGCCGGGACCTTTAAATCGGGTAAAGATGTGATTAGCGCCATGAATGATTCCATGAGCAAAATGGGATCCTATATGGTGATGGCCTTCTTCTGCGCGATGTTTATCAAAGCCTTCAACGACTCCAACATCGGCACGCTGGTGGCGCTGGCGGGCGCAGACGGTCTGAAAGCGATGGCACTCCCGGGCGAAGCGACCATCATCGGGATGATTGTCCTGACGGCAGCGGTTAACCTGCTGATCGGCTCCGCGTCGGCGAAGTGGGCGCTGCTCTCACCTATCATGGTGCCGATGCTGATGGCCGTTGGTATATCCCCGGAGCTGACCCAGGCGGCGTTCCGTGTCGGTGACTCCTGCACCAACATCATCACCCCGCTGATGGTCTTCTTCCCGCTGGTGGTGGTGTATTGCCAGCGCTACGTGAAAGGGGCCGGTGTGGGTACGCTGGTGTCGATTATGATGCCTTATTCCATCGCTTTCTTTGTGGCGTGGAGCCTGTTCTTGCTGGTGTGGTGGGGCGTGGGCATGCCGCTAGGCGTTGCAGCGCCGTATACCTGGGCACCGAACTGAGAATCAACTAAGTACCAACACAAATCCCCGACGCGTCGGGGATTTTTTTATATCAAATGCGGGCGAGTTAGCCATCTGCGCCCTGCCGTTCAGTTCAGATTCTTCGCGATGCGGTACACCGTTTTCTGCTCGTTGGTGCCTGCGCTGATCGTCAAACTATCTCAAAAATTCATAAATTTGAGATAGTTTGAGGTAGTTACGCTATTCGGTAGCAGGCCACATGAATGCAGGAATGAGAATATGCTCATATTCCCTGAACAATGCCCGATGCAAAACCCTATTCAGGGGCATACACTATCGCCTGCGATGCTCCCGGTGCGTACGGACGGGCGTTCGCCAACAACAATAACGAAATACTCAGGAGAAGAGTGTGTCTGAAGTTACGCCTTTTCAGGTACTTATTGTGGACGATCATCCACTGATGCGCAGAGGGATCCGCCAGCTGCTGGCCCTGAATAGCGATTTTAACGTGGTGGCCGAAGCGGGTGATGGCGAGAGCGCCATCCAGCTGGCCAACCGCCTTGAACCGGATGTGATCCTGCTGGATCTCAATATGAAAGGGATGAGCGGGCTGGATACCCTTAATGCCCTGCGTCGTGAAGAGGTGACTGCCCAGGTCATCATCCTGACCGCGTCGGATTCCACCAGCGATATCTACGCCCTGATCAACGCGGGTGCTGACGGCTATTTACTGAAAGACAGCGATCCGGAAGTGCTGCTGAATGACATCCTCGCGGGCGCGAAGGGGGGAAAGGTGTTCAGCGAATTCGTCAGCGACTACCTGCGCGATCGCGACGTCTCCGGCGAACAAGCGGACCCGCTGAGCGTGCTGACCGAGCGTGAGCTGGACGTGCTCCACGAGCTGGCGCAGGGGTTGTCGAATAAGCAGATCGCCGCCAGTCTGAACATCGCCGAGCAGACGGTGAAGGTACATATTCGCAACCTGCTGCGCAAACTGAACGTGCGCTCGCGCGTGGCAGCCACCATCCTGTTCCTGCAAACCCGCGGCCTGTAACACACCGGGCCGTTACTTCGCCTGCTCCAGCGCCTGCTGGATACTGCGCTCAATCACGGAACGGCGGGTATCGTTGGCGGGGAGTAATTTCAGCATCATCTCCCAGGCCGCCACCGCTTCACTGAACCGCTGCTGCTCGAAGGCGTTAAAGGCAAACATGCTCAGGACGCGCACGTTGGCATGATCGCTTTTCACCAGCTGGCGCAGCAGCGCCCCACCCCGGCGATTATCCTCCGGATCGGTTGAACGGGTCAGCGCCTCGGCGTAGCCCAGCGCGGCGTCGCTGTTTTTTGGATCGAGCCGGTATGCGTTGGCGTACGCTTCGGTGGCGGTGCTGGCATTGCCCAGCGCCATGCCGATACGACCCAGCATGATCCAGCCTTCGATATTGCCCTCATCGCTTTGCAAACGGGTGCGCAGGCCGAGCGCCAGACGGGTCAGCTCCTCTTCATTCAGCGGCTGCGCCTTCGCATTTAACGCCCGTTCCAGCAGAGCGGGCGTCTGTGCCGTCGCCTGCTGCCAGATCTTCACCTGCTGATAGTGTCCGGTCTGGTAGTAACTGCCCGCCCCCACCGCCAGCGCAATCACGACGCCGGGCGCATACACCCATGCTCCGGCGCGTTTGCCCTGAGGCAAGGTTTTATCGCTAACGGCATCCGGCGCGATCCGCACCCGGCGGCGGGATCGGGAGTAGATCACCCAGCCCCCGGTCCCCATGGCGGCCAGCGGCAGGATCCACAGCAAAATAGTCAGCGGGGTGAGCGGTGGATCGTAGGTCACGAAGCTGCCGTAACGCGCCACCATGTACTCCACAATCTGCTTATTACTCTTCCCCTCCTGCATCAGTTCATACACCTTCTGACGCAGGTCGACGGCGATCATCGAGTTGGAATCGGCAATGCTGTTGTTCTGGCATTTTGGACAGCGCAGCTGCTCCGTCAGCTGGCGGAACTGCTGCTCCTGCGCCTCATCCTTAAACGGCATCACGTCGATGGTGGCCAGCGCCTGGCCGGATAGCACCAGCATCAGCAAAGCCTGTAAAAATCTCATTGTGCGGCCTCCTGGCTGTACTTGTCCCACAGCGGCTTGAGTTCACGATCCCAGACCTGCGCAGTCAGCGCGCCTGCGTGGCGATAGCGAATGATCCCTTTTCCGTCGATCAGGAAGGTCTCCGGCGCGCCGTACACCCCCAGATCCAGCCCCAGCATACCGTCCCCGTCAAACAGGCTCAGCCCATAGGGGTTGCCGAGCTCTTTCAGCCAGGTAATGGCTTTCTGACGGTCGTCTTTGTAATTCATGCCCACCACGCGGATCCCCTGCGCGGAGAGCTGGTTCAGATACTGATGTTCAGCGCGGCAGGTCGGGCACCAGGTCGCCCAGACGTTGAGCAGCACCGGCTTGCCCTGAGTGAGGACATCCGCCTGATAGTGCTGACCGGGGTTATCCAGCGACTCAAGGCGAAACGTCGGCACCGGCTTACCAATCAGCGCCGACTCCAGATTGGTCGGATCGTCTCCCTCGGCGTTGCGCGCCAGCTGCCACAGCAGAAGCGCCGCAATCACCAGGAAGATCACAAAAGGAATGACCAGGACGTTACGCTTCATACCGTCGCCTCCGCAGTCGTGCGTTGCTTGCCGCGCTGGCGATAGCGCGGATCGAACAGGCACAGCAGCCCACCCAGCGCCATCAGTAATCCTCCCGCCCAAATCCAGCGCACAAAAGGTTTGTAGTACAGGCGCACGGCCCAGGCACCGTTATCCAGCTCTTCCCCGAGGGCGGCGTACAGGTCGCGGGTGATCCCGCCGTCAATCGCCGCTTCGGTCATCATTGAGCTGTTGCTGTTGTAGAAGCGTTTTTCCGCATGCAGCACCGCTTCGGCTTTGCCGTTGCGCATGACCTCAATTGTTGCCACGCCGCCCCGGTAGTTAGGCCCGGCGATCTCTTTAACATCGCGGAAGGTAAAGCGATAGTCGTGGATCTGGACACTTTCCCCCGCTTTCATGCGCACATCACGCTCTACGCTGTAGTTCTGGCTGAAGGCGATCCCGACGACAGTGACCGCCAGCCCGAGGTGACCCGCCACCATGCCCCAGTAGCTGAGCGTCATCGTCGTCCCACGCGAGACGCGCAGCGCGACTTCCGCGATCGCCAGCACAAAGATCCAGCACGCCATCGCCAGCCCGACCACCGTCATGGCAACAATCTTGCTCTCGAACAGCCACGGCAGCAGCAGCGACAGCGCGAAGGTGCTGACCAGGGCGATAACCAGCAGACGCTGGAGCTTGCGCGGACGGTCGCGTCCCCAGCGCACCAGCGGTCCGATCCCCACCAGCAGCGCAAACGGCGCCATCAGCCAGGTGAACAGGGTATTGAAGAACGGCTCGCCAATCGAAATGCTGCCCAGCCCGAGCTGCTTATGCACCAGCGGTAGCAGCGTGCCCAGCACCACCACCAGCATGGCGGTGATCAGCAGGACGTTGTTGCCGAGCAGCAGCGACTCCCGCGACCAAAGTGCATTGTTCACCCGGGAGCGAACTTTGTGCCCACGGGTGGCAAACAGCAGCAGCGAGCCACCAATCACCAGCACCATAAAGGCGAGGATAAACATCCCGCGCGACGGGTCGGACGCAAAGGCATGCACCGAAACCAGCACCCCGGAGCGTACGAGGAAGGTGCCCAACAGGCACAGGGAAAAGGCGCTTATCGCCAGCAGCAGGGTCCAGGCTTTAAAGCTGGCGCGCTGTTCCGTCACCGCAAGGGAGTGCATCAGGGCAGTGCCCACCAGCCACGGCATAAACGAGGCGTTCTCGACCGGGTCCCAGAACCACCACCCGCCCCAGCCCAGCTCGTAATAGGCCCACGCGGAGCCGAGCACGATACCGAGGGTCAGGCACACCCATGCCGCCAGCGTCCACGGGCGGGCAAAACGGGCAAAGGTGCTGTCCAGTCGCCCGCTCAGCAGGGCGGCAATCGCAAAGGCAAAGGCCACCGAGAAGCCGACGTAGCCCATATACAGCAGCGGCGGATGGAAAATCAGGCCCGGGTCCTGCAGAAGCGGGTTCAGGTCCCGGCCTTCAATCGGAAAGTCCGGCAGCGTGCGGGCAAAGGGGTTGGAGGTGAAGAGGATAAACAGCAGGAAGCCGACGCTAACCATCCCCATCACCGCCAGCACGCGGGCGACCACGTCGGGTGGCATCCGCTGGCTGCACAGCGCCACGGCAAAGGTCCAGCCGCTCATCAGCAGCACCCACAGCAGCAGGGAGCCTTCGTGTGCGCCCCAGGTGGCCGCCACGCGATACCAGACCGGCAGTTGGGTGTTGGAGTTGCTGGCAACGTAGGTCACCGAGAAGTCGTTCACCACGAACGCGTGGATCAGCACGATAAACGCGCCCGTCACCAGCATAAACAGCAGCCAGGAAAACAGCCTCGCCGAGGCCATCATCCGCGGGTCATTGCGCGCCACACCCCATAGCGGATACAGCGAGAGCAGCAGCGCCACGCCCAGCGCCAGGCACAGCAGCCCGTTGCCAATTTCAGGCATCATGAGGCGTTATCCTTATACACACTTGCCGGACGACGGTGGTTTTCCTGCATCGCTTTTTCCACTTCCGGCGGGGTGTAGTTTTCATCATGTTTGGCGAGCACCTCTTTCGCCTGCACATGGTTGTTCTCGCCAAGTTCGCCCTGCACCACCACGCCCTGCCCTTCGCGGAACAGATCCGGCAGAATGCCGTCGTAGGTCACATCCACCACGCCTTCGGCGTCATAGATGCTGAAATTCACTTTTAACGATTCCGGGTCGCGCTTGACGCTACCGGCCATCACCATCCCGCCCACGCGCAGGCGCTGGCCGACTTCCGGCAGCTGGTGCGTTTCGCGCTTACCGTACAGGATCTCGCCCGGGGTGTAGAACAGGTCGATGTTGGAACGCAGGGCGTAGAGCACCAGGGTAATAGTCAGCGCCAGCCCGGCCAGCACGGCGCAGGCCACCCACAGACGGTTTTTACGGCGCAGATTCATGCCGCCTCCTGTGCCTGAGCGGCCCGCATGCGGGACTCCCGGGCGCGCTGTTGGGCGATGCCGCGCAGAATGGCGCGATGCTGCAGGGCGGTATGCGCCACCAGTATCGCCAGCGGGATCACGGTCATCGCCACCGCCAGCCAGACGTAAAAGGCGTAGCCGCCCATGGCGAAGAATTCACTCCAGGATGCAAACGCGCTGTTCATTGGCGGCCTCTCTTTAACATCAGTTCACCCACCCACGGGCGGCGTTTTTCCATGAGTAAAATCAGGTTACGCATCCGCATCAGCGTCAGCGTGATAAACAGCAGCAGCGTGCCGACGATCGCCAGGCGCAGCGGCGTGCGCATGGCCGGGTCGATGCTCTGCTGCATATTGGTTGAGCCCTGATGCAGGGTGTTCCACCACTCCACCGAGTAGTGAATGATGGGTAAGTTGACCACACCAATCAGCACCAGAATGCCGGCAGCGCGACCGGCCAGACGGCGATCGTCAAAGGCGTGCCACAGGGCAATGGCACCTACGTAGAGAAACAGCAATACCAGCTCGGAGGTCAGGCGCGCATCCCACACCCACCAGGTTCCCCACATCGGTTTGCCCCAGGCGGAGCCGGTTACCAGCGCAATAAAGGTCAACACTGCCCCAATGGGTGCCATCGCCGCCAGCGCCAGGTTGGCCATTTTCAGCTGCCACACCAGGCCGATAAAGGCCGCCACCGCCATCGAGGCGTAGATCCCCATCGACCAGATGGCCGCCGGAACATGCAGATAAATAATGCGATAGCTCTGCCCCTGCTGATAATCCGCAGGCGCAAAACCAAAGCCCCAAATCCAGCCCACGGCCAGCACCAGCGCGCTGGCTATCGCCAGCCAGGGAATAAAGTAACCGCAGATCTGATACAGCCGCGGCGGGTTCGCCAGTTGATGCAGTGTTTTCCACATAATTCAGTTACCAGATTCAATCCAATGAATACCGCGCTACTGCACGCTGATGCGTAACGCAGCCGCCGTCGCAAACGGGCTTAACGTTGCGCTGCCCACCAGCAGCGCCCCCAGAATCGCCATGTACCCCTCAACGGGAAGGTGCATGGAGGCCGCATCCATCGCTGCGGTCGCAAAAATCAGTAACGGGATGGTAAGCGGCAGCACCAGCACGCTCAGCAGTACGCCGCCGCGCTTCAGCCCTACGGTTAAGCCCACGCCCGGCGCGCCGAGGAAACCCAGAGTCGGGGTGCCCAGCAGCAGCGTCAGGGCCATAATTTTCCAGCCGTAGAGATCCATGCCGAGCAGCAGTGCCACCAGCGGCGAGAGGACCAGCAGCGGCAGGCCGGTCACCATCCAGTGGGCCATCACCTTCGCCAGCACCACCGCCGGGAGCGGGATCGGCAGCAGCATCAGCTGTTCCAGGCTGCCGTCCTGCAGATCGTCACGGAACAGCCGTTCCAGCGCCAGCAGCGAGGCCAGCAGCGCGGCGACCCAGATAATACCGGGGGCAATGCGCGCCAGCAGCTGCGGCTCCGGGCCAATACTCAGCGGGAACAGGGTGATCACAATCAGGAAGAACCACAGCGGGTTGGCGATCTCGGCGCTATGGCGGAACGCCACCCGCAGTTCGAGACGGAAGATGCGCCACATCATGATGCGACCCTCTCGGGGGTCAGGGCGATGCGTCGAATTTTATCGTTCGCCACGTTCAGCGGCTGGTGGGTCGTCAGGATCACCATCCCGCCCTGCCCGGTATGCCGGGCCATCTGGCGGGTCAGGCGTTCGACGCCGTTCACGTCGATGGCGGTAAAGGGTTCATCGAGGATCCAAAGCGTGGCGCGGGTCAGCCACAGACGCGCCAGCGCCACGCGGCGCTGCTGTCCGGCAGAGAGTTGGCTGACGGGAAGGTCTTCGTATCCGGCGAGGCCCGCCTGAGCCAGCGCCTCCAGGCACTGCTGCGTGTCGCCGTGGTGATGGAAAAAGCGCAGGTTCTCCAGCGCCGTCAGCCGGGTTTTGATCCCCGGCTGATGGCCAATCCACAGCAGATCCTGATGATAGCTGTCGCGCACCCGGTGCAGGGGCTGCCCTTGCCAGCACACCTCCCCGGCATCAGGGCGCGCGAGCCCGGTGAGCAGCCGCAGCAGGGTGGTTTTCCCTGCGCCGTTGCCCCCGGTAATTTGTACCCACTCCCCGGCGTTCACCTGGAATGACAGATTGCTGAACAGTATTCTGTCATCCCGCTCGCAGAGCAGCGCTTTAGCGTCAAGTTGGCCCACGCATTAACGTCCTGTTAAAAGCCCGGTTTGACGTCGCGCATATCCGGGAGCTTGTGGGCAATCCCTTTATGACAGTCAATACAGGTTTGCCCATCTTTGACGGCCTGGTCGTGCATTTTTGCCGCGACGCCTTTCTGGGCCGTTAAATCCATAAACTCGAAGTTGTGGCAGTTACGGCACTCCTGCGAGTTGTTCTCTTTCATGCGTCGCCACTCGCTCTGGGCCATGGTCAGACGGTGGTCTTCAAATTTCTGCGGCGTGTCGATCAGTCCGGTCGCCTTGGCGTACAGCTCTTTACTGGCCTTGATCTTACGGATCATTTTGGGACCAAACTCGTGCGGAACGTGGCAGTCAGGACAGGTGGCCCGCACGCCGCTGCGGTTGTTGTAGTGCACCGACTCCATATACTCCTGATAGACGGTGTTACGCATTTCGTGACAGCTAATGCAGAACGCTTCGGTGTTGGCCTTTTCCATCCCGGTGTTAAAGCCGCCCCAGAAAATAATGCCGCCGACGAAACCGATTAACAGCAGCGTGCCCAGCGCCAGACGACTGGGACGACGCCACCACTGCCAGAGGCGCTTAATCCAGCCAGGTTTAGGGTTAGAATTTTGCATAGTGACCTCTTATTTCCCGTAACCTTTTGATGGGGTAAAGGTGTTACCCACAATCGGCGCGGCATCGGCCTGCGGGACGTGGCACTGCAGGCAGAAGTAGCGACGCGGCGCCACTTCGGCCCCGACTTTACCGTCGCTGTCCATAAAGTGCGTTGGGCTGATGCGCGGTGCGCCGGTGGTGCGATAGCTCTCCACACCGTGACACTGCAGGCAGCGGTTGGTGTTGGTGGATACCTGATACCCGTCCACGCTATGCGGGATCATCGGCGGCTGGTTAACATAGTTCAGCGGCATCCGCCCCTGCTCTTTCTGGATATGAATCGCCCCCTCCTGGGTTCCGGAGACTTCCGGCGACTGGCTGAGATCCACTCCATTTGCTGCCCAAACCGCACCGCTCACCACCAGGGCAATCCCGGCCGTCCACTGGCACAGCGCTTTCTTCAGGTCATGGCTTTTCATTGTTTCGCTCCCGAACTCCATCGCATATACACTTCATCCTTCAAGCTGCCTCTTTGTTGGCTGCGATGCATCTCGAATGATTTTGTGTAGAGTTATTGTAAAAACATCCTCAGAACAAACGTCGACACAGCGACCGCAGGCCATGCAGTCACGGCTGGTGACCTGCACCGGGCTGTGCTCATCCAGCACCGGGGCACGCAGCACGTGCGGTTCCGGGCAAACATGAAAACAATCCATACAGCGGTTACAGTTGTGTCGGTCTTTGGCCGCCACCGTTAACGCGCCCTGGCTACCCAGCACGCCGTACAGGGCACCCAGCGGGCAAAGGTGCCCGCACCAGCCGTGCTCAACGACCAGTAAATCAAATAAAAACAGGGCGACGATCAGCAGTGCGCCGCTGCCAAACCCCATCACCAGACTGCGTCCGAGCAGCGAGACCGGGTTAATCCACTCCCACAGCAGCGTGCCGGTCAGCGCGGAGCCGAACAGCACTACCGCCAGCAGCACGTAGCGTATAGAGCGTGGGATCGTCGCGGACTGATTCAGGTCAAACCGTCTGCGCAACCAACCCGCAAAATCAGTCACCGGGTTCAGCGGGCAGACCCAGCTGCAAAACAGGCGTTTGCCTGCCAGGGCATACAGCACCGTGATAATGACCGCCCCGGTCAGCGCCACGGTGGCGGGCAGATGGCCACTCGCCAGGCTTTGCAGGGCAATCAACGGATCGGTCAGCGGAACGGTGTCGAACAGCAGGCTGCTGCTGTAGTTTCCGTGCAGGATCCACACCCCCAGCCACGGGCCGCTGAGGAACATCCCCAGCACCGCAAGCTGGCTAAGACGACGCAAAACCAGCCAGCGGTGACTCCGCCACCAGCCCTTTTTCGCCTGCGCTTCCCGCCCGGCATCGCGTTTACGGTTTGCCATCGTTCCCCTCCAGCCAGCCGAAGCGGTAGTGGTGGCCCAACTCCCCTTTCGCCAGCGACAGCGGCAGGACTTTTATCGCCGGTTGCTCCAGGACGCAGACCTTCTCGCATTTACCGCAGCCGGTGCAGGCACTGCTGTGCACGGTGGGCAGAAATCGCGCGTGCTTGCCGGTGCGGATATTGCGATCCAGCTCGAGGGTGATGGCCTCGTCGAGCTTCGGGCATTCGCGATAGCAAACGTCGCAGCGTAAGCCCTGGAAGTTGAGGCAGTTTTCCTGGTCCAGCAGCACCGCCAGCCCCATCCGCGAATCGTCGATAGACGCTATTTCGCGATCCAGCGCGCCGCTGGGGCAGACTTTGGCGCAGGGGATGTCTTCACACATTTCGCAGGGGATATCCCGGGCGACAAAGTACGGCGTGCCGGCCGACAGCCCGGAGGCCAGCGTCGCCAGCTTCAGGGTGTCGTAGGGGCAGGCCTGAACGCACTGGCCGCAACGCACGCAGGCGCTGGCGAAGGCGTTTTCACTTAGCGCACCCGGCGGGCGCAGCCGCACGCCCGTTGCCCGGGCGGTGTGCTGTTGTAATCCCAGTGCGACGCCCACGGCAGCCAGCCCGCCCGCGGTGCGAAGCACATCGCGCAGAAAGCGGCGGCGGCCATTTTGCAGCTTCGCTGACCGGGACATGACCGTTACACCTTCGCCAGCTTAACGGCGCACTTCTTGAAGTCCGTCTCTTTCGAGAGCGGATCCGTCGCATCCAGGGTCAGGTTATTCACCATCTGCGCGGCATCGAAGAACGGCATGTACACCAGCCCCTGCGGCGGACGGTTACGGCCACGGGTTTCCACCACTGAAATCACTTCGCCCCGACGCGAGATGACTTTGACCTTTTCACCCCGGCGCAGATCGCGGGCTTTGGCATCCAGCGGGTGAATGAACAGCACCGCTTCCGGGAAGGCGCGGTGCAGCTCAGGCACGCGGCGCGTCATGCTGCCGGTGTGCCAGTGCTCCAGCACGCGACCGGTAGAGAGCCACAGGTCGAATTCTTTGTCCGGCGCTTCTGCCGCCGGTTCAAACGGCAGGGCGAAGATCACCGCTTTGCCATCCGGTTTGCCGTAGAACTTGTAGCCCTCTCCCGCTTTGACGTACGGATCGTGACCTTCGCTGTAGCGCCAGAGGGTCTCTTTGCCCTCGACCACCGGCCAGCGCAGACCGCGCGCTTTGTGGTAATCGTCGAACGGGGCCAGATCGTGGCCGTGGCCGCGACCAAACCAGGCGTACTCTTCGAACAGCCCTTTTTGCAGATAGAAGCCCAGCTCGCGGGATTCGTCGTTCAGCTGCTCTTCAGGGATTTCGCTCAGCGGGAATTTGCTCACCCCAGGGGTGGCGAACAGCACCTCATACAGGGTTTTGCCGCGCAGCTCCGGTTTCTGTGCCAGCAGTTCTTCCGGCCAGACTTCGTCGGTTTTGAAGCGACGGGAAAACTCCACCAGCTGCCAGAGGTCAGATTTGGCTTCGCCCGGCGCTTTAATCTGCTGACGCCAGAACTGGGTGCGGCGTTCGGCGTTGCCGTAGGCACCCTCTTTTTCTACCCACATCGCGGTGGGCAGGATCAGGTCGGCAGCCAGCGCGCTGACGGTCGGGTAGGGATCGGAGACGATGATAAAGTTGCGCGGATCGCGCCAGCCCGGCATACGCTCTTCGTTGATGTTCGGCCCGGCCTGCATGTTGTTGGTACACATCGCCCAGTAGACGTTCAGCTTGCCGTCTTTCAGGGCCCGATCCTGGGCCACGGCGTGCAGCCCAACCTTCGCTGGAATGGTGCCAGCAGGGATCTGCCACTGCTTCTCGCAGATAGCGCGGTGTTTTTCGTTGGTGACCACCATGTCCGCAGGCAGGCGGTGGGCGAAGGTGCCCACTTCACGGGCGGTACCGCAGGCTGAAGGCTGACCTGTCAGCGAGAATGGCCCGCAGCCCGGCTGGGCAATTTTGCCGGTCAGCAGGTGAATGTTGTAGACCAGATTGTTGGCCCACACGCCGCGCGTGTGCTGGTTAAAGCCCATCGTCCAGTAGGAGATCACTTTCTTCTTCGGATCGGCATAGAGCTTCGCCAGCATTTCCAGCTGATCTTTTGGCACGCCGGTCATCTCGGCCGTCTTATCCAGCGTGTACTCGGCAACGAAGGCTTTGTAATCCTCAAAGCTCATCGGCTCGGAGGCATCAGAACCTGGGTTTTTGGCTGCCTTTTCCAGCGGATGGGTCGGACGCAGGCCGTAGCCGATATCCGTCACCCCTTTGCGCAGGTTGACGTGTTTGCTGAAGAAATCCTGGTTGATCGCGTCGTTTTGAATAATGTAGTTGGCGATGTAGTTGAGGATCACCAGGTCGGTTTGCGGCGTAAAGATCATGCCGTTATCCGCCAGCTCAAAGCTGCGGTGCTGGAAGGTGGAGAGCACCGCGACGGTCACGTTCGGGTCAGTCAGGCGACGGTTGGTGATGCGTGACCACAGGATCGGGTGCATCTCCGCCATGTTGGCGCCCCACAGCACAAAGGCGTCGGTCTGCTCGATATCGTCGTAGCAGCCCATCGGCTCATCCATCCCGAAGGTGCGCATAAAGCCCACCACCGCCGAGGCCATGCAGTGACGCGCGTTCGGGTCGATGTTGTTGGTGCGTAAACCGGCTTTGAACAGCTTGGCTGCGGCGTAGCCTTCCCAGATGGTCCACTGACCGGAGCCGAACATCCCGACAGACTCCGGGCCCTTCTCTTTCATCGACGTTTTGAATTTCTCTTCCATCACGTCGAAGGCTTTTTCCCAGCTGATGGGCGTAAATTCGCCGTCCTTACTGTATGCACCGTCTTTCATGCGCAGCAGCGGCTGGGTTAAACGGTCCTTTCCGTACATGATTTTGGGCAGGAAGTAGCCCTTAATGCAGTTCAGGCCCCGGTTAACCGGCGCATCCGGGTCGCCCTGGCAGGCGACAACGCGTCCCTGCTGGGTGCCGACCAGCACGCCACACCCGGTTCCGCAAAAACGGCACGGGGCTTTATCCCACTTGATGGCTTCCTGCTGTCCGACCACCGCCCGGGCGACACCCGGTACGCTGAGCCCGGCAGCCGCCGCAGCGGCCGCAACGGCGTTGGCTTTCATAAAGCTACGACGACTGAGTTTCATGGTGTTTCCTCACCTTGCTCATCCTGCTGGTGATAAACCAGCGACACCGCCAGTACGTCCGTAACGTTGCGTACCGACTCAATTGTTTGCATCAGCGTGTCGTGTTGTTCCGCTTCTACCACCACGATCATCTGACCGCTTGCTTCATCGCTCAGGGCGACCTCGCAACCCGGAAAATCAGCCAGCTGAGCGCTGATAGCGCTGATGTGCTGACGTTTGGCCTGAACAACCAGGCTGCAGACTTGCCAGCTAGTTGACATGGTTGTACTCCGCTTTAATGGCTGATACCGGGCAACTGGCGACACACGCCCCGCATCCGTTACAGGCCTGGTTATCGAGTTGGGGCTGATAAATGCCCGACAGCGTGGGGCGAAATCGAATCGCCATCGGTTCGCAGCTGTCCTGGCAGCGATGACACTCAACGGACTGATTCGCCAGGCAATGTGCCTCAACGATAAACATCAGATCCCAGGCCCTGGTGTGGCGCGAAAGAAAGAGTGATTCAGGACAGATCTGCGCGCACGCAGCGCAAAAACTGCATTCGCCTTTTTGGAAATTGACGCTCGGATAGCCTCCCTGGCCACGTTCCAGAATGTTGCTCTCACAGGCCTGAATGCAGGCGTCACAGCGAGTGCAAAGTGCGAGAAAGTGCTGCTCTACCCCACTCCAGGGCGGACGGATCCCGCTACTGGCTTGACGCCATCTGCCTGTCAACATGCCTCGACGGGAGTGATCAACCATGATATCGCCCTTCCATGACGGCGCTTGCCTGGGTGGCGAAGCGGCAATAAAAACCGCACAGTTTATGCGTGGTTATTTTTGCCCATACGATATTTCAGGATGTGTTAAAGGTGCATACCCCAATGGAGGTAAATGTTGTCGGTAGATCAACGAAATGGTGGGTTCGTAGAATAAGCGTGAGGAGTCGCGTCCGGATGAACGTAAACGGGGGTTTTGAGTGTGTGAGTGATGTAATGACTGATGTGAAATGGTACGCCCTGTAGGATTCGAACCTACGACCTACGGCTTAGAAGGCCGTTGCTCTATCCAACTGAGCTAAGGGCGCACTGAAATGCGCGTGCTTCGCGGTGATGAAGCGCGTGGAATTATACGGTCAAAGCGTGATGAGTCAATGCATTTTAGTTCGATCCCCTTTCAATTCATACTGATGTCGGGCGGCCACCGCGCGAAACAGGAAAATCCGCAAAGTGTGACTGACAGCGGCCCTCGCTTCTGACAAAATGTGCGCAATCCCCCTTTCATACCTTACAGACGGAATCTTCTCTCTGATGGCAGCAAAGATTATTGACGGTAAAACGATTGCGCAGCAGGTGCGCTCTGAGGTTGCGGAAAAAGTGAAGGCGCGAACTGCTGCCGGAAAACGTGCCCCTGGGCTGGCCGTTGTGCTGGTCGGCAGCAACCCGGCATCGCAAATTTATGTCGGCAGCAAGCGTAAAGCCTGCGAAGAGGTCGGCTTTCTCTCCCGCTCCTACGATCTGCCGGAAACCACCAGCGAAGCTGAACTGCTCGAGCTGATTGATACCCTGAATGCCGATAAAGAAATCGACGGCATCCTGGTTCAGCTGCCACTGCCTGCGGGTATCGACAACGTGAAAGTACTGGAACGTATCGCTCCCGACAAAGACGTGGACGGTTTCCACCCGTATAACGTCGGTCGTCTGTGCCAGCGTGCACCGCGCCTGCGTCCCTGTACCCCACGTGGTATCGTGACGCTGCTGGAGCGTTATAACATCGACACCTACGGCCTGAACGCCGTGGTGATTGGCGCCTCCAACATCGTTGGTCGCCCGATGAGCATGGAGCTGCTGCTGGCGGGCTGCACTACCACCGTGACCCACCGCTTCACCAAAAACCTGCGTCATCACGTTGAAAACGCCGATCTGCTGATCGTTGCCGTGGGCAAGCCGGGCTTTATTCCGGGCGAGTGGATCAAAGAAGGCGCGATTGTCGTGGACGTAGGCATTAACCGTCTGGAAAACGGCAAAGTGGTCGGCGATGTGGTGTATGAAGATGCCGCCGCGCGCGCATCCTATATCACTCCGGTACCGGGCGGCGTCGGTCCAATGACCGTAGCAACTTTGATTGAGAATACTTTGCAGGCATGCGTTGAATATCACGACGTAGAGGAAGCGTAAGATGACCACATTTTCATTAGGTAAACACCCCCACGTCGAGCTGTGCGATCTGCTGAAGCTCGAAGGCTGGAGCGAAAGCGGTGCGCAGGCGAAGAACTTCATTGCTGACGGTCTGGTCACCGTTGACGGCGCAGTGGAAACCCGCAAGCGTTGCAAAATCGTCGCTGGTCAGACGGTGAGTTTTCAAGGTCAGAGCATTACTGTCGTAGCGTAAACACCGCACCACGCTGTTGCCCTCACCCTCTCCCACCGGGAGAGGGGATCTCAATCCCCTATATCCATCACGGTTAATTATCGATCGACTTCAAAAAATCACTATTTCGTTTGTTGAAATGTGAAAATTAAGTTGCGCGATTTCTGCACTTTCCTCACGATAAGTAGAACGTTCTACTAAAACGTTCTACTCACTATAACAGCGCTCACAGAGCGCACTCGGGGGAAATCAGCATGAGTCTGATATCAGGATTTGTTAAATCGCTGTCGAAATTATCGATGATTGGTCGCGCCTTGATGCTGCCGATCTCACTGCTTCCTGCCGCAGGCCTGTTGTTGGCCTTCGGTGACAAGTTCCATTTACCACTGATGATGAATGCGGGCGGGGTTATCTTTGACAACCTGCCAATGCTCTTCGCCATCGGTTCTGCCGTAGGTCTGGCATCGGAATCGGGCATTGCGGCACTCTCTGCGGCGGTATCGGTGTTTATCACCAACATCACCATCGGGACGGTGCTCGGCATCACCCCGGAAATGGCCTCCCAGGGCGGGAAATACGCGATGGTGGTCGGCATTCCGACGCTGCAGATGGGCGTCTTTGGCGGCCTGCTGTGCGGTATTCTCGCCGCGTGGTGCTATAACCGCTTCCACACCATGCAGCTGCCGGAATTCCTCGGCTTCTTCTCCGGCAAGCGCTTTGTGGCAATTGCCACTGCGTTCCTGTCGTTCGTGATGGGTCTGCTGCTGCCGTACGTCTGGCAGCACATCCAGGCCGGTATCGATGCCCTGTCGGTGATCGTCAACGGCGATAACCAGGCGGCCTCAACCTTTATCTTTGGCCTAGTCGAACGCGCGCTGATCCCGCTGGGTCTGCACCATATCTGGTATCCGTCGTTCTGGTACTCGTTTGGGGATTACACCACTCAGGCCGGTCAGGTGATCCACGGCGACCAGACCATCTGGTTCAAAATGCTGGAAGAAGGGGTGAAATCCTTCAGCAGCGATACGTACCAGAATGCCGGTAAGTTCATGCAGGGTGAATTCCCGCTGATGCTGTTCGCGCTGCCTGCGGCCTGTCTGGCGATGTACCACGAAGCGCACACCAAAAACAAAAAGATCGCCGCCGGTATTCTGTTCTCCGCCGCGCTGACCTGTTTCCTGACCGGCATCACCGAGCCGGTTGAGTTCACCTTTATCTTCGTGGCACCGGTCCTCTACGTCTTCAACGCCATTATGGCGGGCCTGGCGTACATGACCATGTATCTGCTGGATGCGCACATCGCCAAATCCTTCTCGGCGGGCTTTATCGACTACCTGTCGTTTGGCATCCTGCCGTCATTCAACGGCTATCAGACCAACTTCCTGAATGCGGTGATCATCGGTATTCCAATGGCGCTGATTTACTACTTCACCTTCCGCTTTGTGATCCGTCGCTTCGACGTGAAAACACCGGGCCGCACCGACGTCACCGCCAATGCGAATGACAAAACGGATACCGAAATCGCTACCGAAATTATCGGTCTGCTGGGTGGGGCGCAGAATATCGACTCTGTCGGCTCCTGCATTACCCGACTGCGTCTGGAAGTGGCGAAGAGCAATATGGTCGATAAAGATGGCCTGAACGGGCTGGGGGCACGCGGGGTGGTATTCGTGGGCGACTCCGGCATCCAGGTTATCTTTGGCGCAAGGGCGCAGTTTATCGCCCAGACCATGTCGACGATGATCGGTAAATAATTCAGCCTGATTGACGCGTCTCCTGTACTCTTACGGGGGACGTTGTCTTATCAGGCATTCAGGGAGAAGATGTGAAGAAGGTCAGCATCATAGATGTCGCCAGAGAGTCAGGGGTGTCGGTCTCGACCGTCTCGCTGGTACTGCGTCAGAAGGGAAAAATCTCTGAGGCGACAATCGAAAAGGTTCACGCCGCCATCACCGCGCTGGGCTACGTGCATAACGTTGCCGCAGCCAATCTCCGGTCCAACACCTCCAATCTTATCGGCCTGATCCTGCGTGATTTCAGCGACAGCTTTTCCATCAAAGTGATGGCCAGCATCGTCCAGGAGCTGGAGAAGCAAGGTTTTATGGTCTTTCTCGGCCAGCCGCTGAACGACAATGATCACCTGGAGCGCTGCCTGCTCTCCTTTAAGCAGCAGGGCGTCGCCGGGGTGATCTATCTGGCCTCCGACACCCGCACTGCCGCCCTGCCCGCGATGATCCGCCAGTGTGCCCTGCCGCTGGTTGCCGTGTCGCAATCGCTGCTGGATGAAACCTGCAATCTGGTGATGCGCGATAACCGCCAGGCGGCGCATCTCGCCACCCGCTATCTGATTGAGCGCGGCCATCGCAATATCGCCTATATCGGCGGCAGAGAAGGCGACTTAATTCGCGAGCAGCGCCTGCTGGGGTTTCGCAGCGCGATGACACAAAACGGGCTGGTGTTTCGCGAGGAGTCCGCCCCCGCCTGCAGCGACGATACCCAGGCGGTGAGCTTCGCTGCCCGTCAGCTGCTGGAGAAGAACAACACCATCACCGCCCTGCTCTGCCACTCGCCGGATGCGATGATCGGGTCGATCTCTGGGATCCATCACGTGGGACGCACCGTCGGCAAAGACGTGTTTCTGACCCAACAGGTGGCGCTGGTGGGGTTTGAGGATATGCTTCACGTTAACCTCACCTCGCCGTCGTTTACCTACGTCTCGTCTGCCAGTGAAGAGACCGGGCGGCAGGCAGCCGGGCTGATGATCCGCAAGCTGAAAGAGCCCGAACTGCAAACCCAGCGCATTACCTTGTCCGGGCAGCTGATCGCCCGGGAATCGGCATAATTCAGATTTGTGCCCGACGCAGAGCCCGATCAGGCTCTGCTATATTTCCATGATTTGCCATGGATAACTGCTATGCCTACCATTATCACCCACGCCGCTGTTCCGCTTTGCCTGGGCTTAGGCCTGGGCACCCGCGTTATTCCTCCGCGCCTGCTGTTTGCCGGGATCGTCCTTGCCATGCTGCCGGATGCCGACGTCCTGGCCTTTAAGTTTGGCATCGCCTACGGCAATATTTTTGGTCATCGCGGTTTTACCCACTCACTGCTGTTCGCCTTTGTGGTGCCGGTATTGTGCGTACTGGCGGGCCGACGATGGTTCAGGACCGGGCTGATACGCTGCTGGCTGTTCTTAACGGTTTCGCTGCTGTCGCACAGCCTGCTGGATTCGGTGACGACGGGCGGGAAAGGGGTAGGCTGGCTATGGCCATGGTCGGATGAACGCTTCTTTGCGCCGTGGCAGGTGATCAAGGTTGCCCCGTTTGCCCTGTCGCGCTACATGACGCCTTACGGGCATCAGGTGATTATCTCAGAACTGCTGTGGGTATGGCTGCCGGGGGTTATCGTAATGGGGATGTTGTGGTGGAAGCGGAGATAAAAGCAAAACGGCAACGCAAGTTGCCGTTTTTAGTGTTTGCACCCTCTACCACGGGGGAGAGGGCAGCAGAGCGCACCAGAATTACTTACGGCGCCAGGTAGTGCCCTGTGGGCCATCTTCCAGGATAATGCCCATCTCGGTGAGACGATTACGCGCGGCATCGGCTGCGGCCCAGTCTTTCGCCTGACGCGCATCCAGACGCGCTTTAATCAATGCTTCAATCTCTGCCACTTCACCGTCGTCCGCCTGCGCACCGCTCTGCAGGAAGGTTTCCGGCTCCTGCTCCAGCAGGCCCAGCACGCCGGACAGTTTACGCATGTGCGAAGCCAGCGCGTTAGCAGCGGCCATGTCTTCACCCTTCAGACGGTTCACTTCACGCGCCATATCGAACAGCGCGGAATACGCTTCCGGGGTGTTGAAATCGTCGTTCATCGCCTCGATAAAGCGGGCTTCAAACGCGTCCCCCCCCGCAGCCGGTACGGATTTATCCGTGCCGCGCAGGGCGGTGTACAGGCGCTCCAGGGCGGAACGCGCCTGCTTGAGGTTCTCTTCGCTGTAGTTCAGCTGGCTGCGATAGTGCCCGGACATCAGGAAGTAGCGGATGGTTTCAGCGTCGTAGTATTTCAGCACATCGCGCACGGTAAAGAAGTTGCCCAGCGATTTCGACATCTTTTCGCGGTCAATCATCACCATCCCGGAGTGCATCCAGACGTTCACATATTCGCCGTCGTGCGCACAGGTGGACTGGGCGATTTCGTTTTCATGGTGCGGGAACATCAGATCTGAACCGCCGCCGTGGATATCGAAGTGGTTACCCAGCTGTTTGCAGTTCATGGCCGAACATTCGATGTGCCAACCCGGACGCCCTTCGCCCCATGGCGACGGCCAGCTCGGTTCACCGGCTTTCGACATCTTCCACAGCACGAAGTCCATCGGGTTGCGCTTTACGTCCACCACATCCACACGGGCGCCGGCCTGCAGCTGATCCAGATCCTGACGGGAGAGCTGACCGTAATGCGGATCGGTCGGCACGTCAAACATCACGTCGCCGTTGTCTGCCACGTAGGCGTGGCCTTTGGCGATCAGCTGCTCGGTGATTTCAATGATTTCCGGGATGTGGTGCGTCGCACGCGGCTCCAGGTCCGGGCGCAGAATGTTCAGCGCGTCAAAATCGCTGTGCATTTCGGCGATCATGCGGTCAACTAAATCGACGAAGTTTTCGCCGTTTTCATTCGCGCGCTTGATAATTTTGTCGTCGATATCGGTGATATTGCGTACATACTTAAGGTTGTACCCGAGGAAACGCAAATAGCGGGAGACCACATCAAACGAGACAAATGTACGCCCATGGCCGATATGACAGAGATCGTAAACGGTAATACCACACACGTACATGCCGACTTCCCCGGCATGAATAGGTTTGAATTCCTCTTTTTGGCGCGTCAGTGTGTTGAAGATTTTTAACATCGAAGATTCCATGTGAGACGTGTGTGGGCGAAAACGGCGTATTCTACACGCAAAATCATTTGAGTTGCATCAAGGCGGCAAGAGAAGAAATCCCCGGGAGCATAGATAACTATGTGACCGGGGTTTCTGAACGCAGCCAACGATGAGGCAACTTAAAGGATGAAGCGTATACCCGTAATTCAAACCGGAATCAGCACGTAATGCAAGGTGATCGCACCGGGCGGTTATGCTATAACAAGCGCTTATTGTGGCCCCTCCACGGGGTCGAAGCACCACTATAACGGAACAGGATGCAAAAATGGTTACTTTCCACACTAATCATGGCGATATCGTCATCAGCACTTTTGATGATAAAGCGCCTGAAACAGTTAAAAACTTCCTGGACTACTGCCGCGAAGGTTTCTACGACAACACCATCTTCCACCGCGTCATTAACGGCTTTATGATCCAGGGCGGCGGTTTTGAACCTGGTATGAACCAGAAAGAGACCAAAGAGGCTATCAAAAACGAAGCGAACAACGGTCTGAAAAACACCCGTGGTACGCTGGCAATGGCCCGTACTCAGGCACCACACTCAGCAACGGCCCAGTTCTTCATCAACGTGGCTGATAACGACTTCCTGAACTTCTCCGGTGAAAACCTGCAGGGTTGGGGCTACTGCGTATTTGCAGAAGTGACTGACGGTATGGACGTGGTCGAGAAGATCAAAGGCGTGTCCACTGGCCGCAGCGGTATGCATCAGGACGTTCCTAAAGAAGACGTTGTGATCACAAGCGTGACCGTCAGCGAATAATTGGTGGCGACACTCTTTATTGCAGATCTGCATCTGCAAACAGAAGAACCGGCGATCACCGCCGGTTTTCTGCGTTTTTTACAGGGTGAAGCCCGGCACGCCGATGCGCTTTACATCCTGGGGGATCTGTTCGAGGCCTGGATTGGCGACGAAGACCCGAACCCGCTGCACCGCGAGATAGCGAGTGCGCTTAAAACACTGGTCGACTCCGGCGTCCCCTGCTTCTTTATCCACGGTAATCGCGATTTTCTGCTCGGCAAGCGCTACGCCCGCGATTGCGGCATGACCCTGCTGGCTGAAGAGACCGTTCTTGACCTGCACGGTCGCAGGATGTTGATCATGCATGGCGACACGCTCTGCACCGACGATACCGGCTATCTGGCGTTTCGCGCCAAAGTGCACACCCCCTGGATTCAGACCCTGTTTCTCGCCCTGCCGCTGTTTATCCGCAGCCGAATTGCGGCGAAAATGCGCGCCGGCAGCAAAGCCGCCAACAGCAGCAAATCGATGACCATCATGGACGTCAATCCGCAGGCCGTCGTCAGCGTGATGAAAAAGCATCAGGTTCAGTG
This sequence comes from Silvania hatchlandensis, assembly GCF_025564065.1. Classification (GTDB taxonomy): domain Bacteria; phylum Pseudomonadota; class Gammaproteobacteria; order Enterobacterales; family Enterobacteriaceae; genus Enterobacter; species Enterobacter hatchlandensis. Next base: position 40,604 of record NZ_JAMGZK010000052.1, on the reverse strand, counting down.
GCTGATCCACGGCCATACCCATCGTCCGGACGTGCACGACCTGGCCGTCAACGGCGAGCCCGCTCACCGCGTGGTGTTAGGCGCCTGGCACACCGAAGGCTCGATGATTAAGGTCACGCCTGAAGGCGTGGAGTTGATTGCTTTCCCGTTCTGAAATCCTCGCCTGAAATTCATTCAATTTTTTTGAATTAAATCCGCAAATTGTTTTGATTTTAATCACACTTCGGTCGGCCTATGATGACTCACATCAGGGCACAGCGCCCTACCCCAAACAAAATCGCTTAAGGAATACGACCATGAAATCCATCAAAACTTTCGTTGCAGTTGCCGCTCTGTCTCTGATCTCTTTCGGTTCTTTTGCTCAGAGCGTCAGCGCCACCGCCTCCACCCTTGACCGTGCAGAAGCCAAAATTGCCGCTCAGGCCGCCAGAGAAGGCGCAGCGTACAAAATCACCAGCGCTCAGTTCGATAACCGCGTACACATGACCGCTGAACTGACTAAATAATTTGCCCCATTGCCGTGCCGCCAGAGACAAGACCCGCGACAGCGACAATACGATGAAGAAGGAAAAGAGAATGAAAAATATCAGCATCGTCAGCGCCCTGCTGCTGGCCGCCTCACTGTCATCTGGCGCAATGGCTGCAGCGCATCACGTCTCCCCGCAGGAGGCAGGCTCGAATATCGACACGGCACTGCATCAGAATCATATCGATGTGAACCATGCCTTCGACAAAGAGAACCTGACCGCAGGCAATCTCCTGTAAAAAGAGTCAAGCATCCTGTGAAAGACCGCCGAAAGGCGGTCTTTTTCGTTGCCGCTTCAGCCCGACTTTGGCAGAAGTTTTAGCCGCGCAACCGTTTTCCTTACCTGTGTAACGTGCTATTCTCTGTCACCTCAAAAGCCGAGAATTGTGCCTCACAGGAGTTTTTAGCCGCATGTCTTCCAGCAATAATCCGGCGCGTGTCGCCATCGTGATGGGGTCCAAAAGCGACTGGGCTACCATGCAGTTTGCCACCGAAATCTTCGAAATCCTGCATGTACCACACCACGTTGAAGTGGTCTCCGCACACCGCACCCCCGATAAACTGTTCAGCTTCGCCGAAGGCGCAGAAGAGAACGGCTATCAGGTGATTATTGCCGGCGCCGGCGGTGCCGCGCATCTGCCAGGCATGATTGCGGCCAAAACGCTGGTGCCAGTGCTCGGCGTACCGGTGCAAAGCGCGGCCCTGAGCGGCGTCGACAGCCTTTACTCTATTGTGCAGATGCCGCGCGGTATTCCGGTAGGTACGCTGGCGATTGGTAAAGCGGGAGCCGCAAACGCCGCCCTGCTGGCCGCCCAGATTCTGGCGACTCACGATCAAGAGCTGCATCAGCGCCTGGTCGCGTTCCGCGCGGCCCAGACCGACGAAGTACTGGAGAACCCGGACCCGCGAGGTGCGGCATGAAGCAGGTTTGCGTCCTCGGTAACGGTCAGTTAGGCCGCATGCTGCGTCAGGCCGGTGAGCCGCTGGGCATTACCGTCTGGCCAGTCGGGCTGGACGATGAACCCGAATCCGTCCCGTTCCAGCAAAGCGTGATCACCGCCGAGATTGAGCGCTGGCCAGAGACCGCCCTGACCCGCGAGCTGGCACGTCATAACGCCTTCGTTAACCGCGACGTGTTCCCGATTATTGCCGACCGTCTGACGCAAAAGCAGCTGTTCGACGATCTGAAGCTTGCCACCGCCCCGTGGCAATTCCTGGCCGAAAAAAACCAGTGGGCAAGCGTGTTTGAGCATCTGGGTGAAATGGCGATCGTCAAACGTCGCGTCGGTGGCTACGACGGGCGCGGACAGTGGCGTCTGCGTGCCGGTGAAACCGACCAGCTGCCGGACGAATGCTACGGCGAGTGCATCGTTGAGCAGGGCATTAACTTCAGCGGCGAAGTGTCGCTGGTGGGCGCCCGCGCTCACGACGGCAGCACGGTGTTTTATCCCCTGACCCACAACCTGCATCAGGACGGTATTCTGCGCACCAGCGTGGTCTTCCCGCAGGCGGATGCCCGGCAGCAGGCGCAGGCCGAAAGCATGCTCTCGGCCATTATGCAGGAGCTGGGCTATGTCGGCGTGATGGCGATGGAGTGCTTTGTCACCCCGGAAGGCCTGCTGATCAACGAGCTGGCACCGCGCGTGCACAACAGCGGCCACTGGACGCAAAACGGCGCGTCCATTAGCCAGTTTGAGCTGCATCTGCGCGCCATTACTGGCCTGCCGCTGCCGCAGCCGGTGGTCAACAGCCCGTCGGTGATGATCAACCTGATCGGCACCGATCTGAATGACGCCTGGCTGTCGCAGCCGCTGGTGCATCTGCACTGGTACGACAAAGAGGTGCGTCCGGGTCGCAAGGTCGGACACCTGAACCTGAACGACACCGACGTTGCACGCCTGAGCGCCGCCATCGGGGCCCTCGTTTCCCTGCTGCCAGCGGAATACGCCAGCGGGATTGCCTGGGCGCAGTCGACGCTCCGTTAAGCCTCAGCGCCGGGGAGTTGACCTTCCCCTTCCCCGGCGTAAAATCCAGCCCATCGCTGTTATGAGGGATCCTTATGAACGATGGGACGGACTACCGCGCCATACTTACCGCCGACACGCCGCTAATCGACGTGCGCGCCCCTGTGGAATTTGCTCAGGGCGCGATGCCTGCGGCCATCAACCTGCCGTTAATGAATGACGACGAACGCGCCGCCGTGGGCACCTGCTATAAACGCCAGGGGTCAGACGCTGCGCTGGCGCTCGGCCATCGGCTGGTCAACGGCGACACCCGTGCCCAACGGCTGGAGGCGTGGAAAGTGGCCTGCCTGATGCACCCCCAGGGCTACATTAGCTGCGCCCGGGGTGGGCAACGGTCGCATATCGTGCAGGCGTGGCTAAAAGAGACTGGAGTCGATTACCCGCTGATCCGTGGGGGTTATAAGGCGCTGCGTCAGGCGGCGATGCAGGCCACTGTCGAGCAGGCGCAGAAACCCGCCGTGCTGATTGGCGGCTGTACCGGCAGCGGCAAAACCCTGCTGGTGAAAGCCCATCCTGAGGGCGTCGATCTGGAAGGGCTGGCGCACCATCGCGGCTCGTCGTTTGGCCGCACGCTGACGCCGCAGCTGTCGCAGGCGAGCTTTGAAAATCATCTTGCGGCCGACCTGTTAAAGAAGAACGCCAGCCGCTGGGTGCTGGAAGACGAAGGCCGGATGATTGGCTCTAACCACCTGCCGGCGTGCCTGCGCGAGCGCATGGCGCAGTCGCCGATGGTGGTGGTTGACGATCCGTTCGAGGTACGGCTGGAAAGGCTGCGCGAGGAGTATTTCGAACAGATGTGGCAGGCGTTTCGTAGCGCGCGTGGCGAAGAGGCGGGCTGGCGTGAGTATGGTGAGTACCTGCACCACGGCCTGTTCGCCATCCGCCGTCGCCTGGGGCTGCAGCGTTTTGCACAATTCACCGCCCTGTTGGACAGCGCGCTCATCGAGCAGCGGCGCACAGGCGGTACCGAGGCGCACTACGCCTGGCTTGCGCCACTGCTCAATGACTATTACGACCCGATGTACTGTTATCAGCTGGAGAAGAAAGCGGACAGCATTGTCTATCGGGGCGCGTTTAACGACGTGGCCGCCTGGCTGGCGGCCTGAAAATCTAACGGCGATCGCGCTTATCGGCGCGTTTCGCCAGCCAGTCGCCGAGCACCTGCACGATTTGCACCAGCACAATCAGGGCGATCACCGTCACTACCATCACCTGGGTTTCGTAGCGGTAGTAGCCGTAGCGGATCGCCAGATCCCCTACCCCACCGCCGCCGACAATCCCGGCCATCGCCGAATAGCCGATCAGACTCACCAGGGTGATGGTCAGGCCGCGCAGCAGCCCGGCACTCGCCTCCGGCAACAGCACGGTGCAGATAATGCGCATCGGGCTGGCGCCAAAGGCTTCCGCCGCTTCAATAATCCCTTTATCCACTTCACGCAGGGCACTGTCCACCAGCCGGGCGTAGAACGCTATCGCCGCCACCGACAGCGGCACCGAGGCGGCAATTGGCCCGATGGTGTTGCCCAGCAGGAACTGGGTTAACGGCAGCAACAGCACCAGCAAAATCACAAACGGCACCGAGCGGATGATGTTCACCAGTACGGAGCTGATGAGATAAACAAATCGGTTTTGCCAGAACAGATGGCGGTCGGTAACGAAGATCAGAAAGCCCAGCGGCAGGCCGCCGAGGATCGCCAGCACCGTTGAGATGCCGAGCATCTGGAAGGTTTCGTTAAAGGCCAGACTGAGGTCGAGCAGTAAATCATCCACGGATCACCTCCACCTGAGCGGTACGGCTGCGAATATGTTCCACGGCTGCGGCCACGGCAGGCGGATTGTCTGGCGCAGTGAGTTGCACCACCAGAATGCCCAGCGCACGTTCGCCGATGTACTCGATTTTGCCGTGCAGGATATTCACCGCCACGCCAAACTTCACCGCCACTTCTGAGAGCACCGGCTGTTCGGCGGAGTCGCCGATAAACAGGATCTTCAGCAACTGCCCCGGCAGATGCTGCTGCAGGCGCTCCGGTAGAGTCAGGTTCAGGGTGTGCGACACCAGCTGCCGGGTAAACGGGTGCTGCGGATGAGCAAAGACATCAAACACCTCGCCCAGCTCGACCACTTCGCCGCCGGACATCACCGCCACGCGATCGCAGATCGATTTGATCACGTTCATCTCGTGGGTGATCAGCACGATGGTGATCCCCATCTGGGCGTTGATCTGCTTTAGCAGCGCCAGAATGGTGGCGGAGGTTTCCAGATCCAGCGCCGAGGTCGGTTCGTCGCAGAGCAGCACGTCGGGATGGTTGGCAATGGCGCGGGCAATGCCGACGCGCTGCTTCTGCCCGCCGCTGAGCTGCACCGGATAGCGGTTGGCTTTATCGCTCAGTCCCACAAGGGTGAGGATCTCGCTGACGCGCGGGGCGATTTTGCTGCGCTCCCAGCCTGCGGCTTTCAGGCTGAAGGCCACGTTCTGCGCCACGGTGCGGGTGTGCATTAGGTTGAAATGTTGAAAAATCATGCCGATACGCTGGCGTGCCTGGCGCAGATTTGCGCCTTCAAGGGCGGAAATTTCCACGCCGTTGACCTTCACACTCCCCGACGCCGGACGCTGGAGCGCATTGAGGGTGCGCAGCAGGGTGCTCTTGCCTGCGCCGCTGGTGCCGACAATGCCAAAAATTTCGCCCGCGGCGATGCGCAGGCTGACGTCTGACACCGCCCGGGTGGCGGGGCCGCGTCCGGTCTGGAAATCAACGCAGACCTTATCTAACTCAATCATGACTACCTCAGAAATGCGAAAAGGGCAGCCGCTGCTGCCCTGGTGTCTGCCCATAGCTATCAGGGTTTGGCGGCCGTCATCCAGTCTGGTTTCTGGAACGATTTATAGACATTTTTCGGGTCGTCGATCACCGCGCGATAGGCCGGAGACTGCACCACCGTCACAATATCTTTGGCAAACGGCTTGTCCGCATCTTCCGTGCGTACCGCAATGATATTTTTCAGGTTCTCGTCCAGCTGTTCCTGGGCAAGGGCGCTGGAGAGATCCAGCCCGGCGGCAATGGCGAAGTTGCCGTTAACCAGCGAGGCGGTGACGCTGTCAAGGGTGCGCGGCAGCTGGGCCGCTTCCAGCGGTTTGAACACCAGCCCTTTCGGGTTGCTGGCAATATCGCGCTCAGAGGCTTTGGTTGGGTCGATATTCTCTTTGATGGTAATCAGCTTCAGCGAGGCGAGGAAACGCAGCCCGCGCGCGAGGTTGGTCGGATCGTTCGAAAGGGTAACGATATCGCCTTTTTTCAGCTCATCGAGGCTCTTCACCTGGCGGGAGTAAAAACCCATCCCGGCGGTGGGCACGGCCAGCAATTTGGTGAGTTGCAGATTTTTATCGGCGGTGAATTTGGTGAAATAGAGCGAGTGCTGGAACAGGTTGGCGTCGATGCTACCGTTCGCCAGCGCCATATTGGGCTGCACGTAGTCGCTAAATTCGCGCACTACCACTTTGTAGCCTTTCTCTTTCAGCGACGGGGCAATGGCCTGCTTAACCATGTCACCGTACGGGCCCGGCGCAACGCCGAAGACGATAGTGTGTGGATCGCTGTTAGCGTGGGCAGCCTGCAAACCGCAGACCAGCAAAAGCGCACCAGCGGCAGCGCGAAGGGTGTGACGTAATCCCATGAGATCTCCATTTCAAAGCGGTGATGCGTGATGTGGGTGTGCCGTACGATGCGGCGCAGTTGCTGTTAACATGACACAGATCACAGGCCACGTCCTTGAAATTATTTCATGATGTTGCGAATTATGTCGTTGAATGTACAGGAGATGGGTTATGCGATTTTCGGGATTGTTTTCCCGGCGGGGTCGGCTGTAGCCCCGGTGAGCAACGCGCCACCGGGGACAAACCGCGCAGACTTAGAAGTCGTAACGCAGACGGACCAGGTTCATATCGCCCAGATCGTCGGTGCTGGAGGTGAACACGTGCTCGTAGTCAACGCGGAAACCATAATCCAGCTGGAAGCTGATACCCACGCCATTGTCGATACGCTGGTAGTTGCGACCGTTCATGGTCTCGATGCGATCGCCCATAAAGTAAGGCTGGATGGATTTCAGCGCATACTGCTCAACCGGGAAGGTGTAACCCGCGAAGTACTCGATACCCCACGCATCACCGGCGAAGTAGTCATTTACTGACGCTTTTTTGCTGGTCATAAAGTTCTGATACCAGCCGCCGCCTGCAGAGAAGGTCCAGTTGTCTGGTTTCCAGCTCAGGGCGGTGCCGAGGATATTCTGATCGTAAGATTTGCTGTCGCCGTTGTTCGGGTTACGCATGTCTGCGCGGGTGTAGTTCCACGCGGTACCCCAGGTCAGATCCTCGGTCAGGTGGTAGTTCACACCCAGCGAACCGCCGCCTTTACGCTTGTAGCGCATCCCGTCTTTCGCCAGGAATTCGCTGTCTTCGAACAGGTAAGAGGCATACAGATCGGCATCACCCACGGTTTTTTTGTATTTCAGCATCTGGCGTGAACGGTACGAGCCGTCGTAGTCGCCGTTGATGCCGTTACCCGGTGCCTGGCCGATCATGTCGTAATCCCAGATATCGGTTTTCGCGCCCACCACGTCGTAATAGACGCTGTTCTGCTGGCCGAAGGTCAGGGTGCCCCAGGTGTCGCTTTTCAGGCCGGTGTAGAGCATACGACGGGAGGTGTCGTGTGCGCCTTCAGCATAGTGGTGATCCCAGTTGAACTGGGCCGGAATGTTCACACCCAGCTCGTAGTAACTCACCCAGCTGATGTCATCAAACAGGTAGTTGTCCGCCGCGAAACGGAAGCGGGTGCCGCCGTCAAAGCCGTTACGCTTGTAGCTGTTTTGGCCGTCATTGCCGGTCATGTTCTGGAACTGCGGACGAATACTGCCGCCAACGGTGAAATTCAGACGGCTCAGCGGGTTACCCGCCTGCGGATCTTGTTTCAAAACGGTGATTTCTGCCTGGGATGCAAAAGACGTCAATGCCACTGCCGCGCCGATCGCAACCGCCAGCGCTGTTTTATTTATGGTCATTATTATTCCTTGATAGACACACTGCTATTTATTTAGCGGGTGAATGTTACCCGGAATTTATTGACCCGTGTTGTCCGGTTTTTAATGATTTGTGCCACTAAAATTCAAGGAGTTATCTTTTTATGCTACTTAAGTATCACGCGCCGGTATAAAAACCGGCACGTGATGATGACGGAAGGGAATTAACCGGCGAACTGGCGGAACAGGGCTTTGCCTTTCAGTAAACGCGCGCCCAGCCAGCCGCCGCACAGGGAGAGCATCACCGCCCCACACAGCGGCAGGATCACCCACAGTCGCCAGTCAGGCTCCCACGGGAAATCAAACACCCGGGTTTGCAGCACCGCCAGCGCGGTTTCCGCCCCGATGGCTGCCACCAGTCCGGCCACCAGCCCCAGCAGCGCAAACTCACTCCAGAGGGTTGTACGCAGCAGCTTTTTACCCGCGCCCAGCGTGCGATAGACCACCAGCTCCTGATGGCGCTGGCGCATGCCCACCTGCACCTGGGCCAGCAGCAGCAGGACGCCGCAAATCGTCACCAGCACCACCATCACCTCCAGCGCCCGGCTAACCTGCTCGAGCACCTGGCCGACCTGTTTAAGGATCGCCCCGATATCCAGCAGGCTGATGGTCGGGAACTCACGGTTGAGCTGAGTAAGCATGCCGTTGCCGTTCTCCCAGCGGAAGCTGGTCAGCCAGCTCTGGGGCTGCCCATCCAGCGCCCCGGAGGGGAAGATAAAGAAGAAGTTAGGCCGCAGGCTCTCCCAGTCCACTTTACGCAGGCTGGTCACTTTGGCGCTGAAGTCCTGGGTATCCCCGGTAAAGGTCACCGTATCCCCCAGCCCGACGTTAAGCCGTGCCGCCAGCCCTTCTTCCATCGACACTTCGCCCGCTTTTGGCGGCCAGCTACCGGCGGTAATCGGGTTATGGTCTGGACGTTGATCCTGCCAGGTGAGGTTCAGCTCGCGGTTCAGCGATTCATCTTTGTTGCCCTCGGTCGAGTGGCCGTTAATCTGGGTCAGACGCGCCCGCACAATCGGGTAGAACGCCGCAGGCACAATCTGATGCTCGGAGAGGAACCCTTTTAACGGCGTGACCTGCTCCGGGGCGATGTTAATCAGAAAATAGTTCGGGCTTTCAGCCGGGAGCTGCTGTTGCCAGCGATCCAGCAGATCGCCGCGCAGCACCAGCAGCAGCGCCAGCAGCATAAACGACAGTGAAAACGCCGACAGCTGGCTGAGGGTCGACCACGGCTGACGCAGCAGGCGGTTCACCGCCAGCCGCACCGGCAGCGATTTTACCGTCAGCCCGCGCAGGACGCTGAGCAACATCCAGCCCAGCACGCCGCACAGCAGCGCCAGCACCACTGCGCCTGCCAGCACCGCCCACAGCAGCATGCTGCCGCCCATCAGCCAGGCCAACAGCGCCACCACCACGACAATAATGACCGGCAGATACACTTTCAGCGGCCAGACGCTGGCCACCACGTCCCGGCGCAGCACCCGCAGCGGCTGTGTGGCCAGCAGCAGGCGATACGGACGCAGCCCCACCAGCAGGGAAATCACCGTCATCGCGCCAATTGCCCACAGCCACGGCCACAGACTGGCAGGCGGCAGTGCGGCGGGCAGTACCGGTTTAAGCAGCACCATCAGCACCTTTTCAAACAGCCCCCCCATCGCTCCGCCAGTGATGGCAGAGAGCCCGAGCACCATCAGCCACTGGCCAACAATCAGCTTGCGCAGCTGCGCCCTGCCCGCCCCCAGCGTTTTGAGGATCGCCACCAGGTCGTAGCGACTGCGGCAGTAGTGGCTCATGGCCACCGCCACCGCAGCGACCGCCAGCAGCAGGGTCAACAGCGCGGACAACAGCAGGAACTGTTGGGAGCGCTCCAGGGATTTGCCCAGCGCGCCGTCCTCCTGCTCCATCCCGGACCAGCGATGCTCCGGTTTCAGCTGCGGCAGCAGCCATTTTTCGTACGACGCCAGTTGAACGGGCGTGCCGCCAAATTTATAGCGCCAGGTGACGCGGCTGCCGGGCTGTACCGCCCCGGTCTTCGCCACGTCGGCGGTGTTCATCAGCAGACGCGGCGCCATCTGGAAGGGGTTAAAGCCGGAATCGGGCTCCTGCACCACTTCTCCGGCGATTTTAAGCGTCGCATCCCCGACGTCGATGCTGTCGCCGGTTTTCAGGTTCAGCAGCGCCATCAGGCGCGAGGCCAGCAGCACCGTCCCTGGAGTCGGTTTCAGGCCCGGCGGGTTGGTCTGTAAATCGCCGTACATCGGGTAGACATTGTCTACCGCCTTCACGCTCGCCAGCTGCGGCGTATCCCGGGCAAAGGTCATGGTCTGGAAACTGAGCTGATCGCTGACCTTCAGCCCCTGCTTTTGCGCCTCATCCAGCCACGCCTGCGGCACCTCGCGCGAGCTACGCAGGGTCCGGTCTCCCGCCATAAACTCGCGGCTTTGCTGACTGAGCCCCTTTTCCATCCGATCGCTGACGCTGCCGAGCGCCAGCACGCAAGCCACCGCCAGGCTTAACGCCAGCCAGACGATCAGCAGCGAGGGTGAGCGCCATTCGCGCCAGAACCAGCGGGCAATCATGCTTCCTCCTGCAACAGACCGTTCACCAACCGCAGACGGCGATCGCAGCGGGCCGCCAGCTGAGGATCGTGCGTGACGAGGATAAGCGTGGTGCCGTTCTCGCGATTGAGCGAGAACAGCAGATCGGCAATTTTGTCCCCGGTCTGGCGATCGAGGTTGCCGGTGGGCTCATCGGCAAACAGTACGTCCGGGCGACCGTTAAAGGCGCGGGCCAGCGCCACGCGCTGCTGCTCGCCACCGGACAGCTGGGCCGGAAGATGATCGAGACGTTTGCCGAGCCCCAGTTGCTCCAGCAGCGCTTTCGCCCCGGCGCGGCTCTGGGTGGTATTCTCGCCGCGCAGCAGACCTGGCAGCTCGACGTTCTCCAGCGCATTAAGGGTCGGAATCAGCATAAATGACTGGAAAACAAAGCCGATGTGTTTTGCACGCAGGGCGGCACGCGCCTCTTCATCACGGCTGTGCAGCGGCTGCCCGACCAGATTGACTTCACCGCTGCTGCCGTCGTCCAGCCCCGCGAGGATCGCCAGCAGCGTCGACTTACCGGAGCCCGATTCACCAATCAGCGCGATGCTTTGCCCGCGTTTGACAATGAGTTCAACTCCGGTAAGGATGGAAAGCTCGTGCTCCCCCTGACCCACGGACTTCTTAAGACGATGAACTTCAACAATGTTTTCCGCTGGCATTTGCCCTTCCTGTTTTTGATTCTGATGACATGTCGCGCCGCGGCGGCAGACACGATATTAATTCTGGGTGACAGCCTCAGCGCAGGCTACCGGATGGCGGCCAGTGCCGCCTGGCCCGCGCTGCTGAACGATAAATGGCAGACTAAAACGCCGGTGATCAACGGTAGCATCAGCGGCGATACTTCCCAGCAGGGGCTTTCTCGCCTGCCGGCATTGCTTAAGCAGCATCAGCCGCGCTGGGTGCTGGTGGAGCTCGGCGGCAACGATGGTCTGCGCGGATTCCAGCCACAGCAGACGGAGCAAACCCTGCGCAAAATTCTGCAGGATATTCGCGCCGCAAACGCCCAGCCGCTGCTGATGCAAATTCGACTCCCGGCAAACTATGGCCGTCGGTATAATGAAGCCTTCAGTGCGATATATCCCAAACTTGCCAAAGAGTTTGATATTCCGCTGCTGCCCTTTTTTATGGAAGAGGTCTACCTGAAGCCGCAGTGGATGCAGGACGACGGTATTCACCCCAATCGGGACGCACAGCCGTTTATCGCCGACTGGATGGCGACCCGGCTGGCACCCTTAGTTAAACATGACTCGTAATTCAGCGGAGATTCTGACAGGTAAAGTTATGCAAAAATCGGTCTTAATAACAGGATGTTCCAGTGGGATTGGCTTTGAAAGCGCCCTTGAGTTGAAGCGTCAGGGATTCTGGGTGTTGGCCGCCTGTCGTAAACCCGACGACGTTGAACGGATGAACAACATGGGGTTTACCGGCGTGCTGCTGGATCTGGATTGCCCGGACAGCATTGATCGCGCCGCCGACGCGGTGATCGCCCTGACCGATAATCGGCTGTATGGTCTGTTCAACAATGCCGGTTTCGGCGTGTATGGCCCGCTGCAAACCCTTTCTCGCCAGCAGCTTGAGCAGCAGTTTTCGGCTAACTTTTTTGGCATCCACCAGCTGACCATGCGCCTGCTGCCCGCCATGCTTCCGCACGGCGAAGGACGGATCGTGATGACCTCCTCGGTGATGGGGCTGATTTCTACCCCCGGTCGCGGAGCCTATGCCGCCAGCAAATACGCGCTGGAGGCCTGGTCAGATGCGCTGCGTATGGAGCTGCGCCACAGCGGTATCAAAGTGAGCCTGATTGAGCCAGGCCCGATCCGCACCCGCTTTACCGAAAACGTCAATCAAACCCAGGCCGACAAGCCGGTGGAGAATCCGGGAATTGCCGCACGTTTTACCCTCGGCCCGGAGGCGGTTGTCGTCAAAGTGCGCCATGCTTTTGAGAGCAAAAACCCCAAAATGCGTTATCCGGTCACGCTGGTGACCCATGCCGTCGGTCTGCTGAAGCGCCTGCTGCCTGGCCGGATGATGGACAAAATTTTACAGGGCTGAGTTGAAGCCACGCGCCACGCCCCCATGTATACCCTAAATAAAAACTCATAACCGGGATAGCCGCATGTCCGTACAGAATATTGTCAACATTACCGAAGCAAACCTGCAGCAGACGCTTGAACAGTCGATGATCAAACCGGTGCTGTTCTATTTCTGGTCTGAGCGTAGTCAGCACTGTCTGGAGCTGACGCCGGTGCTGGAAAAGCTTGCGGCGCAGTACAACGGTCAGTTCATTCTGGCAAAACTGGACTGCGACGCCGAGCAGATGATCGCCTCCCAGTTTGGCCTGCGCGCCATTCCAACGGTGTATCTGTTCCAGAATGGTCAGCCGGTTGATGGCTTCCAGGGGCCACAGCCAGAAGAGGCGATCCGCGCCCTGCTGGATAAAGTGCTGCCGCGTGAAGAAGAGCTGAAAGCGCAGCAAGCGATGGCATTGATGGCTGAAGATAAACATGACGAGGCCCTGCCGCTGTTGAAAGAGGCCTGGCAGTTGTCCGCTCAGGACAGTCAGATCGGCTTACTGCTGGCAGAAACGCTGATTACCTTAAAGCGTTCCGAAGACGCCGAAGGGGTGCTGAAAACCATCCCGCTGCAGGATCAAGACACCCGCTACCAGGGTCTGGTGGCGCAGATTGAACTGCTGAAGCAGGCCGCCGATACGCCGGAAATCCAACAGCTGCAGCAGCACGTTGCCGCCAACCCTGCCGACGCGACGCTGGCCAGCCAGCTGGCTCTGCAGCTGCACCAGGTCGGTCGCAATGAAGAAGCGCTGGACCTGCTGTTCAGCCACCTGAAAACAGATCTGGCGGCCGCCGACGGCCAGGCGCGTAAAATGTTCCAGGAGATCCTGGCGGCACTCGGCACCGGCGATTCTCTGGCATCAACTTACCGTCGCAAGCTGTACGCCCTGCTGTACTGATCCGGTTACTGCCCCGCAGCCCTGCTAATTTTAGCGGGGCTTTTTTACGTCCAACGCCCGTGTGCGCCGTTGATTCGGCGCGAATTTTGCGCTGTTTACCGATATACTAATGAACAATAAACGCGCAATCGTTGTTGCTAAATGGAATGCAAAACAGGAGGTTTTATATGCTCATCGTGATCCCCGTACTGATATTCGTCGCCCTGGTGATTGTTGCCGCCGGGGTCAAAATTGTCCCGCAGGGCTACCAGTGGACGGTTGAACGCTTTGGCCGTTACACCAACACCCTTCAGCCCGGCCTGAGCCTCGTCGTGCCGTTTATGGATCGTATTGGGCGCAAGATTAACATGATGGAACAGGTGCTCGATATCCCATCCCAGGAGGTCATCTCCAGGGATAACGCCAACGTCACCATCGACGCGGTATGCTTTATTCAGGTCATCGACGCGCCGAAAGCCGCCTATGAGGTGAGCAACCTTGAGCAAGCGATTCTGAATTTAACCATGACAAATATTCGTACCGTCCTGGGCTCCATGGAGTTGGATGAAATGCTCTCCCAGCGCGACAGCATTAACACCCGGCTGCTGCATATCGTCGATGAAGCCACTAATCCGTGGGGTATTAAGGTTACCCGCATTGAAATCCGCGACGTACGCCCACCGGCAGAACTGATCTCTTCTATGAACGCCCAGATGAAGGCGGAACGGACTAAACGCGCCTATATTCTGGAGGCCGAAGGGATACGGCAGGCGGCGATCCTGAAAGCCGAAGGGGAGAAACAGTCACAGATCCTCAAAGCCGAAGGTGAACGTCAGTCGGCATTTTTACAAGCTGAGGCCCGCGAACGTTCAGCAGAAGCAGAAGCACAGGCCACCAAAATGGTGTCAGAGGCCATCTCCGCCGGGGATATTCAGGCGATTAACTACTTTGTGGCGCAAAAGTACACCGAAGCGCTGCAAAAAATCGGCTCGGCGGAAAACAGCAAAGTGGTGATGATGCCGCTGGACGCCAGTAGCCTGATGGGGTCGATCGGTGGGATCGCAGAGCTTATCAAAAACAGCGGCAACGAGCGTAAATTATGATCGAGATGATCGCTGCACATCCGCACATCTTCTGGCTGAGTCTCGGTGGCCTGCTGCTGGCAGCTGAGATGCTCGGCGGCAACGGCTACCTGCTGTGGAGCGGTGTGGCAGCAGTGGTCACCGGGCTACTGGTCTGGGTGCTGCCCCTGGACTGGGCATGGCAGGGAACGCTGTTTGCCCTGCTGACCCTGATTGCCGCATGGCTCTGGTGGCGCTGGCTCTCCAGGCAGGTGCGCGCGCAAAAGCCTGCCGATGCGCGACTTAATCAACGCGGGCAGCAGCTTGTCGGGATGCGGTTTACGCTGGACACGAATCTGGTGAACGGTCGCGGCCATATGCGGGTGGGCGACAGTTCGTGGCCAGTCGTTGCCGACGACGACCTCAACGCGGGTACTAAAGTCGAGGTCGTGGCGGTAGAAGGCATCACCCTTCGCCTCAGGGCCTGCTAAACCTCACGCTTGCGATGACAGCAGCCGGAAAGATTGTCGATAATCGGACAGTCGGCGCTGTCATCCCCCGGACAGCTCTCGGCAAGCGCCAGCAGCCGATCGCGCATCGCCTGCAGCTCCACAATATGACGTTCGATTTCGGCGACCTTCTCCAGGGTCCGGCTTTTGACATCCGCGCTATGGCGGGCGGGATCGTTAAACAGATCCACCAGATCGCCGCACTCATCCAGATTAAACCCCACCTGGCGGGCCTGACGCAGTAGCGTGAGTTCATCAAGGTGCTTTTGCGTATAGCTCCGGTAGCCGTTCTCGCTGCGCAGCGGGGGGGTGACAAGCCCCTTCTCTTCATAAAAACGAATGGCTTTGCTGGTCAGCCCGGTTTTTTTGGCAACATCACTGATATTCACGTTTCCCCCTTGACCTTCCCCTTGATGGAAGGTTTAACCTTTATAACAGTTTGAGGAAAGTGTTCCTACGGTCAATATGTGGCCGGATATTTATAAGGAGTTTTGATATGTCTCACAGCATTAATCTGACGCTCGACGGTCTGTCCTGCGGCCACTGCGTCAAACGTGTCAAAGAGAGTCTGGAACAACGCCCGGACGTCGAACGTGCAGAAGTGACTATTGACCATGCGGTTATCACCGGCAGCGCCAGCGCCGATGCCCTGATCGACACCATCCAACAGGCCGGTTACGGGGCGGAGTTAAGCCACCCAAAGGCTGATCCGCTGACAGCGTCAACAATCCCGTCGGAAGCACTGACAGCGGCCCCTTCTGAGCTTCCGGCAGCTCACGACACCGTTGACAGCCAGCAGCTGTTAATCAATGGCATGAGCTGCGCCAGCTGCGTCACCCGGGTACAGAATGCCTTGCAGGCGGTACCGGGGGTTGCACAGGCACGGGTCAATCTGGCGGAGCGCACTGCGCTGGTGATGGGTAGCGCCTCCGCCTCGGATTTAGTGCTGGCGATTGAAAAAGCGGGCTACGGTGCCGAGGCGATAGAAGATGACCTCAAACGCCGCGCGCGCCAGCAGGAAACCGCCATCGCCACCATGAAGCGTTTCCGCTGGCAGGCGATTGTTGCCCTGCTGGTGGGGATCCCGGTGATGGGCTGGGGGATGCTTGGGGACAACATGATGGTCACCGACGACAACCGCAGCCTGTGGCTGGCGATCGGTATTCTCACCCTTGGGGTGATGGTCTTCGCGGGCGGGCATTTTTATACCAGCGCATGGAAAAGCCTTAAAAACCGCACAGCCACCATGGACACGCTGGTGGCGCTGGGCACGGGTGCCGCCTGGCTCTATTCGATGAGCGTCAACCTCTGGCCGCAGTGGTTCCCGATGGAAGCGCGCCATCTCTATTATGAAGCCAGCGCGATGATTATCGGCCTGATTAACTTAGGCCATATGCTCGAAGCGCGGGCCCGCCAGCGCTCCTCAAAAGCGCTGGAAAAATTACTCGATTTAACCCCACCGACCGCCCGGGTGGTGACTGAAAACGGCGAACAAGACGTCCCGCTGGCCGACGTTGAGGTGGGGATGATCCTACGCCTGACCACCGGGGATCGCGTGCCGGTCGACGGGGAGATCGCCCAGGGCGAAGCCTGGCTTGATGAAGCGATGCTGACCGGCGAACCGATCCCGCAGCAGAAAAGCAGCGGGGAGAGCGTCTACGCCGGAACGGTGGTGCAGGATGGCAGCGTGCTGTTCCGCGCCAGCCACACGGGCAGCCACACCACCCTGTCGCGCATTATTCGCATGGTGCGCCAGGCCCAGAGCAGTAAGCCGGAAATCGGCAAACTGGCCGATAAAATCTCTGCCATTTTCGTGCCGGTGGTGGTGGGCATTGCCCTGTTCAGCGCCGCCATCTGGTACTTTTTTGGCCCCGCACCGCAGATTGTTTACACCCTGGTGATCGCCACCACCGTGCTGATCATCGCCTGCCCATGCGCACTCGGGCTGGCGACGCCGATGTCGATTATTTCGGGTGTGGGCCGTGCCGCCGAGTTTGGGGTCCTGGTACGCGATGCCGATGCGCTACAGCACGCCAGCACCCTGGACACGCTGGTGTTCGATAAAACCGGAACCCTCACAGAAGGCAAGCCGCAGGTGGTCGCCGTCAATACGGTGGGCAATCTCAGCGAAGCCGACGCCCTGCGTCTGGCGGCGGCACTGGAACAGGGCTCCAGCCACCCGCTGGCGCGCGCCATCCTCAGCAAAGCCGACGCGGCGGGGTTACCGCAGGTCAACAACTTCCGCACCCTGCGCGGGCTGGGCGTCAGCGGCGAGGCCGACAACCGCACCCTGCTGCTGGGCAATCAGGCGCTGCTGGCCGAAAACGGCATTGATACCCGCGCGCTGGATGACCCTTTACGCTCCTGGGCCGCTCGGGGAGCAACCCCGGTGCTACTGGCGATTGACGGCCAGGCTGCCGCGCTGTTTGCTGTTCGCGATCCGCTGCGTGAGGACAGCGTCGCCGCACTACAGCGTCTGCACCGCGCGGGCTATCGACTGGTGATGCTCACCGGCGACAACGCCATTACTGCACAGGCCATCGCTAAAGAGGCCGGTATTGACGAGGTGATTGCGGGCGTGCTGCCGGACGGCAAAGCCGAGGCCATTATGAAGCTGCAGGGCGAAGGTCGCCGGGTGGCGATGATCGGTGACGGCATTAACGATGCCCCGGCGCTGGCACAGGCAGAAGTGGGAATTGCGATGGGCGGCGGCAGCGATGTCGCCATCGAAACGGCGGCGATCACCCTGATGCGCCACAGTCTGACGGGCGTTGCCGACGCGCTCGCGATCTCGAAAGCGACCCTGCGCAATATGAAGCAGAACCTGCTGGGGGCTTTTATCTATAACGCGATTGGGATCCCTGTTGCCGCTGGGATCTTGTGGCCGCTGACCGGCACGCTGCTGAACCCGGTGGTGGCGGGTGCGGCGATGGCGCTTTCCTCCATCACCGTGGTGAGCAATGCCAACCGCCTGCTGCGTTTTAAGCCCAAAGCCTAGCCTTTTATCGCAGACAAGGACGTCTTGCACCCCGCCCCCCCACGCGCTAGCATGAATTTTTCCCTTCACGGAGCGCGTATGAGTTTGTTTCATCGTCTAAAAATAGCGTTTCGCGCCCTCTTTCCCCAGCGCTATACCTGGCCGGGGCTCGATATCTCCCTGCCTGGCGGGCAGCATCTGCACCTGGTGGGCAGTATCCATATGGGCACGCGCGATATGTCTCCCCTGCCGCCCGGTCTTATCACCCGGCTGCGCGGGGCGGATGCGCTGATCGTCGAGGCCGATATCTCCGGCGACGAATCGCCTTTCGCTGGCCTTGCGATCCCGCCTCCGCTGAATGAACGTCTCAACCCTGCGCAACTGACTGAACTGGAGCGGTTCGCCGACGAACTGGGATTACCGCTCTCAATGCTGGAGAGTCAGCCGCTATGGCAAATCGCAATGGTGTTGCAGGCCACTCAGGCGCAGCGTCTGGGATTGCGTGGTGAATTCGGGATCGACTATCAGCTGTTGAACGCCGCACGCGCGCAGCAGTTGCCGGTTATTGAGCTCGAAGGGTCCGACAGCCAGATTGCCCTGCTGCGCCAGATGCCGAACGATGGATTATTGTTACTGGAAGATACGCTGACCCACTGGCATACCAACGCCCGTCTGCTGCAAACGATGGTGAGCTGGTGGCTGGAGGCGCCGCCCAGCGTCGATAAGCTGGCGCTGCCGGCAACGTTCAGTGAATCGCTGTATGACGTCTTAATGCACGAACGCAATCAGGCGTGGTGTTCAACGCTGCACGCGCTGCCTGCAGGCCGCTACGTGGTGGCCGTGGGAGCGCTGCATTTGTACGGTGAAGGAAATTTGCCGTCGTTGCTGAGATAAAAAAGCGGCCAATATTTCTATTGGCCCGTCAAAGAGGAATTTCATCGTTGTTATTATGCCGGAGGAGACCCCCGGTTGAGCCGATTGTCGCTCAAAGTGACCATCACTGCCAACACTATTGCGCAAGATGGTGCTATTTTTTAGCCACTCCACAGGCGTATGCTTAGGGCGTTTATTGTCTGTGCTAAGAAGGATTGCAATGACTCCCGCCGTTAAATTACTCGAAAAAAACAAGATTTCTTTCCGGGTCCACAGCTACGACCACGATCCCAGCGAAACGAATTTTGGTGATGAAGTGGTGCGCAAGCTGGGACTGAATGCCGATCAGGTTTACAAAACGCTGCTGGTTGCGGTCAATGGTGACATGAAGCACCTCGCCGTGGCGGTGACGCCGGTGGCCGGTCAGCTGGATTTGAAGAAAGTGGCAAAAGCGCTGGGCGCCAAAAAAGTGGATATGGCCGACCCGATGGTGGCGCAGCGCACAACGGGGTATCTGGTGGGCGGTATCAGTCCGCTGGGGCAGAAAAAGCGCCTGCCGACGCTGATTGATGCGCCCTCTCAGGACTTTGACACCATTTTTATTTCGGGTGGCAAGCGCGGGCTGGACATTGAATTAGCCGCCAGCGATCTGGCAAAAATGCTGGATGCGCAGTTCGCGGATATCGCGCGGCGGGAGTAATCAAACGCCCGGTAGCGCCTCGCTACCGGACGTTCACCCCACTACTGCCAGCTCACTTCACCTTTCGGTTCATAGGCATTCACATCCAGCGGAGAGTTCTGCTCGATGTATTGCTTCAGCACTTCGGCATCGATAAAGCCGGTATTCACATAGCCTGGTTTGTCATCCAGATGCGGATAACCATCCCCGCCGGTGGCGTTAAAGCTTAAGGTCGCCATGCGGTAGGTTTTGGCGGGATCAACCGGTTCACCTTTGATCTTCAGGTCGTTGAGCACGCCCTCTTTTGCCACGAAGCTGACGTTTGCAAACTGCGGATAGGCCCCGGAGTCCGGTTTCATCTTCGCCACCGCCGTCAGGTAATCGCTCACCTCTTTCCCGCTCATGTCGGCATACACCACCACGTTGCCGAACGGCTGCACCTTCAGCACATCTTTATAGGTGATATCCCCGCCCTCGATGGAGTCGCGGATACCGCCGCCGCTCATTACCGCAAAGTCAGCGTTAGTGCGCGCCATTTGCACGGCCAGCAGCAGGTGGCCCATATTGGTCTGTACAAAGCGGACTTTACTGCGATCGCCTTCCAGCCTGCCGGTCAGGGTACCGATCTTCACATCCAGCTGCGCTTTACCTTTGTTCTGGAACGGCGACAGCAGGGAGAGCATCTGCTGGTTTTCGGCGATTTCCGGGGTATAGAGCACGCGCTCGCTCTGCCCGTTGTCGTAGGTGACTTTCTTCTTCAGGTTGACCGGAATCAGCTGGTAATTCACCAGCTTCATCTCGCCGTTGCGGAACTCGAAGTCCGCGCGTCCCACGTATTTGCCCCACTCATGCGCCTGCACAATCCAGATCCCGTTCTGTTTGTCCGGCGCGCAAGGGGTGCCTGGCACGTAATCCGCCTGCTTTTTATTTTCCGACGCCATGCACACCGGATCCTGTGAGTGACCACCCACAATCATCGCCAGCGCGCCCGCTGGCAGGCTGCGTGCCATCTCGACATCCCCCGGCGCGTTCGAGCCATGATCGCCATTATCGTAATGCCCCATATGGGTGGTGGCGATAATCACATCCGGCTTTTCGTTCTGCTGCAATTCCTGGATCACCAGCTTCGCTTCATCCGCCGGTTTACGGAACTCAATATCGGTGAAATATTCCGGGTTGCCGATTTTGGCCGTGTCATCGGTGGTCAGCCCTACCACCGCAATTTTAATATCCTGGCGTTTGAAAATGGCCCAGGGTTTAAATAAGCGCTCGCCGGTACTTTTCTGGTAAATATTGGCGGAGAGGAACGGGAATTTTGCCCACTTTTCCTGCTGGCGTAATACGGTCAGCGGATTATCAAACTCATGGTTACCCACGGCCATCGCATCGTAGCCAATCAGGTTCATGCCACGGAAATCGGGTTCGGCATCCTGCAGATCGGACTCCGGCACACCGGTATTAATGTCGCCGCCGGAGAGTAACAGCACGCTGCCGCCCTTCGCCGCGACCTCTTTACGGATCCCGTCCACCAGCGTCTTCTGCGCCGAGAGGCCATACTCGCCATACTCACTGCGCCAGAAGTGACCGTGATGATCGTTAGTGTGCAAAATGGTGATGTTATAGGTTTTATCTTGTTCCCAGGCTTGCGCAGGCAGGCTAAGCAGCCCGCAGGCCGCTAATATTGCCAGCGCAACGCTACGCTTCATTAACTTCATCTCTTCTCTCCCTGACTCATCGACAAACGCAAAAATTACAATGAGTAACCAGAATAGACAAATATCTTTTCAGAATTGCGACTTTCCTCAAATGTCGGGGAAAGGTATGTTAGTCGGATAATAATTACTCCCTGCACTTCCAATAACAATTAACGTGGTATTTATGGCAATCAGTGAATCTACTCCCCCGGTGTCGGCTGCGAAGCCGCGCACCTCATTTGGTATTCTCGGCGCGATCAGTCTGTCGCATCTGCTTAACGATATGATCCAGTCGCTGATTCTGGCGATCTACCCGCTGCTGCAGTCAGAATTCTCACTGACGTTTGTGCAGATCGGCATGATCACCCTTACTTTCCAGCTGGCGTCGTCATTGCTCCAGCCGGTAGTGGGCTACTGGACGGACAAATATCCGATGCCGTGGTCGCTGCCTGTTGGCATGTGTTTTACCCTCAGCGGGCTGATCCTGCTGGCGATGGCGGGAAGCTTTGAAGGGGTGCTGGTGGCGGCGGCGCTGGTCGGTACCGGTTCATCTGTCTTTCACCCGGAATCGTCCCGTGTGGCGAGAATGGCGTCCGGCGGCCGTCACGGACTGGCGCAGTCTCTGTTCCAGGTGGGCGGTAACTTCGGCAGTTCCCTCGGTCCTCTGCTGGCGGCGGTGATTATTGCCCCGTACGGCAAAGGTAACGTCGCCTGGTTTGTACTGGCCGCGCTGCTGGCGATTGTGGTACTGGCGCAAATCAGCCGCTGGTACGCCGCTCAACACCGGGTGAATAAGGGTAAACCCCAGGCTCCGGTGATCAATCCGCTGCCGCGCAACAAGGTCATTCTGGCCGTTAGCATCCTGTTAATGCTCATTTTCTCCAAATACTTCTATATGGCCAGCATCAGCAGCTATTACACCTTTTATCTGATGGAAAAATTCGGATTATCGGTACAAAACGCGCAGTTTCATCTGTTTGCGTTCCTGTTTGCTGTTGCCGCCGGGACGTTTATTGGCGGGCCGCTGGGCGATAAGATCGGGCGTAAATATGTGATTTGGGGCTCTATCCTCGGCGTAGCGCCATTTACGCTGCTTTTACCCTATGCAACCCTGTGGTGGACGGGGGTTTTAACCGTGATCATTGGTTTTATCCTCGCATCCGCGTTTTCGGCCATCCTGGTGTACGCTCAGGAGCTGTTACCGGGCCGTATTGGCATGGTTTCCGGGCTATTTTTCGGTTTCGCCTTCGGCATGGGTGGGCTGGGAGCGGCGGTGTTAGGGCTGGTTGCGGACCATACCAGTATCTTTTTGGTCTACAAAATCTGTGCTTTCCTGCCACTTCTGGGGATGTTGACCATATTCCTGCCTGATAACCGGCATAAAGCCTGATTTATCCGCGGCCAAAGTCTGACTTTGGCCGCAGCCTTTCCTTCTGCCATAAGCCTTTCTTAGCCCCCTTCCTGAAAAATCGTCCTGTTCTCCTTCCGTTTAACGCTTATTGCTGTTTTCTTCAAAATTCAACAATTATTCATAAACATAATCATTAGATTTGTCATAAACTATTACTCGGCTTTTTGGTTTTTTAACCAAAAATGGATCAACACAGCAACGAAAGGAGACGGAATGCATCACGCCACACCGCTTATCACCACCATTGTCGGTGGACTTGTACTTGCATTTATACTCGGCATGCTTGCCAACAAACTGCGTATTTCCCCTCTGGTGGGCTATTTATTAGCAGGTGTGCTGGCCGGTCCGTTTACTCCTGGTTTCGTTGCTGATACCAAACTTGCCCCTGAACTGGCGGAACTTGGCGTGATCCTGCTGATGTTCGGCGTCGGTTTGCATTTCTCCCTGAAGGATTTGATGGCGGTAAAGGCCATCGCCATCCCCGGTGCCATCGCCCAGATAGCCGTGGCGACGTTGCTGGGTATGGCGCTTTCATCAATGCTGGGCTGGCCGCTGATGACCGGTATTGTGTTCGGGCTGTGTCTCTCCACCGCCAGTACCGTGGTGCTGCTGCGCGCGCTTGAAGAGCGGCAGCTAATAGACAGCCAGCGCGGGCAGATTGCCATTGGCTGGCTGATCGTCGAAGACCTGGTGATGGTATTAACGCTGGTGTTGCTGCCCGCCGTTGCCGGGATGCTCGAAAAAGACAACGTCGGCTTTGCCACGCTGGCGCTGGATATGGGCATCACCATCGGTAAAGTGGTGGCGTTTATCGCCATTATGATGCTGGTTGGCCGTCGCCTGGTGCCGTGGATCCTCTCCCGCAGCGCCGCCACCGGCTCACGCGAGCTGTTTACTCTCGCCGTGCTGGCCCTGGCGCTGGGTATCGCCTTTGGTGCCGTCGAGCTGTTTGATGTCTCCTTCGCCCTGGGCGCCTTCTTTGCCGGGATGGTACTCAACGAATCTGAACTCAGCCACCGCGCTGCACACGACACCCTACCGCTGCGCGACGCCTTTGCGGTGCTGTTCTTCGTCTCCGTCGGGATGCTGTTTGACCCGCTGGTACTCATCGACCAGCCGCTGGCGGTGCTTGGCACGCTGGCGATCATCATCTTCGGTAAGTCGGTCGCGGCCTTTTTCCTGGTGCGTCTGTTCGGCCACTCGCCGCGCACTGCCCTGACCATCGCCGCCAGCCTCGCACAGATTGGTGAGTTTGCCTTTATCCTCGCCGGACTGGGAATGGCGCTGAACCTGCTGCCGCAGGCGGGACAAAACCTGGTGCTGGCGGGAGCGATCCTGTCGATTATGCTCAACCCGGTGCTGTTCGCGCTGCTGGAGAAATACCTCGATAAAACCGAAACCCTCGAAGAGCAGACTCTGGAAGAGGCCATCGAGGAAGAGAAGCAGATCCCGGTGGATATCTGCAACCATGCGCTGCTGGTCGGCTTTGGCCGGGTTGGTAGCCTGCTGGGCGAGAAGTTAATGGCTCAGGGCATTCCGCTGGTGGTGATTGAGACCTCTCGCACCCGCGTGGATGAGCTGCGCGAGCGCGGCGTTCGCGCTGTGCTGGGCAATGCGGCGAACGAAGAGATTATGGAGCTTGCGCACCTAAACTGCGCGCGCTGGCTGCTGCTGACCATCCCCAATGGCTATGAGGCCGGTGAGATTGTGGTCTCCGCCCGCGAGAAATTCCCGCACCTGGAGATTATCGCCCGGGCGCATTATGACGACGAAGTGGAATACATTATCGAGCGCGGCGCCAACCAGGTGGTGATGGGCGAACGCGAGATTGCCAATACCATGCTGTCGCTGCTGGAGAAACCGCCGGTTGAAGAGGCGGTGACGGGTTAAATTTCTGCGGCCTGATGCCCTCACCCTGGCCCTCTCCCACCGGGAGAGGGAATAAACACTAAAAACGACAACCAGAGGTTGTCGTTTTGCTTTTACCTGGCCCAGTACGACTCTTCCAGACTGTCTTCTCTTTCCGGCAGACCACGCGTTAAGCGCGGCGAGTGCTGGTTAAGCACCTGATAACTCACGCGGTTCGCGTATTTGCATACCTGCGCCAGTGACGAGTAGGTCAGCCAGGAGAACGTGTGTTTGCTGGAGTTAGGCACGTTGGTGCGGTGGAAGGCATTCGCGGTGATATCGTGCAGCAGCGCCGCCAGCGCACCGTCTCCTGCGCCATTGGTGTTCATGATCTTCTCTGGCCCGCCCATGTACGGGGCGATGTGCGAGAAGATGCGCAGCGGATTCTGACAATCTTTGTGGCGCATCGCGCGACTGAACTCAAACTGGTTGAACTCGGCGATGGCACCTGGCAGCAGCGGGTGCTGGGTTTTGCGTTTGGCTTCTTCTTCGGTGAAGCCCGCCATATATAAGCCCACCGGCCCGGCGGTGCAGAGCACCAGATCGACCCAGTCCAGCGCTTTATCAGACGCCAGCAGCGGATCGCTCTCCCCGGTCAGGGCTTCGGCCTCTTCTTCGTTCATTGCCAGAATGGAGACGTGCTCTTTCAGGAACGCCTGCCACCACTCGGGGTTATCGGCGATCACAAATTTCGTCCCCAGCGTCAGCACCACCGGCACATTGTATTTTTTCGCGTATTCCACCGCCTTCATGGTCGCTTCCGGCATCGGCTCGCCCGGCTTACAGCGCACCAGATAGGAGGTCAGCACCAGCGCTGAGGCACCGGCAATCACCTCTTCCGGAATGCTGTCGGCGCGCAGCTTGTTCATATGGCCCGGGCTGATGGCGAAGGTCCGCTCCCCGGATTCACCGATCAGCGTAAAGCAGCGGCCAATTGCCCCGTCCACGCCCTGCAGGTAGTTCAGATCCGTGCGGCTGGAGGTGTTGCACAGATAGCGGTAGGCGTAGCCGCCAATTTCAATGTTGCTGCACATGACGCCCAGCAGCACCGAGCGGTCATCAGCCAGTACCGAGTAGTTGTGCATGGTATTGCCGATGGTGCCACCGGCAAACTGATGGGTGATCAGGTTGTCACGTACCAGCTCCTGATACAGCGCTTCCGCCACATCGTCTTCAATCACCAGTGAGTGCCCGGCGCTCAGGCCATAGCGTGCGACAAACGCATCGTCCACTTTTGCTTCAATATCCACCAGCGTCTGATCGATACCCACTACCCAGGCGGCATTGGTCTCATTCTCCGGCTGAATTTGTTGCAGCAGCGGATCGCGGGCGTTAACGGGAAAGTAGTGTTTAGATTTGCGTTTACCGGGAAATTTCATGTTCTGGGCTACGAGTGACGGATGGGCCGGAAATGGTAGCACAAATCCGGCCTGTCGCGCGATCAGCGGCTGTTGGTCACCAGGGACACCATCATCTCGATATGTTCAGGGTCGTCGTTCAGCGCCGGGATATACTCGTACTTTGTCCCGCCGGCTTCGAGGAAGAATTCCCGGTTTTGCACCGCAATCTCTTCCAGCGTTTCCAGACAGTCCGCTGCAAAGCCCGGCGACATCACCTGGATATGCTTTACGCCCTTCTCACCCAACATTTTAAGGGTTTCATCGGTATAAGGTGTCAACCACGGCTCGCGACCAAAGCGCGACTGGAAGGTCATCATCACCTTCTCGGGAGGCAGACCCAGCGCGGACACCAGCTCACGCGTAGTATCGCGACAGCGCTGCGGATAATCGTCCCCTTCATTGGCAAATCTCTGCGGGATACCGTGGTAGGAAAGCAGCAGCAAATCCGGCTCGCCGTGTTTCGCAAAGGACGCGCGCGCGCTGCTGGCAAGGGCATTGATATACATTTCGTTATCCGCGTAGTCGCGAATAAAGGTCACAGCAGGAATACGGCGACGGGTTGCCAGAATGCGCGCCAGTTCATCCCAGACCGCGGCCACGGTGGAACAGGAGTATTGCGGATAGAGCGCCAGCACCACGATATGGTCCACGCCTTGCGCCAGCAGTTCATTAACCGCACTTTCCAGCGAGGGTTTGCCGTAGCTCATACCCAGCACCACCGGCATATCAGGCAGACGGGCGGCTAGCGCCTTTTCCTGGCGGCGGCTGTAAACCATCAGCGGCGAACCTTCATCCATCCAGACCGACTGATACAGTTTTGCCACGCGCGGGGAACGGATCGGCAGGATCACACCGCGCAGCAAGGGCCACCACAGCAGGCGCGGGGTATCCACAACGCGTGTGTCGCTCAAAAACTGGCGCAGATAACGGCTAACCGCTGCGGAGGTGGGGGCTTCGGGGGTACCTAAATTGGCAAGCAGGATGCCGGTTTTCGCCTGACTCATTCACGCCTCATAACCATTTGACTGGCTGATAATTGTATCTGAAAAGCGCGTAAACGGAACCAATTGCAGCGAAAGGAGAAATGAGAACTTTTCTCACCCGGATAGCCGGGTGAGAAAGGTGCGATTAGCCGAGGATTTTTTCCAGCTCTGCACGGACTTCAGCAACCGGCTTTGTACCGTCTACTTTTGCGTATTGGGTGTTACCCGCCTGCGCTTCTGCAGAGTAGTAGCCAATCAGCGGCGCGGTCATCTGATGGTATTCCACCAGGCGTTTACGCACGGTCTCTTCCTGATCGTCTTTACGCGTGGACAGCTCTTCGCCGGTCACGTCGTCTTTACCTTCCACCTTCGGCGGATTGAATTTGATGTGGTAAACGCGGCCAGAAGCAGCATGTACGCGACGACCAATGATGCGATCGACGATCAGCTCATCTGGTACATCAAACTCGAGCACGTAATCCACGTTGATGCCCGCTTCTTTCATGGCGTCAGCCTGCGGAATCGTACGCGGGAAGCCGTCCAGCAGGAAACCGTTGCGGCAATCTTCCTGCGTAATGCGTTCTTTAACCAGCGCGATAACCAGCTCATCGGTCACCAGTTTGCCGGCGTCCATGATGTCTTTTGCCTGTTTGCCCAGCTCAGAGCCAGATTTAACAGCGGCACGCAGCATGTCACCCGTAGAGATTTGCGGAATACCGTATTTCTCCATGATGAACTGAGCCTGAGTTCCTTTACCCGCGCCCGGAGCGCCAAGCAGAATAATACGCATTGCGAAAATCCCCTCAAAAGTTGGTTCAATTTTTCAAAAGCGCTAAACAATACCATCAAGACGGGTATGGCTCAAGAAAGGCGGGGAGGCTGAAACGGTTAATGAGGGGAATATATTAGAGGATGCGGCCTGAATGCCCTCACCCCGGCCCTCTCCACAGGGGAGAGGGTTAGGGTGAGGGGTGTTGTTGGGTCTTACGCCAGCAGCAGCGCATTCACGCGCTTAATGAACTGGTTTGGATCTTCCAGCGTGCCGCGCTCGGCCAGCAGGGACTGATCCAACAGCAGCTCGACCCACTCGGCGAAGCGAGCTTCGTCCTGGGTTTCTGCCGCACGTTTCACCAGCGCGTGATCCGGGTTCAGCTCAAAGATGTACTTCACTTCCGGTACGCTCTGGCCCGCCGCGGCGAACAGCTTCGCCATCTGGGTGCTCATCTCGTCAGAATCGGTGGTGACGATGGCTGGCGTGTCGGTCAGACGATGAGTGAAACGCACCTCTTTCACGCGCTCGCCCAGATGGGTTTTCACGCGCTCAACGAACGGCTCAAGGGCTTTTTCCGCCTCTTTCGCGGTTTCGTCCACTTCGTCCGCCAGCTTGTCGATGGATTCATCGGCTTTCGCCACAGACTGGAATGACTTGCCGCTGAACTCGGTCAGGTAGTTCATCATCCACTCATCGATGCGATCGGAAAGCAGCAGCACTTCGATGCCTTTCTTACGCAGCAGCTCCAGATGCGGGCTGCTCTTCGCCGCAGCATAGCTGTCTGCGGTGATGTAATAGATCTTCTCCTGCCCTTCTTTCATGCGCCCGATGTACTCTTCCAGCGACACGGTCTGCTCGGCAGAGTCGGTGTGGGTGGAGGCAAAGCGCAGCAGTTTGGCAATCGCTTCAACGTTGGCTGAATCTTCTGCCGGGCCCTCTTTCAGTACCAGACCGAACTGTTTCCAGAAGGTGAGGTATTTTTCCGCGCTCTCTTTCGCCAGCTTATCCAGCATCTGCAGCGCACGTTTGCTCAGGGCGGTACGCAGATTGCGAGTGACGGTGCTGTCCTGCAGGATCTCACGGGAGACGTTCAACGGCAGATCGTTAGAATCGATCAGGCCGCGCACAAAGCGCAGGTAGTTCGGCATGAACTGCTCGGCTTCGTCCATGATGAACACACGCTGGACGTACAGCTTCAGGCCGTGCTTGTGATCGCGGTTCCACATATCCCATGGCGCCTGCGCCGGGATGTACAGCAGGCTAGTGTACTCCTGCTTCCCTTCCACACGGTTGTGGCTCCAGGTCAGCGGATCGGTAAAGTCGTGGGCGATGTGCTTATAGAACTCGTTGTACTCGTCGTCTTTGATTTCAGACTTGTTACGCGTCCACAGCGCCTGGGCCTTGTTGATCTTCTCCCAGGAAAGCACGGTTTCACCGTCCTGCTCTTCCTGTTTTTCGATCTCGACCGGCAGGGCGATATGGTCAGAATATTTGCTGATGATGGAGCGCACGCGCCAGTCGTTGAGGAAATCGTCTTCCCCTTCGCGCAGGTGCAGGGTGATCTCGGTGCCGCGATCCGCTTTGGTGATGTCGGCAACGGTATATTCACCTTCGCCGTGGGATTCCCAGAACACGCCGCTTTCAGCGTCTTCGCCCGCTGCACGGGTGCGTACGGTCACTTTATCCGCCACGATGAATGCGGAGTAGAAGCCCACGCCAAACTGGCCAATCAGCTGGCTGTCTTTCGCCTGATCGGAACCCATCGATTGCAGGAACGCTTTGGTACCGGATTTGGCGATGGTGCCGAGATGGTCAATGACTTCATCGCGGGTCATCCCGATCCCGTTATCAGCGATAGTCAGGGTGCGGTTCTCTTTATTAAAAGAGACGCGCACGCGCAGATCGCCGTCACCTTCATAGAGCTCTGGCTTAGAGAGCGCACGGAAACGCAGCTTATCTGCCGCATCAGAGGCGTTAGAGATAAGCTCACGCAGGAAGATTTCTTTATTGGAATAAAGAGAATGGATCATCAGGTGCAGAAGTTGTTTAACTTCTGACTGGAAACCGCGGGTTTCTTGTCCTTTCATACTAAGTCGACCTCAACAATGCCATTTAATGGGGTTTAAAAGCGTTGAGGGAGAGATGGGGATAGAGGGGAAACTTTTCAAGCGGAGGCCGTGAAAGCAGCCTCCGTTTGTTCAGAAAATAAGCTTGTGACGCCCGGCCAGCGAGTGCGACAGCGTGGTGCCGTCGACCATTTCCAGCTCGCCGCCCACCGGAACGCCGTGGGCAATTCGGCTGGCCGCCACGCCATACTGCGCGCATAGCTCACCGATATAGTTGGCGGTCGCCTCCCCTTCTACCGTCGGGTTGGTGGCGAGGATCACCTCGGTCAGCGTTTCAGCTTCCAGGCGCTGCTCCAGGCGGTCAAGACCGATATCATCCGGGCCAATACCGTCCAGCGGTGAAAGATGGCCCATCAGCACAAAATAGCGGCCAGAAAACTGCCCGGTCTGCTCGATGGCGTAGATGTCCGCCGGACTCTCCACCACGCAGATCTGACCGTTTTCCTGACGACGCGGATTGGTGCAGATGTTGCACACGTCCTGTTCGGTAAAGGTGCGGCAATCGGCACAGTGACCGATTTCCGACATGGCGCGGGTCAGCGCCTGCGCCAGGCGCATTCCACCGCTGCGATCGCGCTGCAACAGGGTAAACGCCATGCGCTGCGCTGATTTCGGGCCAACGCCCGGCAGGCAGCGTAGCGCTTCCATTAGCTGCGTGAGTAGCGGACTGGTTTGCATCAAAGCCTTCCTTTTATGTAGCCGTGTACGAAAAAATAAAGGGGCATAGAGTAGCATCTGTCCGCCAACAAAACATCGCTCAGTTATAGGTGAAGGTCATCGTCCCCGCCGCATTGGCCTTTCCTGGAGTGATCGTGGATTTGTTTTTATAATAATCTGCGGTAAAGATCAGCGTTTCACCTGCCGCCGCGCCGCCGGGATTGGACGGTTCGGAAAACGCGGTGTAACCCCGGCTGCTATTGCTGACGCGCTGGGAAGAGAGGATCGCGATGGGGGTATTCAGCGGCAGGCCGCTTTGCCCGCTGTCGTATTCCCCCGAAGCCAGCCGCAAGTTCAACTGCACGCCCACGCCGTCCGCCACGGTGGATTCCCCGTCCTGCGACAGGGCGATCAGGGTGTTATTCTGATTGTCGCCATCGGTGACCGCCGGGGCCTGTAGGGTTAACGAGACGTTGGTGCCGGGCTCACAGGTCAGGTTGACCTGGCGCGTGACCCCGCCGACGCGCGGACTGGCATCAAAGCGCGTCATGTTAATATCCGACATCGCAAAGTTAAGCGCCGCCACATCGGATGTACAGCCTGTTGCTTTGACGTTGATCTGGCTGGAAGAGACCGTCAGGCGAGAGGCGATATCCCCGTCACCGCTGGTGCTTTTGCTTTCGCGAAAATCGACCCGGGCCAGCGGCGAGGGGAGCGCCAGGGTACCGCTGCTAATCTTACCCCCGGTTGCCACCAGCTGCAGGCGATAGGAGGAGTTGTTAAGGGTGTGGCCCGACGTCAGAAGATTCGCATCGCCATTCTGCCAGGTGTTATCGATGGCACGTTCATCATCATACGGCCCGGCCTGATTCAGGGTATAAACCCTGACCCCGATCCCATCCAGACCGGTGGGATAGACCCTGTCGCCAAGTGAGACGCCCGTCTGCGGTGATGACAGATAAAGAAACCCGACATAATAGCTATATAAGCAGTCACTGATCGTCACTTTACTGTCGCTGCCGCCAACATAGCCCGAGTCATATAAAATCGTCCCGGCAGCATAACCGCTGCTGTTGATAACAATATTATCCGGCAATGCAATGGTAGAGACAGAAATGCTGTCATTACTGTCCCGCTTGCAACTAGCAAACGATGAGAACGACAACAGAAATAAAATGGAGCCCAACAGATAAACGAGCCGCATGGAATATCTCCCGCAAGAAATCAGTTATAGATGAAATTAAGGGTGACGGCCGAGCTGAATTCCCCGGCGGTACTTTTTCCCTCAGGAGAATAGAGCCGCGCAATGAGGGTTAAATTGCCCCCTGCTGTCTGGGCATCTACCGGAAAGGTGTAGCTCACGCCATTGGCAAGATTTACCGGCGATGCGCCGTCGGCATTGTAAATCTGCAGGCCAATCCCCTGCGCGCCCGCATCCGCCTGATTGGCATAAATAACGCTTCCCCAGCTACCGTCATCATAGGGCATCCCGGTGAAGGTGACGGTCGCGCGGGTCAACCCCTGGGTGCACCCCGTCAGGTTAATCGTAAAAGGGATATTCGCACTGTGCGCCCCGGCGAAGGCCAGATCCTGGCGGGCGTACACGCCTAAATCCACCCGGCCAGGCACCGTCACGCTGCAGACCGACTGGGTTATATTGCCGCTCACCGAGAAGTTAACCACGTCCTGATCGTTATATGCCGCGGCCGCGTGCGCGAATAATAATAACGCAAGGACAGAAGAGTTCCATTTATTCATCACGCCATTCCCTTAGCCATTATTTACCGGCATCGCAAGACACTGCCCACGGTAAAAGATAATGTTATTTTCCTGCCTCGCTTCAGGCAGGACATAATTGACCTGGCACTGTTTATCCGCTGTTGCACCCCATTTCACGTGCAGCATGCCTGTCGGCTGCAGGCCGACCAGATATACCTGTCCGTCGTCGCCCACAATATTGGTGCGCACCGTTTCGTCATCGTTATCTTCCGTCGTGACCACCGCGCCGAACGGCACGGCTTTACCCTGATAATCGAGGGTCATCATCGACTTATACCCCAGCCATGTTTGATAGCGGGCCAGCACCACCGCGCCGCGCGTCGGTACCAGCTTCTTGTTCATATTATCCATATCCGCATTGGCGATATCCGCATCGGAGCTGTCCAGCGTCACGTTGTTGATATGGTAGGGTCTGACATAAGGGATGACCGCATTGCCAAACCAGTCGGTATGAATGTTGGCCTGCCCCGCCACCGGAACATCCGCGACGCCGGGCGCTTGTACGAGCGCAATGCTTTCGTTCAACGCGCGCGAAAGCGTTACGCCTTTAGAATGGACGACCGCCCCGCCCCTCACGCCATAGCTGTAGCGCTGATTGTATTCATCGTATCCATAACCGGTAGACAGGTCGGCGTAGCTGCTCTGATAGTTCACATTCAGATTGCCATTGGTCTTTTTCGATGATGAATCGTAGCCTTCCGATGCCTGCCAGTTTAAGGCGTTGTCCTTCAGCATGCTGCCCGTGAGGCCAAGGTTGTGGGTGGTATGGTTATCCCCATCACTATTAACCGCGTAGTTTGCTGACACGCTCTGCCACTGCTCGTCGTTGCTGAACGCGCTGAAAGGCAGGCTGAAAGTGATCGAGATGGCATCATCGTTCGTGGCTTGATCATCACTTTCGGAGGCATAGTTCTTGTTATGGGCGTAGTTAACAAAGTATGAGAGCTTACCGATGCTGTTGCTGTAGCCGATATTGAGCGAATCCATTCGGGAATCATCCCAGTAGGACTCACTGATCAGAGAGACGGCCAGCGTTCCCCAGTCAGTATTTTGTGAAATGGAAAGGTCAAAGCGATTACGCTCTCGGCCAGAATCATTCAGATCGTCCCCTTCATTCCAGTTATCGCTGAAATTCTGAAACGAGTAGTACCCACTGGACGAATAGCGATAGCCGGCCAGAGAAAAGGTGGTATCGGTGGACTGCAGCGTCTTGCTGTAGCGCAGCCGGTAAGACTGGCCTTCGTCGCTGGAAGGGCTTTCAGAAGCTTTTTTTTTCTTGAGCTGGGCCCATGCCTGGGAGATATCCAGCGAGAACGCCCCTAACTCGCCCAGGTTCACCCCTGCGCCGATCAGCAGGTTGGTGTATTTGTCTTCAGCCTGGATAAAGCCGCTAAACAGGGTCAACCCCGCGCCGATGCCTCTGGCAGCGGAAGCCTGCACGAAGTTGAATTCATTAGTGCGGTTGCTTTCATGGCGCGTTTTTCCCATCACCGCCGAATAACGCCCCTGGCCTTCACGCTGGAGCACCGCAAGCGAGGCATAAGGCACGACAAAGCGATGCTCAGAGCCATCGGACTCTTTAACCACCACCTGCAAATCCCCGGAACTGCCCGTGGGGTAGATATCATTAATGGCAAACGCGCCGGGAGAAACCGTGGTTTTATAGATAACGTAGCCGTTCTGATACACCGACACTTCGGCGTTAGTCCGGGCGATACCGCGCACCACCGGGGCGAATCCCTGCTGGCTGTCGGGCAGCATTTCGGTGTCGGAGTAGAGCATCACGCCCGTAAAGCCGGTGCTGTCGAAAATGCCCGGCTGGGTGTTGCTTTCCCCAACCACCATCTGGCTACGCAGGGCGTGAATATCCCGGGAAATATAAGTGTAAACCGAATCCCAGTTCTGCCCGTCATCGTCGTGATTCCATGTGGAATAATTGCGCAGACGCCAGGGGCCAGCATTGAGTCCGGGCTGGATACTCACGAACTGGCTACTGTCGCTGTCGCCCCCGTCTCGTGGCGTGACGTTCTGCCCCGACAGGCTGTAGTTCAGCAATCCTGCCGTAATCCCCTCATCCCAGCGTTCTTCGGAAACATAGCCGCGCACGTTTGTGAGCATGCCGACCTGGGGGACGGACAATTCATAACGCTGACGCGCAATATCCAGATGCTCTTTCGCATCAGGGATCGCCGCCAGCTGCACGCAGGGATCGCCCGTTTTGGACAGCTGAGGGTATTTATCGGTACGGATATTCCACTGTTTTAGCAGCGTCATATCCAGACATGCCTGGCTCCCGCTCTTTTCCGCATCATTACGAAAAGATAACGTTCGGGTATCGACGTAGCTGCCATTAATATACACGTCGACGTTGTAATCGCCCGGCGGCACGGTATCTTGTGCAAATAAATCGAGGTCTAATTCGGGTACTGACGCATCAGATGTTTCTAACAGATGCGGGTTAAAATACTCTTTGGCTAACGCACATCGCTGGAATACCAGAATAATCAGCCCGATCTGCAGAGCAGAAAAGGTTACACGCCTGGTGATTACGCTCATAATAAGTATCCATGCAAAAACTTTCCATTTACCGTATCAATACGCCTGCGAATAACTTTTGGTACTCATACCGAAATCATCCAGTATTTTCCACGTCACCTGGCCATGTGCCGGGAATTTTTTATCCGCGATAGTGAGCTGAGAATAAGGCGCAACAAAATAAGGCGTAGACAAGGTCTCGCCATTCACAATCAGGGAAGAGAAATTCATATAATTCGACGTTGTGTTCTTTGCTACCAACGCTGTTCCGCTGATATTCCACTGTAATTTATCCGCGACGCGCTCCGGGGTGGCTCCTTTCAGTGCCGCCGGGCGATAAATCATTTTTATGCGCGAGTTAATCGCGATCTGCAGTATATTTTTATCCGGCCCGCCGGTCGCCGCCGGAATGCCTTTGACATTCAGCCACAGCATGGATTCGCGATCGTCCGGCAGGGGTTTTCCTGAACGCACAACCCGAATAGCGGCCTGTCCGCCGGACTCCAGTCGAAAAAGCGGAGGGGTAATTATAAAGGCATCTTTTTCAGGGGAATGTTCATCTGCCGGGGAGAGCCATGACTGCACCAGGTTCGTCACGTTGTCTTTATTTTCAATCGACAAGGTTGCCGCCTGGCGGGAACCATCAAAAACAAGGCGCGTGCCGCCTATTAGCAAACTCGCCTGCGCAGGGAGAACAACGAAAACAGAGAGCAAAAAGGAGGCGGCCAGTTGATACAATTTCATAGGTTATCCTGAAGGGAGGAGTCGCCTCCTCCCTTCACTCCCTTACTGATAAGAAACGTTGTAAGTCAGAGTGCTGGATACCGCACCTTTGGTCGCCCCGGTAGCCGTGGCCACCAGCTGAGCGGTATAGTCAACGTTCACATCACCACCGGCCGATGGAAGCATGATAGCGGCATTACCGTCATTTACCTCAACGGTGTGTTCGCCCTGCTTAATGAGCACCGCAACGTTGGTTGCCGCAGAGCTGGTAGCGGTATTTTTAAAATAGGTATTATTCCCGTCGGTTTCGCCGGAGAATTTAATATAGGCTGCTGTCGGACCATCCGTTGGGCATCCGCTTAATAAAATAGAGAAGGTTTTTGGCGCACCCGTATCACCCTGCGCAGCCAGATCGGATTTTAATGTACCGCCTAATTCAACGGTAGATTGACCGTTATTCACTGTCACCGTACAGGCGGTATCCAGCACAGACCCAACAAAGGTCACTTCATTATTTGCCGCAGTGGCCTGAGTTACGCTACCCAGCGATGCGAGCAATACAACAACAGATCCGTTTAATAAATTCACTTTCATGATCAATCCTTTTTAGGTCGATGAAAAACATCCCATTGAAATATATGTTATTTCACAGGACGAATGAGGACATGCTCAAACAAAACACATAGTAATACCCTCAGACAACTCTCGCATATCTAAAATTAATCGATCAACCGTTCTTTAGCACTATTAATCAATTTGTGACGTAAGCAATCTTTATTTATCGGTTAAACACACTCGATAGCCTGTTAATTCCGATCATATTCGTCAAATGGATGAATCATAAAAATAAAAAACAAAGAGACAGAAGATATATATATAAGAATAAATATCGGTGAAGTGAATTAAAGTAAAGGGTAATACGAGAGGAGAAGAGCGACAAGACAAAGTAAGCGGCGATCGCCACCGCTTACCCAGGCGCATCAGAATGGCATCTTAAAGCCCGGTGGCAACTGCATTCCTGAGGATACAGACGCCATTTTCTCTTTTTGCGTTTCGTCGATACGGCGCGCAGCATCGTTGAATGCAGCAGCAACCAGATCTTCCAGCATGTCTTTGTCGTCTTCGAACAGGCTTGGATCAATCTCCACGCGACGGCAGTTATGCGCGCCGTTGATGGTGACTTTAACCAGACCTGCGCCCGATTCGCCAGTCACTTCCAGCTGTGCGATCTCTTCCTGCATCTTCTGCATTTTGTCTTGCATCTGCTGGGCCTGTTTCATCAGGTTACCCAGACCGCCTTTACCACCAAACATAGGCTTCTCTCTTCAGTCACGTTACAGATAACAACCGTAAGTCAGACTCACGATCAAATGGGGCGAATACTCTCTTCATCCAGATCTGCATCAAAATAGCGCTGCAGAGTCTGAATGTTATTATCCGCGATAATAGACTCACGCGCTTGCGCGAGCTTCTCTTCATAAATGGCCTGACGCCACTCCAGCGGCGTTCGCACCGCCGGATTATCATCTTCTATGATAGTCAATTCAACCGGTGCCCCCCGTAATGTCCCAAGCGCCTCGGTCAGCACCTGCTGCGCGCTCGCCGAGTTCAGGTGGCGCTGGCCCGAGCGCAGATGCAGGCAGACACGATTGCCTTCCTGCTCGCACCAGGCGTTCAGCGCGACCTGTTCCACCAGTTTAGGAAGCTTCAGCTGGCTGACCTCAGCCGCCCAGACGTCGCGTTCCAGCGACTCTTCGGCAAGCTTAGCGGACAGCTCCGGCGTCTTCTCATGCTCCAGCGCTTTTTTCAGCGCCTTCGGCGTGGTGATTTCCACCTTGACCGCTTCGGCCGGAGCGGTGGATTTCCAGCGATACGCCTCTTTCTTCACCGGACTCTGTGGCTCAGGAGGGCTTGTCGCGGCACGCGACTGGACGCGATCCGAGATCGATGCCAGACGTTCAAGCGCAGCGTTATTTACCGGCCGCGCTCTGCCTGGCGCTGCCGGTTCACTCTTTTTTGGCTTGGGTGCTCCCTGCGCGCGCTGAAGCTGATTGCGGGCAGCGAGCACCTGGCTGGTGGCGTCCGACAGCGGCACATCATGGCGCGGCGGTGGCGGCGTACTCTGCTGGGCAGGCACCTGCATCGGCGTCAACACCGCCGTGGGGGCGACCGGGGCGAATGACTGTGGTTGAACCTCGGGCTCAGGCAGCGGCATTCGCGGATGGAACGCCAGCGCACGCAGCAGGGCCATTTCAACGCCCATACGTCGGTCCGGTGCGAACGGCATCTCCTTGCGACCCATCAATAAGGTTTGATAGTAGAGTTGCACATCCGTTGGCGGAATGGTTCGCGCCAGCTCGCGCATCCGCTGTTCAATCGCGGCCATATCGGCGCCGAGTGCTGCCGGCGAGAGCTGTACCATCGCAATACGGTGCAGCAGGCTCAGCATCTCAACCAGCAGAGCTTCCCACTCGATGCCGCGTGAGGCTGCAGCATCCACTAACGTCATCACGCGCTCGCCGTTGGCCTCGACCACCGCCTCAATCAGCGACAGCGCCTGATCGTCATCCAGGGTGCCAAGCATAGTGCTGACCGCAAGCGTAGAGAGCACACCGTCACCGCTGGCAATCGCCTGATCGGTGAGGCTGAGCGCATCGCGCAGGCTGCCGTCGGCCGCACGGGCCAGTAGCTGCAGGGCACGCGGCTCGTGCGTCACCTGCTCTTCATTAAGAATATGCTCGAGCTGATCGCGGATCTGCCCGACGTCCAGCGCCTTCAGATGGAACTGCAGGCAGCGGGATAAAATGGTGACCGGCAGCTTTTGCGGATCGGTTGTCGCCAGCAGGAATTTAACGTGCGCAGGCGGCTCTTCCAGCGTTTTCAGCAGGGCATTAAAGCTGTGGCGGGACAGCATGTGCACTTCGTCGATCAGATAGACCTTAAAGCGGCCGCGTGCCGGCGCGTACTGGACATTATCCAGCAGATCGCGGGTATCTTCGACTTTGGTGCGTGAGGCAGCATCGATCTCAATCAGATCGACAAAGCGCCCCTGCTCGATTTCACGGCAGTTGTCACACACGCCACACGGCGTCGCGGTGATCCCGCTTTCGCAGTTAAGGCCTTTCGCCAGCAAACGGGCAATAGAGGTTTTACCGACGCCACGGGTGCCGGAAAAAAGATAAGCGTGATGGATACGTCCTAGCGATAAGCCGTTCGCCAGGGCGGTCAGCACATGTTCCTGGCCGACAACGTCAGCAAAGGTTTGGGGTCGCCATTTTCGGGCTAACACCTGATAACTCATGGGCGGGCTCTGCAACGCTGGAAGGTGGATAATCAGGGGGTAATGCTAACACAACCTCACCCGTTGGGCGAGGTTGTGGGAGGGGGATTAATGTCCCGGGAAAGGCACGAGGCTGTAGCTGGTGATGCCCTGTTTTTCCAGGCGCTGTTCGCCGCCCAGATCGAACAGGTTAATGATGAAGGCCGCGTCGGTCACTTCGCCACCCAGACGACGGATCAGCTTAACGGTGGCTTCAATGGTGCCGCCCGTTGCCAGCAGATCGTCAACCACCAGCACTTTATCGCCAGGCTGGATCGCATCGATGTGGATCTCCAGCTGATCGGTGCCGTATTCCAGCTCGTAGCTTTCAGCGATGGTTTCACGCGGCAGTTTACGCGGCTTGCGCACCGGCACAAAACCGACACCCATTGCCAGCGCTACCGGCGCCCCAAACAGGAAGCCACGCGCTTCGGTGCCAACCACTTTGGTGATCCCGGCGTCCTTATAACGCTCAACCAGCAATTCAATGCTGAGAGCATACGCTTTCGGGTCTTCCAGCAAGCTGGTGACATCGCGGAAAAGAATACCCGGCTTCGGATAATCCTGGATGCTTTTGATGCTGTTTTTAAGATATTCAAGCTGCTGCGCAGTTGCGGTCATAAGTGTGTGCCTGATGAAAACGGTGTTGCTCACGGAGCGCATAACGGTTGGGTCAAAGTAACATTTGTTTAACCTTTAACCAGCCGCACCCGTGCTCGAAAACGGTCGAATTTACTGGCTGCGCACGAGAATTGCAACAGCCATTCTGCGGATTATGACTTTTGTTGCTTTTCATCAACCACCGGGATACGCCACATGAAAATCAGCAGGCAGCCAAGGCACACCAGCAGCAGTATCCGCACCCACAGGATGTGAACCAGCCATAATGAGATGGCGAAGGTCACGAGGATCAGCGCAATCGCGCGCGGCTTGGCCCCGGGCGGCATGGCCCGGTACTGCTGCCAGTGGCGCAGATAACCGCCAAACCACGAGCGATGCACCAGCCAGTGGTGAAAACGCGGCGACGAGCGGGCAAAGCACCAGGCCGCCAGCAGGATGAAGGGCGTGGTCGGCAGAAGGGGCAATACGACGCCCAGCGTGCCAAGCACTACCGCAAGCCAGCCAATGATGATTAAAATAGTACGCTGCATAATGCGAATCGTTATCAAACTGAACGGCTACTGTACCACTGGAGAGCGGATTGAAAACAGCCTTGCTTTTACAGACGCTGCAAAATCAGCTGACGGCCCTGCGAACGCAGGCCGCCCCGTTGATGCAGCACGCAACCCTGAAGCCGCGTTTTGACCGGCAGTTGTTCCGCACCCGCAGCACCGTAATGAAAGATTATCTGGATGAAGCCCAGCACAATCTTGATGAACTGGGCCACGCGGTAGAAAAAGCGCAGACTGAGCAGGTTGCCTGGCTGGCGACCCATCTGGCAGAGCAGATTGCCGCCCTGCACCGGGAGATTGCCGCCTGGCCGCTGCGCCTCTGGGACAGCGCCTCTGCGGGGGCAACAAAATGGCAGCGCAAGCGCCTGGAGCATCAGGAGTTTGAACGTCGGCTAGGTGAAATGAAAGAGGAACGCCAGATGAAGCTGAACCAGGCCGATACTTTGGAAGAGCAGCAGCGCTTAATGCGTGAAATCACCGCCCTCGACGGCCGCCTTGAACGCTGCCGTAAAGCACTGGATGATATTGAGCGCGTGATTGCGCGTATGACCCGTTAACTGGAGAACATGATGTCACTGGAAAATGCCCCGGACGAGGTCAAGCTGGCCGTCGATTTAATTATGCTGCTGGAAAACCACGATTTACCG
This sequence comes from Silvania hatchlandensis, assembly GCF_025564065.1. Classification (GTDB taxonomy): domain Bacteria; phylum Pseudomonadota; class Gammaproteobacteria; order Enterobacterales; family Enterobacteriaceae; genus Enterobacter; species Enterobacter hatchlandensis. Next base: position 206 of record NZ_JAMGZK010000052.1, on the reverse strand, counting down.
GCCGAGACGGTACTGAAAGCGCTGGAGATTGTGAGGCGGGATTTTGAAGGAAAACTCCCCTCACCCCTGCCCTCTCCCTTGTACAGTCCGGGGACATGGTAGACAGATGTTCGGGGACAGGGTGAACACTTTTTAACATCCTTTACCCATGGTGATCGACTTTCTTTTCAGGTCGATCACCCCCACTTTTGTGCTGTACCACCATA
>NZ_JAMGZK010000010.1 GCF_025564065.1 Silvania hatchlandensis | reverse complement strand
GCTTATGCCATTGCACTAACCTCCTGATGTCCGACCAGGATTAGCTAACCTTCGTGCTCCTCCGTTACTCTTTAGGAGGAGACCGCCCCAGTCAAACTACCCACCAGACACTGTCCGCAACCCGGATCACGGGTCTACGTTAGAACACCAGCCATTAAAGGGTGGTATTTCAAGGTTGGCTCCACGCAGACTGGCGTCCACGCTTCAAAGCCTCCCACCTATCCTACACATCAAGGACCAGTGTTCAGTGTCAAG
>NZ_JAMGZK010000009.1 GCF_025564065.1 Silvania hatchlandensis | reverse complement strand
AACCGAGATTCCCCCAGTAGCGGCGAGCGAACGGGGAACAGCCCAGAGTCTGAATCAGCATGTGTGTTAGTGGAACGGTCTGGAAAGTCCGACGGTACAGGGTGATAGTCCCGTACACAAAAATGCATATGTTGTGAACTCGAAGAGTAGGGCGGGACACGTGGTATCCTGTCTGAATATGGGGGGACCATCCTCCAAGGCTAAATACTCCTGACTGACCGATAGTGAACCAGTACCGTGAGGGAAAGGCGAAAA
>NZ_JAMGZK010000008.1 GCF_025564065.1 Silvania hatchlandensis | reverse complement strand
AACCGAGATTCCCCCAGTAGCGGCGAGCGAACGGGGAACAGCCCAGAGTCTGAATCAGCATGTGTGTTAGTGGAACGGTCTGGAAAGTCCGACGGTACAGGGTGATAGTCCCGTACACAAAAATGCACATGTTGTGAACTCGAAGAGTAGGGCGGGACACGTGGTATCCTGTCTGAATATGGGGGGACCATCCTCCAAGGCTAAATACTCCTGACTGACCGATAGTGAACCAGTACCGTGAGGGAAAGGCGAAAA